>NZ_JARAKC010000003.1:0-515202 GCF_049887195.1 Mesorhizobium abyssinicae
ACCAACCGAAAACGCTTCACCGGACGGCAAAACATGCACATCCAGCCGATCCTTCGAAACGTCGATGCCAACAACGATTTCCATCCTATCCCATCCTTGCCTAATCGGGCTTCGCTTGCGGCCCAGGCGACTGTTCGGGGTCGATGGAACGGCGGACGATGACCCTCGCTCTCCCACGGGCTTCAAGGCCCAAAGATGCTCCGGTCTCTCGTCCGCCACCGCACCTGCTGCAATAGCAGAGTCGGCAAGGGACAAGTTACAAGGATGCCGGCAGGCAGGTGAGGGGCAGCGCTGGCGGACCGAAATGTAATTCGGCCCTGGCAAAAGCACCCCTATCCCCTCGCCGAATTCTTCCCCGTCAAAATCCGCTCCCAGGCCAGCGCGTCGGCAACGATCCGATCGAGATCGTCGCGCTGCGGCGTCCAACCAAGCTCGGCGCGGGCAAGCTCGGAATTGGCGACAATGGCGGCGGCGTCGCCCGGACGGCGATCGCCCATCTTGACCTCGAAATCACGGCCGAAGGCGCGGCGCACGCTGTCGATGACTTCCAGCACCGAGTAACCGTGGCTGTAGCCGCAATTGGCGACAAGGCTCTCTCCGCCGGCGCGCAGCCGCTGCAGCGCCAGCCGGTGTGCCGCCGCCAGGTCGCTGACATGGATGTAATCGCGGATGCAGGTGCCGTCCGGCGTCGGATAATCGGTGCCGAACACCTGCATGAAGGGGCGCTTGCCGAGCGCGGTCTCGCAGGCGACCTTGATCAGATGCGTGGCGCCTGGCGTCGACTGCCCGGTACGGCCCTTGGGGTCGGCGCCGGCGACGTTGAAATAGCGCAGCGCCGTGTAGCGGATATCATGCGCCTTCGCCGCGTCGCGCAACATCCATTCGCTCATCAGCTTGGACAGGCCATAGGGCGAAACCGGCGCCAGCCGCGCATCCTCGCGCACCGGCTCCAGCCCGGCGCCGCCATAGACGGCGGCGGTGGAGGAGAAGATGAAATGCGGCACGCCCTCGCGCACCGCGGTCTCGATCAGCGTGCGCGTCTTGGAAGTGTTGTTCTCATAGTAGCCGAGGGGGTCGGCGACCGATTGGGGCACCACGATCGAGCCGGCGAAATGGATAATGGCGTCGACCTTGTTGTCCCTGATGATCTGGCCGACCAGTTCACGATCGCCGACATCGCCAACGACGAGCTTGGCCTCCGGCGCCACCGCCCATTCGAAACCGGTCGAAAGCCGGTCGAGAACGACGACGCTCTCGCCCGCGTCCAGGAGCTCCCAGACCATATGGCTGCCGATATAACCGGCACCGCCCGTCACCAAAACCGCCATCCGTATCCTCGCTGATCAAGATTTATTGGAAACTGTCTCAAGGCCGCCTTACTGGAAAGCGCGCCGCAAGGCGAATAAAACTCCAGTGTCAAATGCGTAACAGTCGCCGGAGCCCAAGGCATCGTACTGAAACAAAGTTGATCCACATCAAGGGAATAGGCCACGATCCGTGGTCGTTAGAAACAGGCTCGGGGCGTGGCATTTTGACCGGAAGCGGCCGGTGGACGCCGAATGGGGCAATGACTATGATCCGGCGCAAAATTGGGAAGGCGACATGAACTACCAGCGGTTCTTCGAGGAAGCGATCGACCAGCTCCACGCGGAGCGGCGCTACCGCGTCTTCGCCGACCTCGAACGCATCGTCGGCAAGTTCCCGCGCGCCATTTGGCGTTCCAACGGCCGCGCCCAGGAGATCACCGTCTGGTGCTCCAACGACTATCTCGGCATGGGCCAGCATCCGGACGTCATCGCCGCCTTCCAGAAGGCGGCCGGCAAGATGGGCTCGGGCGCCGGCGGCACCCGCAACATCTCCGGCACCAGCAACCCGCTGGTCGAGCTCGAACTTGAGCTGGCGGACCTGCACGACAAGGAAGCAGCGCTGGTCTTCACCTCCGGTTTCGTCTCCAACGAGGCCTCGATCTCGACCATCGCGCGGCTGCTGCCCAACTGCCTGATCATCTCGGATGAGCTCAACCACGCCTCGATGATCGAGGGCGTGCGCCGTTCGGGCGCCGAAAAGAAGATCTTCCGCCACAATGACATCGCGCATCTCGAAAGCCTGCTTCAGGCGGCGGGGCGCGAGCGCGCCAAGCTGATCGTGTTCGAGAGCGTCTATTCGATGGATGGCGACATCGCCCCGATCAAGCAGATCGTCGACCTCGCCGAGCGCTACAACGCCATGACCTATATCGACGAGGTCCATGCCGTCGGCATGTACGGTGCGCGCGGCGGCGGCATCACCGAGCGCGAGGGGCTGGCCGACCGCATCGACATCATCGAGGGCACCCTGGCCAAGGCCTTCGGCACGCTCGGCGGCTATATCACCGGCACCAGCGCTGTGATCGACGCCGTGCGCTCCTACGCGCCGGGCTTCATCTTCACCACGGCGCTGCCGCCGGCTGTCGCCGCCGCCGCCACCACCTCGATCCGGCATCTCAAGCGCTCGCAGGCCGAGCGCGAGGCGCAGCAGCGCCAGGCGTCGCGGACCAAGGAAGTGCTTGCCGCCGCCGGCCTGCCGGTGATGGAATCGCCCACCCACATCGTGCCCGTGCTGGTCGGCGATCCCGAGCTCTGCAAGATGGCCAGCGACCGCCTGCTCGGCGTGCACGGCATCTATATCCAGCCGATCAACTACCCGACGGTGCCGCGCGGCACCGAGCGGCTGCGCATTACGCCGACGCCGTTCCATTCGGACGCGCTGATCGCCGAACTGCAGGACGCATTGGTCGAGACCTGGGACGCGCTCGGCATCCCCTACGCCTCGACAGGACGGCCGGCCGTCGCCAAGACCGACCGGATCATTCCCCTGCTGGTGCCGAAGTCGGGCGGGTGACCTTGCTGGTGGTTTGTGGGCGGTGATGGGTAACTGGTCCTGCCAATCATAGAACGCTGGCGCTGCCCCTCATTGTCCTGCCGGACATTTCTCCCCGTGAAGAACGGGGAGAAAAGCGCTGGCGTTGATGGTTTCGCCACTTGGCGCGTCGCAGAAAAGAGCGGCGAGGTTGCGGCCCTCCCTTCTCCCCGTCCTGCACGGGGAGAAGGTGCCGGCATGACGGGCGGCACCGCCCTTTGAAAGTAAGCCGGCAAGAACTTGCCTGACCCACAATCCAGCCTTGCTCAAATCGTCGTCATCCACTTCGCCAGGCGATGCGCCGCTTCCTCGAGTTGGTCGAGGCGGCGGTGGAAGCATAGCCTGAGGAAGGCTTCGCCGCCTGGGCCGAAGGCGGTGCCGGGCGCCAGGCCGACATTGGCATGGTCGACGATGTCGAAGGCGGCAGTTCGGGAATCGGTGATGCCGTCGACGGTGAAGAACAGGTAGAAGGCGCCCTGCGGCACGGTGAAGCGCGCCTTGCCGGTCGCGCCCAGAATGCCGCAGACCAGGTCGCGCGCCGCGTGCGCACGCTCGACCTGTTCGACGATGAAGGCATCCCCCTCGTCGAGGGCGGCGACGGCGCCGCGCTGCATGAACTGGGCGACACCCGAGGTCGAATACTGGATCAGGTTCTCGAACACCTGCTGCAAGGCGGGATGGGTCTTGATCCAGCCGACGCGCCAGCCTGTCATCGCCCAGTTCTTGGAGAAGCTGTTGACGAACAGGATGCGGTCTTCTGCCGTCGCGATGTCGAGGAAGGACGGGGCGCGGCCGCTTCCATAGTGGAAATGCGAGTAGATCTCGTCGGCGATGATCCAGACGCCACTTTGGCGGGCAAGGTCGAGGATCGCCTGCAGCGTTTCCCTGTCGGCGGTCCAGCCGGTCGGGTTGGACGGCGTGTTGACGAACAGCGCCTTGGTGCGCGGCGTGATCGCCGCGGCGATCTTGTCGACGTCGCAGGACCAGCCATTGCCGGACGGATCGAGCGTGACCGCGACCGGAACGGCGCCCGCCACACCGGCCGCGGCGGCGAAATTCGGCCAGGCCGGCGACAGATAGATCACCTCGTCGCCCTGGCCGGCGAGCGCGTCGATCGCCAGCTGGATGGCGTGCATGCCCGACGCGGTTACGATGAATTCCTCATCGGCGAAGCTCCTGGCGAAATGCCGGCCATAGTAGCGGGCAAGCGCCTGCCTGAGCTCCGGAATGCCCTTCTGCCAGGTGTAGAAGGTCTCGCCGGCGGCGAGCCCACGGGCGGCGGCATCGCTGATGAAGGAAGGCGTCGGCAGGTCGCCCTCGCCGGCCCAAAGCGGGATCATGCCGTCGCGCAGCCGGCCATGGTTGATCACGGCGACGATGCCGCTTTCGGGCGCAGCGCGCGCTTCGGCGCGCAAGGTCTGGATCAGGGTCATGCAAAAATCCGCTTGGTTTGCCGACAGCTAGCGTGTTTTACGACGGCCGCAAACAGAAAACCCCGGCCGCGAACGGCCGGGGTTTTGGTCCAGAAATCCGCTGCGCGCTATTTCCTGGCGAGAAGATCGCGAATTTCGGTAAGCAGCGCGACATCGGCGGGCGGCGGCGCCGCAGGTGCTGCAGGCTTCTCGCGCTCGAGCCGCTTGCGCATGCCGTTCACTGCCTTGACCATCAGGAAGATGATGAAGGCAAGGATGAGGAAGTTCAGTACCGCGGTGATGAAGCTGCCATACGCAAAAACGGCGCCCTCCTTCTTGGCGTCGGCCAGCGCGGGCGAATGGACGTTCGAGGACAGTCCGAAGAAGTAGTTGTTGAAGTCCAGCCCGCCGAAGATCGCACCGACGATCGGCATGATGACGTCGTCGACCAGCGAAGTGACGATCTTGCCGAAGGCGGCGCCGATGATGACACCGACGGCCAAGTCCATGACATTGCCCTTGGAAATGAATTCCTGGAATTCTTTCAGCATTCGACCCTCCTTGCCGTGGCCACGCTGCCGTCCCCAGCTCCCACTCGGCGCCGGCCCTCGCTTAGCATAACAAAAACCCCCGGTTGCAAAACGGGAAAAAGGGCCAGGGCACCGCTTTCTGCTGGCCGCCCGCGGCCATTGCAATCCGCCGCTATGCGCCGAAAGCCGCGATGGACTCGACCTCGAAGCTGTGATTGCGTCTGGCATGGGCCGACGCGAGACCGGCCAGGCAGGAGGTTCGAACCGTGCAGGGCTGGTTCATCGTCATCATCGCGATCGCCTATGTGACGCTGCTCTTTGCCATAGCGAGCATCGGCGACCGGCGCGCTGCGGCGGCCGGGCTCGGCCGGGCGCGACCCTTCATCTATGCGCTCAGCCTTGCCATCTACTGCACCTCCTGGACCTTCTTCGGCTCGGTCGGCCTGTCCTCCGAGCGCGGCCTGGAATTCCTCGGCATCTACACCGGCCCGGTGCTGGTGTTCGTGTTCGGCTTTCCGCTGCTCAACCGCATAGTCAGGTTGGCAAAGACCGAGAAGATCACCTCCGTCGCCGACTTTCTCGGCGCCCGCTACGGCAAGAGCTTTACCGTCGCGGCGATCGCCACGCTGATCGCGACCATCGGCGCCGTGCCCTACATCGCGCTGCAATTGAAGGCGATCTCCGGCTCGGTCAGCCTGATGGTCGAGCATTACACCGGCTCGCCGCCCTCTTTCGATCCTTTTGTGAGCGACATCTCGCTGGTGGTGGCGATGCTGCTGGCGCTGTTCGCGGTGCTGTTCGGCACCCGCCATGCCGACGCCACGGAGCACCAGGACGGGCTGGTGCTGGCGGTTGCGGTGGAAACCGTGGTCAAGCTCGCCGCCTTCCTCGCCATAGGCCTGATGGTGACGTTCCTGATCTTCGGCGGTCCCGGCGACATGTTCGACAAGCTCGCCGACAATGCGCAGGCGCGTCAGGCGATGGGCTATGGCACCTCGCTGGCCACCTGGCTGGTGCTGACCTGCCTCAGCGGCTTTGCCATCCTGATGCTGCCGCGCCAGTTCTACGTCACCATCGTCGAGAACCGCAGCGAGGCGGAACTGCGCACCGCGACGTGGGTGTTCCCGCTTTACCTGGTGGCGATCAACCTGTTCGTGCTGCCGATCGCCTTCGCCGGCCTGGCGCTGGTCGGCGACAGGACCAGCAGCGACCTCTACGTCTTGTCGCTGCCCCTGTTCAGCGGCCATGATCTGCTGGCCATGGCCGCCTTCATCGGCGGCCTGTCGGCGGCGACCGCGATGGTCATCGTCGAGAGCGTGGCGCTGTCGATCATGATCTCCAACGACCTCGTCATTCCGCTCTTCGTGCGCCGCCTGCTCAGGACCTCGACCTCGGAAAACGAGGACTGGTCCACGCTCATCCTCAATGTGCGGCGCGGCGCGATCTTCATCATGCTGTTCATCGCCTTCCTCTATTATCGCGAAAGCACCAACAGCGCGCGGCTGTCCTCGATCGGCCTGATGTCGTTCGCGGCCATCGCGCAGTTCGCGCCGGCTTTGATCGGCGGGCTGATCTGGCGCGGCGCCAACGGCAGAGGGGCCGCGCTCGGCATGGTTGCCGGCATTCTGGTGTGGGCTTACACGCTGCTCCTGCCTTCGCTGGTGGGTTCCGACGCCGACATCATCGTCCACGGCCTGTTCGGTTTCGAAGCGCTTCGGCCGCAGGCGCTGTTCGGTACCGTCGCCGAGCCGCTGAACCATGGCGTGCTGTGGAGCCTGTCGATCAACGCGCTGTTCTTCGTGCTCGGCTCGCTCTCCCGCGCGTCGGTGCCGCTGGAGCGCATCCAGGCGGCGATCTTCGTGCCGCGTGAGGCCGGCCCGATGCCGAGCCTGCGCCGCTTCCGCACTGCCGTGACCGTCAACGACCTCAAGGACACGATCTCCCGCTATCTCGGCGTCGAGCGCACCGAGCGTTCCTTCCAGTCGTTCGAGAAGAGCAACAGTGTGACGCTGCATGGCAACGAGCAGGCCAGCATGGATGTCATCCGTTTCTCGGAACAGCTTTTGGCGAGCGCCGTCGGCTCGTCCTCGGCGCGGCTGATCCTGTCGCTGCTGTTTCGTCGCAACGACCGCGATTCCAAGGACGCCTTCCGCCTGCTCGACGACGCCACCGAGGCGCTGCAGCACAATCGCGACCTGCTGCAGATCGCGCTCGACCAGATGGAGCAAGGTATCACCGTCTTCGACCGGGATTTCCGTCTCATCTGCTGGAACCGCCAGTACCGGGCGCTGTTCGGCCTGCCCGACGAAATGGGCCAGGTCGGCGTCTCGCTCGACCGGATCCTGCGCCACCTCGCCGAGCGCGGCGATATCGCGGCCGACCAGCGCGTGGCGATGCTCAACCGCCTGACCAGTTTTGCCGGCCCCTGGCAGATGGAGCTGAAGACCAGCGGCCGCATTCTGGAACTGCGCTCCAACCCGATGCCGGACGGCGGCATCGTCGCTACCTATGCCGACATTTCCGGCCGCGTCGAACAGGACCTGGCGCTGAAGCGGGCCAATGAATCGCTGGAGCAGCGGGTGAAGACCCGCACCATCGAACTGACCCGCGTCAACGAGGAACTGGCGCAGGCGCAGATGCTGGCCGAGGAGGCCAATCTCGGCAAGACACGCTTCCTAGCCGCCGCCGGCCACGACATCCTGCAGCCGCTCAACGCCGCCCGGCTCTACTGCTCGTCGCTGATCGAGAAGGCAGGCAAGGGTCCCGCCGGCAAGGCAGCGGTCAACATCGAATCCTCGCTGGAGTCGGTCGAGACAATTTTGGGCGCCGTGCTCGACATTTCCCGCCTCGACGCAGGCGCCATGAAGCCCGACGACACCGCCTTCAGCCTCGACGGGCTGCTGCGCCAGATCGGCACCGACTTCCGGCCGATGGCCGCCGAAAAGAAGCTCGAACTCACCATCATGCCGTCGTCGCTCACCGTGGTGACGGACCGCAACCTGTTGCGCCGCCTGATCCAGAACCTGGTATCGAACGCGATCAAATACACCCGCCATGGCCGCATCCTGGTCGGCGTCAGGCGGCGGGGGTCGCTGGCCGAGATCCAGGTGATCGATACCGGCATCGGCATTGCCGGCGACAAGCTGAACACGGTGTTCCACGAATTCACCCGGCTGGACGAAGGCGCGCGCGAGGCCGAGGGGCTTGGCCTTGGCCTTTCGATCGTCGACCGTATCGCCAGGGTGCTGAGGCTGGAGATCCGCATCTTCTCCAATCCCGGCAAGGGCACGCGCTTCTCCGTCATCCTGCCGGTGGCCGCGGTCGCGGCGCCCCGGCGCGAGATCGAGAAGGCGCCGGCGCGCGCGGCCTCCTCGCTTGCCGGCCTCAAGGTGCTGTGCATCGACAACGATGCCCGCATCCTCGACGGCATGCGGCTCTTGCTCGAGGGTTGGGGATGCAGCGTCGAGACGGCCGCTGGCTCAGAGAATTTGGCGGCATCCGTTGGCCGCAAGCCCGATATCGTGCTGGCCGATTACCACCTCGACGGCGGCACCGGGCTCGACGTGATCGCGACGCTGCGAGCGCTTCACGGCCAGGACTTGCCGGCCGTGCTGGTCACGGCCGACCGATCGAGCGAAGTGCGCGCATCGGCAGGCCGGCTCGACGTGCCGGTGATCAACAAGCCGCTGAAGCCGGCCGTGCTGCGCTCGATGATGGCGCGGATCAGGCCGCTGGCTTCGGCGGCGGAATAGCCGCGCCTGCTTACAACACAGGCCGAGCCTGTCTCAGCGGTATCCAAGGCTTGCGATGTAGGCGCAGAACATGTCGGCCATGGCATCGGCGTAGGCTTCGATCTCCGCGTCGGTGCGCGGGCTTGCCGAAAAATCCTTTCCCGCCGCGCTCAACGTCATCGTGATCAGATCGCCGGCCAGGTCCTGGGTTGCTTGCGGGGTTCCGGGCAGAACTTCGCGCAGGAAGGCCTGGACGGTGCGCTCACCCGAGGCCCTTGCCTCGTGCGCCTCGGGCGCGTCGCGGTAGAGTGGGGCGGCGTCATTGAGTGCCACGCGCACGGCAGCTTCCTCGCACTCCGAGCGGATAAAGGCATGGACCAGCGTGCGCATCCGCTCCAGCGGCGGCCGCTTGTCGTCCTCCAATATGGTGCGCAGCAAACCGCCCGTCTGCCGCCATTCATCGCTCTGCAGCCTGAACAGCAGCGCGGCCTTGTTGGGGAAATATTGGTAAAGCGAGCCGACGCTCACGCCGGCCCTTTCTGCCACGCGCGTGGTGGTGAAGCGCTGGGCGCCCTCACTCGCCAGAACCTGAACAGCAGCCTCCAGGATCGCCGAAACAAGCTCCGTCGCGCGAGCCTGCTTGGGCTGCTTTCGCGAGGAAATAGAATGGCTTGAGCGTTCGGTCATGGCGCGGCCGGGTAATGCGAATTGGAAACCTGAAGGATTATTCGTATTTTCAGCACAACACAAGAACACAGCCATTTTCGATTGGAGACTTCGATGATCACGCTCACAAACGCCCCGCTTGCACCCCTGCTTGCCCGCCTGTTCAAGGAAGCCGAGACCGCAACCAGCCCGGCAATGGCCGGCATCTCGCACGACGAGCGGGAACGCCTGCTGCGCAGCAAGACCGAGTATGTCGATCTCTACGGGCGGCTGAGGGATTTGTGGCTCGCTGTTTCGCCGGAAACCGGCACGCTGCTTTACATGCTGGCACGCAGCAGCGGCGCGCGCGTCATCATCGAGTTCGGCACCTCGTTCGGCATCTCGACGCTCTATCTTGCCGCGGCGCTCAGGGACAATGGCGGCGGCCGCCTGATCACGACCGAGTTCGAGCCGTCCAAGGTGGTCCGCGCCAAGGCCAATCTGACCGAGGGCGGCCTCATCGACCTGGTGGAAATCCGCGAGGGCGATGCGTTGCAGACGCTGAGCGCCGACCTGCCCGACGCGATAGACCTTCTATTGCTGGATGGCGCCAAGGCGCTCTATCCGGAAATCTTGAGCCTGGTCGAGAGTCGGTTCAAACCGGGCGCGCTGGTCATCGCCGACAATGCCGACCTCTCTCCCGAATATCTGGAGCGCGTGCGCTCGCCGGCATCGGGCTACATCTCCACCCCCTTCGGCGACGATGTCGAGCTGTCCGTGCGGCTCAGTTGAACAAGCCTCGCTACAAGCAGCTGATGCTGCTTCGACGGCAGGCGCCCGCCAATCAGCTCGCGGGCTGCAGCGGGTCGCCGCCGATCCGGGAAAGCTGGATCACCGCCTGGGTGCGGCTGTCGACGCCGAGCTTCTGCAGGATGGCCGAGACATGCGCCTTGATCGTCGCCTCGGAGACGCCGAGCTCATAGGCGATCTGCTTGTTGAGCAGGCCTTCGGCCAGCATGCCGAGCACACGCGTCTGCTGCGGCGTCAACGCCTGCAGGCGCTTGATCAGGTCAGAAATCTCGGGATCGCGCTCGACGCCGAGATCGATGCCGACGGGCGCGGCGATATCGCCGGCCAGCACCGCCTGCACGGCACCGCGGATTTCCTCCATGCTGGCCGATTTGGAGATGAAGCCGGAGGCGCCGAGGTCGAGTGCGCGGCGGATCGTCACCGGATCGTCATGCGCCGAGACCACGATCAGCGGCACGGCCGGATGAACGCCGCGCAGCGAGATTAGGCCGGACAGGCCGCTGGCGCCCGGCATCGACAGGTCGAGCAGCACCAGATCGATGTCTTCATTGGCCACGACCAGCGCCTTGGCGCTTTCGAAATCGCCGGCCTCGTGGATAGCGGCGACGTCACCGACGCCGACAAGCGCCGCTTTCAGCGCGCCGCGAAAAAGCGGATGATCGTCGGCGATGACGAAGGTGTAACCCGACGGCAAATAGTCCTCCCCAATCCCATGCTTGTCTGTTTTTACGGGATCTGGCCGATTATGCGGCGATATTGGCCGTTTTCAAGCGGCAAAGGCCGCGCGCGGGTTTTTCCCACGGCGGTTCAGTTTTGACGGAAACTCATTTGCGTTGGCGCAGCCAAGGTCGCGATCCGAGTTTTCCTGGACATTGCTCGGCCGCCCGGCCAGGCCGCGTACGGTCAGCCATCACTCCTCCGGCAAGCCCGCGAGTCGCATCTGTCCGATCCAGCGGTCGAGGCTTCCGGGGGCGGTCCATATCTTCTCCCACTCCCTGCGCTCCTTACTGATGGATTCGTCGGGAGTGTTCTGGAGGAAAACCGCAAGCGCTTCCTTTGCCTCTCGCTTGTTTCCCAGACAAGCGTGGATGCCCGCAAGCATTCGGTGTGCGCCGCTCGGGATTCTGGACATTTTCCGCATCGCCGCCAGCGCGGCCCCGCAATCGTTCTTTTCCCAGAGCGCCCAGCCCATCTGCCAGTTGAAATCGTCCGGGTAGAAGGGATCGATGCCCATGGCCTGCTTGATCCGATCGATCGCTTCGTCTGTATGGCCAACATAGAGCAGCAGATCCGTGCTGCGGACCAGGATATCCGAATTGCTGGGGTTCAGGGCGATTGCCTGATCGTACCGGGCAAGGGCCTGCTCGACCTCGCCGGCTTCGGTATGGATGCTGGCTCGGATATTATGCGCTTCAGCGTCATCAGGGGCGAGCAGGATGGCCTTGTCGGCGTATTCGGCCGCGCGCTTCAACGCCTCGTCACGGTCCTGTTCGTTCCAGCCGAACATCGCATCGTTGCGATAGGACCAGGCCAGCCCGATATAGCCGAACTGCGAGTTCGGATCCTCTTCGATCGCCTTGAGGTTCAGTTGCCGATACAGTTCGTTCCTCGCGGCCGAGAAATCCTCTCGGATCTTGGCAATCCCCATCAGGTGATAGTGCAGCGCGCTGACCTTGGCGGCACCGCTCTGTGGCAGGGGGCGCTCGATCCTCCGTCCGACCCGATCCGCAAGCGTGCGGATGATCTTCTCCTGGACGACGAAAAGATCGCCAATCTCCCCGTTGTAGGTGTTGGCCCAGACAAGCGATCCGTCATGCGCATCCAACAACTGGGCGGCCACTTTCAGCCGGTCTCCGATCTTCTGCTGGCTCCCTTCCAGCAGGTAGTCGACGCCGAGTTCATCGCCAATCTGCCTGGTGTCGGTGGGCTTCCCTCGGTACCTGAAACTCGAGTTCCGGGCGATGACGGCATAGGTCTTGCTCCGCGCAAGTTCGGTGATGATCCCCTCGGCGACGGCATCGCTGAGATATCCCTTGTCCGCTCCGGCACTGAAGTCGTCGAAGGGAAGGATCGCAATTCTCGGCATGTCGCTCGATCGAACCGGAGCGGCTCGCCATGCTTCCGCGCCGTAGTATGCGCCGATCGCCGCCGCGACGAGAACGATCGCAGCAAGGATGACCCCGCGTCGCGAAAGACGTGTCTTGGCTCGCTCCTTGACGGCCGCGGCGTCTAGGTCGGTTGCATCCGACGGATGGGCATTCAGCCGGTAGCCTCTCCTGGGGAGGGTTTCCACGATCGCATGCGCGTCGTCCGTCAATGCGCGGCGGATATCGGCAATGCATTGGATAAGGCTGTCGTCGGTCACGAAGGTATCGGGCCAAATCGCCTGCATCAGCGCATCCTTGGACACGATCTCGCCCGGTCGCGCCGCGAGCACGGAGAGCACCTCGGCGGACTGGCTGCGGAGATCGACCGCTTTGCCTTCGACCGTTCGGAGTTCGCTGTTTCTGGTCAGGAAAACAAAACCGCCAAACGTGATCGTTTCGGCAGGTTTCGGGTCAATTTCAGGGGCCTTTCGGGACATTTCACCCACCTGGCGCGCTTCCTAACCCTAGCCCATTCGACCGTCGCTTCCAAGCGATCCCAGCAGCACCGGATGGGACGGAGAGCGACATGGATCGCACCAAGCTCATCATCGCGCTCGCTCTTCTTTTGGCAGCGCAAACGGCTGCAAAAGCGGATTCCCGCATCGCGAAATTCTGCAGCCCTGACCATGTCAGGGAGATTAGGAGATAGCGATGGAACGGTTTCTTTTAATTACCCTTCTGTTAAATTTTGACGGCACTGTAGTAGTCGGCAATCATGAAAATGGTTTCCCGCCCAAGGTGTTAGTTTCAGAGGACGAGTGCAAATACCTGAAACGTCAATATGAATTTTCCACTCCTCCTGTTGGTCTTAAATATCTTTCAACCGCTTACATTTGTGAGAGGAAATATATGGCCATCGCTTCTGTGTACGATGCTAAGTGACGTCCCAAGCCCGGCGGCTAATACATCGCCAGCCTCAAGGAGTATGTCTATGAAGGCGACCCCGGCGTCATGCGGACTACGAGCGACGAGTTCTATCTCTGCACCCGACCGGCCGCGACCCCGGTATGGACACGACCAAGCGCTATTGTTGATGCAGGAACGTATCGTGAAGTAGCTCTTCGTCAAAATCGTTCGTCGCGACACACGCGAACCATCCTGAGATGCCCAACCCTAGCGCCGGATCCAGATTTCAGGTCGAACCGACCTGCATGCCGCCATTCTCACCCGTGCGCCCTCGGGCTGATGACGCCAGCCTTGAGAGGCGCCACGCGTAGGGGCCATTCAGTCGAAGGTCTGCAAATCATCCTTTTGCGGACACAAGGCGCGTCGCTGAAACGGATTCAGGCGAAGCGCTTTGGAGTTCAGGTCTTTTGCTGGTTGAGCCTGGCGCCGTCGTCGCCGCTCTCCTTGTCCATGTCCTTGACGATGTCCTTAAACGTCCGGAAGAACTGCTCCATGTAGCCCATCGTCTTGTTGAAATCCTCTTCGCTCGGCAGTTGCGATTCGAGCCGGGCGGAAAGCGAGTTCTCAAGCTTGGCGACACGCTCGTCCAATGCCTTGACCGACGCCTGCAACTTGTCGATCTCGTCCTGGTAGGCGGCGCGCTCGTCGGCCGCCGTCTTGCAGACGAGCTGGCCGGAGCGCTCCTCGCAGATCGACATGGCGCCGGTCTGGGTGTCCATGCGGACATAACCGTTGGCCGACTTTTCCAGCCGGTAGCGGTCGGTTTCCTCGGAAAAGGCCGACGCGGCGACCAGCGAGAAAAGTGCCGCGGGGATCAGTATATGCTGCGGACGCATGTTGTCCTCCATGAGCCAGTAGGCGCACTCTACCATAGGTTTGGCCGGAAGTGGGGAAGAGTGGTTCCTTGCCTCGACGCAGGCTCCCGCCGGAAAAGCCGTGCAACATCTTTCCGGACCTTGCCTGCACCCTTTCCCGCGCGGTTCGTTCGGACTATAGCGCAGCCATGTCTCAGTTTATCTACAAGATCGCGCCCGAAGCGCTCTGGCGCGAGGCCGAGAGCAGCGGCCGCTTCACCGGCGCGCCAATCGACATCGCCGACGGCTTCATCCATTTCTCGACCGCCGATCAGGTGCGGGAGACGGCGGCGAAGCATTTTGCCGGCCAGACCGGCCTGCTGCTTGTCGCCATCGATGGCGAGCGCCTCGGCGAAGCGCTGAAATACGAGGTGTCGCGCGGCGGCGCGCTGTTCCCGCATCTCTATGCGCCGCTCGAGATCGATGCCGTTCTTTGGGTCAAGCCGCTGCCGCTTGGCGCGGATGGCTCGCATCAGTTTCCGGCGCTGGAGGACGAATGAGCGTGCTCGACCGGATCGGCCAGAAGCTGCTTTTCTCATTCGACCCGGAAACGGCGCATGGCCTGTCGATCGCGGCGCTCAGATGCGGCCTGCCGGTCGCTTCCCGTCCGCCGCGCGACGAGCGGCTCAAGGTGAGCATCGGCGGCCTGGATTTCCCGAACCCGCTGGGCATGGCGGCCGGCTACGACAAGAATGCCGAAGTGCCGGACGCGCTGCTCGGCCTCGGCTTCGGCTTCGCCGAGGTCGGCACCGTCACGCCGCTGCCGCAGGCCGGGAACCCGAAGCCGCGCATCTTCCGGCTGACGGCGGACGAGGCGGTGATCAACCGGCTGGGCTTCAACAATGAAGGTCACGATGCCGCCGAGAGACGCCTTGCCGCCCGCAAGGGCCGTGCAGGCATCGTCGGCGTCAACATCGGCGCCAACAAGGACAGCGCCGACCGCATCGGCGACTACGAACGCGGCGTCACGCGCTTCGCGCCTTACGCAAGCTATCTCACGGTCAACATCTCCTCACCCAACACGCCGGGCCTGCGCAACATGCAGGCGCGTGCGCAGCTCGGCGAGCTGCTGGCGCGCGTCATGGCGGCGCGGGCGTCGGCTTCGGCAAAGCCGCCGGTCCTCCTCAAGATCGCGCCCGATCTTGTCGAGGCGGAACTGGAAGACATCGCCGCCGAGGTGGCCGACAAGCAGATCGACGGCGTCATCGTCTCCAACACGACGCTGGCGCGGGCGGGGCTGCGCAGCTCGGCGGTCGTCGGCGAGACCGGTGGACTCTCAGGCAAGCCGCTGTTCGAGCGCTCGACCGCGGTGCTGGCCAGGATGCGCAGACTGCTCGGTCCGGAGATCGCCATCATCGGCGTCGGCGGCGTCGATTCCGCCGAGACGGCGCTGGAAAAGATCCGCGCCGGCGCCGACCTCGTGCAACTCTACACCGGCATGATCTATGCCGGGCCTTCACTGCCGGGGCGCATCGTTGCCGGCATGGCGCGGTTTGTGGAGCGCGAAGGACTGAGTTCGCTGCGCGAGTTGCGCGACAGCCGCCTGGATCATTGGGCCGTCAAGGCTTATTAGAAGGCCATGGCGCTACCCGTGCGCCCACACCTTTATGTCATCTCTCATCGCGTTGCCCTTCCGCGTTCAGGCTGCCGGATTCATCCATACGATCTCCCAAACATAGCCATCTGGGTCTTCAATGTGGCGGTTATACATGAAGCCAAGATCCTGTGCCGGGTTGGGATCGGCGCGACCGCCCGCCGCAACCGCGCTGGTCAGCGTTGCATCGACGGCGGCGCGGTCGTCGACCGTGAGGGCGATCATTGCCTGACTGTCACGCCGCGCGTCGCCGATAGGGCGCTTGGTGAATTCGCGATAGTGGTCATGGCTCAGCAGCATCACCCCGATCGCGTCCGAGAACATGAGCGAGGTAGATTTCTCGCCCGAAAACTGCGGGTTTACGGTGCCACCTAGAGCCACGTAGAACGCCGTCGACGCCGCCAGGTCGCGCACAGGCAGGTTCACGAAAATCATTCTGGACATCGCTTTCTCCATCGCCGCGCCCTGCGCTATTGTCTTGATGTAAAGTTAGTAGATACAATGTATCTCGATGTCAAGATACATTTTGTTGAGAGAATATTCGAATGGGTCGTGCCGAGGCCGCGGCTAAGCAATGGGCTCGCGAGCGCCCCGACCTTCCGGTGTTGCCTGAAATGGTAGGTCGTCTGCTCGATGCCCGCCGCGCGCGATCACCTGAACCCGCTGCTTTCGGAATCAGGCCTGAATGTAGGTGAGTTTGATGTGCTGACGCCGCTCAGGCGCTCCGGCGAACCCTATAGGCCTTCGCCAACGCAGCTTTACGAATCGGCGATGATCTCGTCGGGCGGCATGACCAACCGCCTGGATCGACTGGAGTGCGCCGGGCTGGTTGAACGACGCCCCGATCCCAAGGACCGGCGCGGCAAGCAAATTGCCCTAACGACTGGTGGCAAGCGTGCGATAGACGATTTGATTGGTCCAATGGTGGCCGCTAGAAGAGCAATTGATCTCCGTGCTGACGCCGTCGGAGCAGGAGACTCTCAACGCCCTGCTCAAGAAATTGCTCACTGGCCTCTAGGTACGTTGTCCTCGCCACCAGTCACCTCTCCCGGCGTCAACGGATCCTGATCCCGAGCGGCGGCACTACCTAAAACGCAGTCCGCGCCCGCACCCGCAGAACCATAAGCAGGCTCACGCCGCGCACCAGCAGGAAGACATGCAGCGCCGCCCACAGGCCATTGTTGCCGAAGGTCGGCGCCAGGGTGAGCAGCGCGGCGCTGAAGGCGAGGAACGACAAGAGCATCATGTTGCGCATGTCGCGCGACCAGGTAGCGCCGATGAAGACGCCATCCATCTGGAACGCCAGCACGCCGCTGAGCGCGGTGAACGCCGCCCACGGCAGATAGGTGTCGGCAACCAAGCGGACCTCGGGCGATGTCGTGATCAGGCCGACCAGATCGACACCGGCCACCAGCAGCGCGACGGTGGCGACGCCCGACAGGCCGAAACCCCAAAACAGGGTCAGCCGCACTGCTTGCCGGAAGGGCGTTTCGGCGCCCGCGCCGATGGCGCGGCCGGCGAGTTGCTCGGCGGCGGTGGCGAAGCCGTCGAGGAAATAGCCGGCGATGAGGAAGAAGTTCATCAGCACCGCGTTGGCAGCCAGCGTCACCGTGCCGAACTGCGCGCCCTGGCGGGTGAACAGCGCGAAGGCGGCGAGCAGCGAGAAGGAGCGGATCATGATGTCGCGGTTGAGCGACAGCATGCGCCGGTAGGCCGGCAGGTCGAGGATGCGCTGGCGCGAGGGGCGCTCCAACCTCCGGAAACGACGCAGGACGATGGCGAGGCCGAGCAGCATGGCAAGGAACTCGCCGGTGACGGTCGCCCAGGCAACGCCGGCGACGCCCCAGCCGAGCTTCAGGCCGAGCAGGAAGCAAAGCGCGATGTTGATGCCGTTCAACACCGCCTGCAGCATCAGGCCAAGCCCGCCCTCGCCGCGCCCGAGCACGTAGCCGAGGATGGCGTAGTTGATCAGCGAGAAGGGCGCGGCGAGCAGCCTGATATGGACATAAACAGCCATCGCTTCGCTGACGCGCGGCTCGGCGCCCATGAACTTTTGCCCGCCTATGGCGATCAGGGGCGCAAGCGCGGCGAGCACGATGCCGGCGACGATGGCGATCAGCACGGCGCGCCAGAGCACCGCCTGCTCTTCCAGTGCGTCGCCGCGCCCGAACGCCTGGGCGACGAGGCCGGTGGTGCCGGAGCGCAGGAAATTGAAGGTGGTGAAGACGACATCGAAGGCAAGCGCGCCCGCCGCCAGGCCGCCGAGCAGGGCGGCGTCGCCGAACTGGCCGACCACCGCCGTATCGACGATGCCGAGCAGCGGCGTCGTCAGATAGGCGAGCGTCATCGGCACGGCGATGGCAAGCACCGAGCGGTTGGTTACGGCGAAAGACCGGCCGCCGGCCGATGTCGATAGCTGATCCAGGACCTGGTCCTCAGGGCGGCTTGATCGGACGACCGATGTGCCCCAGTTTGCCGGTGCCGCGCAATCACGATCCGGCGTCGGCCAACCGAATCCCGAAGCTGGCATGCCGCTGCAGATCGTCCACCACCCCGGCTATGACGCCGGTTTCGCCGTCAACCACCGCTTCCCGATGAGCAAGTACCCGCTGCTGATGCAGGCGCTGGAGGCGCGCGGACTGGCGAGCCGCGACACGCTCGCCATGCCCGAGCCGGCGCCGGCATCGTGGCTGAAGCTGGCGCACGCGGCCGACTATGTCGACCAGGTCCTGGCCTGCCAGGTGCCGGAAAGGATCGAGCGCGAGATCGGCTTTCCGGTCGGTCCGCGGGTTTCGCTCAGGGCACAGCTTGCCGCCGGCGGCACGGTGCTGGCGGCGCGGCTGGCGCTGAGGCACGGCATCGCCTGCAACGCCGCCGGCGGCAGCCACCATGCGCGGCGCGCGCAGGGCGCCGGCTTCTGCACCTTCAACGATGTCGCCGTCGCCTCGATGGTGCTGCTCGCCGAGGGTGCCGCGAGAAACATCCTGATCGTCGATCTCGACGTGCATCAGGGCGACGGCACGGCCGATATCCTGAAGGATGAACCTCGCGCGTTCACCTTTTCCATGCATGGCGAGCGCAACTATCCGGTGCGCAAGATCGCTTCCGATCTCGACGTCGCGCTGCCCGACGGCACCGGCGACGCGGCCTATCTCGACAGGCTCGGCGGCATCCTGCCGGACCTGTCGGCCAGGGCGCGCTGGGACATCGTCTTCTACAATGCCGGCGTCGACGTCCACGCCGAGGACAGGCTGGGCCGGCTGTCGCTCAGCGATGACGGCCTGCGCGCCCGGGATACGATGGTGATCCGCCATTTTCGCCGGCTCGGCATGCCGGTCTGCGGTGTCATCGGCGGCGGCTATTCGACGGACGTGCCGGCGCTTGCCGCGCGCCACGCCATCCTGTTCGAGGTGGCGTCAGGCTTCGCCTGAAGGCGTTGTTGCTTGAGCATGATCTATTCCGAAAACCGGTTTCCACTTTTCGGGATCATGCTTCACTTCCTGTAGCTGGCGATCCTCAGCAGGATGAAGACCGGCACGACGATCGCCGCGCCCAAGAGGATGTAGCCGAGGAAACGGTCGATGGCATGGAAGCCGAGATTCCACAGGTCGAGGAAGAACTGGCGGATGCCGTAGTAGACGTCCATCGGCGACCAGCCGAAGGCGTGCATCACAAGGCCGACGAGGAACGAGACCACAAGCAGCTTGATCAGCACCCGGAGCGGTGAGTCACCGAGAAAGCGCGTCAGTGCGGACAAGTTCCGTCTCCACGTTTCGGCCGCCCCGATTCGGGAGGTCGATCACAGAAATACGCACTTGCCCGCCCGGCATCAAGCCGGCCGGATGCCGGCAACGGCCACGCTCACCAAAACCGCCAGCGCAAGATGCGGGCCCATGGCGGCCGTTCGCGATAGACTTCCCGGTAGCGCCAGAGCCGGTTGTAGCGGTTGCCGCCGCCGATGCCGAGCTCCGACACCGGGCCGCCACCCCGCTTGCGTTTGATCGCCACCAGTTCCTTGCCGTGCCGAAGGCAATGGCTCGGCTTCTGCCCCGGTTCGCCTGGCGGCAGCGTCAACTTGACCGCTTCTCCGACGACGAGGTCCTCCGGATCGCAGGTCATGGCGATGGCCTTGCCGAACAGCGTCGGGCCGGTCGGGCACAGGGCGGTCGGGCCGTAATATTCGCGTTTGACGTTGGCGCAGACCAGCTCGATGGCCTTGGCCATGGCCCTGTGGCGCATGGGGGCGGCGACCACGCCGAGGCTGGTGTCCCATGGCGTCGAGCTCAGGAAGTCGCGAAACACCGACAGGCGGCCCTGGTCGCGCGGAACGCCGCGCAGGAATTCATAGGAAAGGTCGGCGTAGACGCCGCCCCGTTCGTAGAGCAGGCAGTATTTGGCGAGGTCTGCCTTGTAGGTGTAGGGACGCAGGGTGCGGAAAGCCGACAGCACCTCGGCGTCGAAATGCGCCGCGATGAACTCACTCAATTCCGCTTCCCCGAACAGGACATGCTCCTCGCCCGGATGGGCGGCCTTGAACGAGCGGATGTTCTCGCTGACCCGTTCGGGAAGGTCAGCGCTCCGATCGTCGGTTATGAGAATGCTGAATAGCGGCATGAGCTCTCGATCGTCAGCGCGGGATGAACGCCGTCAGTTTCTCCCAGTCGCGCCACTGGTGCGGCCAGCTTTGCAAATAGGGCAGATGCCGATCTGCAAACTCCTGCGCGGCGCCTTGGATCATATCGGCCTTGTCCCGATGGCGGGCGAGATCGATCGGCCGCTCGACGACCACGTGCAGTTGGCCGGTGCTGTCGTCGCGCCCGACAAAGACCGGCAACAGCGGAGCGCCGGCGATCTTGGCCAGCCGGGGCGCACCGCTGGCCACTTCGATGCCCGATTCGCCTATTCGCGCCGTGACCAGCACTTCGCCCTCCCAGGCTCCGGCGGTTATTGAAACGAACTTGTTGGCGCGAAGCAACCGACGGGCCTCGTTCATGCTGGCAGCTGGGTCGGCGCGGTCGATGACGACGCGGCCGGCGGCGTATCTCAGCTCCGCGCCAATCCTGATCGGGTTCAGGAAGCGGATGCCGAAACGCGACTTGGTGAAGCCATGCTCTGGCCGGCTGACGTGAAACACCTCGAACCCGGCCCTGGCGAAGGCGATCTTCGCCGCCAGCGCATTGAAGCTGAAATGCGCGATCCACAGCACCGCGCCATGGCCTGCATTTTGCGCGGCTTCGAGATGCTCGATGCCTTGCAGCGCAATGGCCGGGTTCCACCCACCGAGCCGCTCGCGCATGATCTGTATATGATGCTCGTGGCGCGTCGCGCGGACGCGGCGCAGATCGTCATCGCCGGCCAGTCCGAACGAACGAAGGGTCTGCAGGACCCGGCTGTCCTGTGCGGCGAACGATGCGCTCCCGAGCCGCTCCATGGACCGGCAAACGGCTGCCCATCCCCGCTCAGGAACAAGACAGGAAACAATCGCGAAGGCAGGAAGCTGCAGCAGGAATTTGAAATCTTCCGGCGCAAATATCTTCCTGGCCCCGGAGGCCCGTTTTCTCTTGCGTATGCTGAATTCCAAGCCGGGTCCCCACCCTCGCGCCGTGCTTGCGATGGCAGGTGAACAGCCGCCGATTCGCAAAGCGCACGCGCTTCTAGCACGCGCGGCGCCGGCGTCAAAAGCGCTGTTGTCGTCAGGGCGCGGCTTTGGCGATTGCCCGATGCCCGGCCCTCATGGTAACGAGGGCGCGCGCGGGTATGATGTAATGGTAGCCTGTCAGCTTCCCAAGCTGAACGCGCGGGTTCGATTCCCGCTACCCGCTCCAGCAAATCAATCAGCTTGCATGGAACTTGCCATAGGCCGCCGCGGGCCGCTGGCTGTTTGCCAGCACCCCGCACAGGGGCAGGTGCTTTGCCACCTCGTCGGCCTCCATCCGCACTATGGTGTGCGACAGGCCGCCATGTTCCTCGATCCATTGCCGGACCCAGTCGGGATATTGCGAGATCAGATAGTTGGCGGCGGCCGCGTTCTGCCGGCCGCCGACGCCGTAAGGCAGATGGAAGCCGAAGGAGGCACGCGGGCTCACGCAAAGCTGCTCGACGGGCAGCGACAGATAAAGCGTGCAGGCGCTGTCGCACGCCCCTTCAAAGCTCACCTGCTCGTCGGCGGCGCGCAATTCGGCAACGTGCAGCGCGAAGCTTATGATCTGGCCACCGGGATTGTCGCCGACTGTCTCGGCCTTCGCGGGCAACGCCGTCAGGATGGCGGCGAAGAGCCCAACCGCCATGGTCTTCAACGTCCATCCAGGCTTTACGGGCGGGAGATCGGTTTTCATCCTGTGTTCTCGTTCTCGCGTTTGTCTCGCGGGCGTCTACGCTAGATCAGGATGGTTAACATTAGGCATCGCTCATCAATCTTCCGATCGGTGTGTTACACTCGCGCGAGCACGGTTCCCCGAGAGGGGCGCTCTACGGCGAGGGAGGCGCCAGGAACCGCGCGACGAATTGTTCGGCCGGCAGGTCGAAGGCCGCCTTCTCCCGCATCAGCCTTTCGGTCGGCCAGTCCCACCAGCGGATTTTCTGCATGGCGGCGATCGTCCGGTCCGGGAACCGGTATTTGATGATTCTTGCCGGATTGCCGCCGACGATGGCGTAGGGCGGAACGTCCCTGGCCACCACGCTGCGGGCGGCAATCACGGCGCCGTCGCCGATGGTGACGCCGGACAGGACGATGGCGTCGGTGCCGATCCAGACATCATGGCCGAGCTTGATCGGGCCGTTCGTGCGCAGATATTCGAAGGTCGACCTGGTCTTGAATAGCTGGTGCTGCAGCGCGTAGTTCGCCGCCGTGTCCGTCGGGTGGTTTGCCTGGCAGAAGAAGCGGACGCCGGGAGCGATCGCGCAGAACGAGCCGATTTCGACCGGCGACTGTTCGGTGCAGTTGAAGAACGAATGCCCGTCCAGGCTCTTGGAGTGGCGGCCGATCCTGGCATGCGCCGGAATTGCGTTTGGGTCGGCCTTCAGGCCGAGCAGGATTCGCAGTTTCTTGAAAGCCATCGCTGGAGAGCCCCCACCCCGACGCAACGTTGGAATCCGGGCCCGCGACTTGTAAAGGGTGGATTTTGGGTTTTGAACATGCGCGAGGGAGGATGGCGCCGTCGGCGGCCGGGGCGGGTCAGCCCAGCGCCGTAGCGACTGCGCCAGCGGCCGTCATCCCACTTCGCGCAGGATGAAATCGTGCAGCATCTTGGCTGCCGGCGACAGCACGCGGTTCTTCGCCGTGATCAGGCTGTAGGGCCGGACCTCGATGTCGAACTCGGTCTGGACGACGTCGATGGCGCCGGCCAGCCCTTCGGGATTCTGGATGAATTTCGCTACCTGAATCGACACCGGCGCGATGGCGTCGGACTGCGCCACCATGACCAGAGTGAGCAGCAGCGAGCTGGTGTTGAGGATGCGGTCCGGGAGCGCGATGTTGCGGTTCAGGAAATTGCTTTCCATCGCCTGGCGCAGCGGCGAGCCGCCGGACTGGAAGACCCAGTCGTAAGCGGCGGTCTCCTCGAGCCGCACCGCCTTGCCCTTGCTCAGCGGGTGGCCGCGACGCACGATCAGGCAGGCCTTCTCGACGCCGATGACGCGCGATTCGAACAGGCGCGGATTGAGGTCGTCGGGAATGCGCGCGATGATGAAGTCGTGGCGCGACGCGATCAACTCGCGTGCCAGCACATTCGAGGTCTCGACCTGCATGGTGATCTCGATGCGCGGATAGAGGCGGCGGATTTCGCGAATCGCCGGCACCGCCAGCTCGATCGCCGGCGCCGTCACCGCGCCCAGGAACACCGACCCGCCCTTGCCTGCCTTGAGCTCGGAGATCTCTCGGTCGGCCTCGCGCATCTCGAGCAGGATCGAGCGCGCGCGCCTGGCCAGCGCCTTGCCGTAAGGCGTCAACGTGATGCCGCGCGGCAGCCGCTCGCAAAGCTTGACGTCGAGCACCGCCTCCATCTCCGAAATCATGCGCGAGGCGGCCGGCTGTGAGATGTTCATCACCTGGGCGGCGGCGCTTACCCGGCCGTGATCGTCAAGCGCTGCGATCATGCGCATGTGGCGCAGGCTGAGCCCGCTGCGCAGAAGCGTTTCGCCGTCGCCCGGAAGTTCGTCGTAAGTGCCTGATACGCCATCAGGATTGCGCAGTGCCGCCATGCTTTGTCTCCGCTCCCGCGACGCCTTCGTCGACTTTCGCTATATACCAGTTTCGGTATAGCAACCATCAAAGATCGCATTTGACAGTTATGTCAAAGGGACACACCCTTCGCGCGTCCCGTGGCATGACGGTCGATGACGAGGGAGATCGTGTCGATCGAAATCAGCGTCGCGGGGCCGATTGGGAGGATACCGGAGATCGATAGACGACAGCAGCGCAGCTTGCGCTTCTGCTCGCCTGCGCGGCCCGCGAAGCCCCGAGGTGTCGCGTCCATCAACCAGGGAGAGTTACTGTGAAAATCATCAAGACACTGGCCGCCGTGGCGGCCCTTGGCATCGCGGCCATGACGCTGCCGGCGCATGCCGGCGAAGGCCTTGTCGGCGTGCTGATGCCGACCAAGACCTCGCAGCGCTGGATCAATGACGGCGATGCCGTCAAGTCGCAGCTCGAGGCTCTCGGCTACACCGTCGACCTGCAGTACGCGCAGGACGACATTCCGAACCAGCTCAGCCAGCTGGAAAACGAAATCACCAAGGGCCCGAAGGCGCTGATCATCGCCTCGATCGACGGCACCACCATGGCCGACGCGCTGCAGAAGGCCAACGACGCCGGCGTCGTCGTCGTCGCCTATGACCGCCTGATCAAGAAGACCGCCAACGTCGACTACTACACCACCTTCGACAATTTCGGCGTTGGCGTGATCCAGGCGAATTCCCTGGTCAAGGGTCTCAAGGAGCGCTTCCCGAACACCAAGCCGTGGAACGTCGAGCTGTTCGGCGGCTCGCCGGACGACAACAACGCCTTCTTCTTCTACAACGGCGCCATCTCCGTCCTGCAGCCGCTGATCGACGACGGCTCGATCAAGATCAAGTCCGGCCAGACCGGCATGGACAAGGTCGGCACGCTGCGCTGGCTCGCCGCTACCGCCCAGGCGCGCATGGACAACCTGCTTTCGGCCAACTACTCGGACGGCAGCCGCGTCGATGGCGTTCTGTCGCCCTATGACGGCCTGTCGCGCGGCATCACCGCCTCGCTGCGCGCCGTCGGCTACGGCACCGACGCTCAGCCCTGGCCGATCGTGACCGGCCAGGATGCCGAGACCGCCTCGGTCAAGCTGATCATCTCGGGCGAGCAGTACTCGACCGTGTTCAAGGACACCCGCGAACTGGCCAAGGCCACCGTGCAGCTGGTCGACAAGGTGCTCTCCGGCGGCAAGCCGGACGGCCTCGACGAAAAGACCTACAACAACGACGTCAAGGTCGTTCCCTCGATCCTGCTGACGCCGCATGACGTCGACAAGTCGAACTACCAGGCGCAGGTCGTCGATTCCGGCTACATCAAGGCCGACGAACTGAAGTAATTTCGGTTGCAAAGACAGGGGTCCTGCGCAACGCAGGGCCCCTTTTCGTTAACCAGCGGGACCGGTATTGTTTTTGCCGACCTGGTAGGAGTTTATTTCCCGATGACCTCGACGATTTTGGAGATGCGCGACATCACCAAGACGTTCCCCGGCGTGAAGGCGCTGTCGAACGTCAACCTCAGCGTCGAGGAAGGAGAGATCCACGCCATCGTCGGCGAGAACGGCGCCGGCAAATCGACGTTGATGAAGGTGCTGTCGGGGGTCTATCCGTCCGGCACCTATGAGGGCGACATCGTCTTTCGCGGCCAGGAATGCCACTTCAAGGGCATCCATGACAGCGAGCACATCGGCATCGTCATCATCCACCAGGAGCTCGCCCTGGTGCCGATGCTCTCGATCGCGGAGAACATCTTCCTCGGCAACGAGCACGCGACCTATGGCGTCATCGACTGGAACGCCAACGAGAAGCGCACCAAGGCGCTGCTCGACAAGGTCGGCCTCAAGGAAGACCCCAAGACGCTCATCACCAATATCGGCGTCGGCAAGCAGCAGCTGGTCGAGATCGCCAAGGCGCTGAGCAAAGAAGTGAAGCTGCTGATCCTTGACGAACCGACGGCTTCGCTCAGCGAAAAGGACAGCCAGGCGCTGCTCGACCTTCTGCTCGAGTTCAAGCGCCAGGGCATGACCTCGATCCTGATCTCGCACAAGCTGAACGAGGTGAACCGGGTCGCCGACAAGGTCACGGTGATCCGCGACGGACGCACCATCGAGACCTTGCCCAGGAAAGATATCAGCGAAGACCGCATCATCACCTCGATGGTCGGCCGGTCGCTCGACGACCGCTATCCGCCGCGCGAGCCGCAGATCGGCGAGGTCGTTTTCGAGGTCAAGGACTGGTCGGTCTACCATCCGATCCACGCCGAGCGGCAGGTGATCAAGAACGTCAACCTCAATGTGCGCAAGGGCGAAGTGGTCGGCATCGCGGGGCTGATGGGCGCCGGCCGCACCGAATTCGCGATGAGCCTGTTCGGGCGCTCCTATGGCCGGCACATCACCGGCGAGGTTTTGCTCGAAGGCAAGCCGATCGACATTTCGTCGGTGAGCAAGGCGGTGGAGAACCGCATCGCCTATGTCACCGAGGACCGCAAGACCTACGGCCTCAACCTCATCGACCACATCAAGCACAATGTGACTTTGGCCAATCTGGGCGGCGTTTCGAGCCGCGGCGTCATCGACGACATGCGCGAAATGAGCGTCGCCAACGACTATCGCAAGAAGACCAACATCCGCGCGTCCAGCGTCTATCAGCTGACCGGCAATCTTTCGGGCGGCAACCAGCAGAAGGTGGTGCTGTCGAAATGGCTGTTCGCCGACCCGGAACTGCTGATCCTCGACGAGCCGACGCGCGGCATCGACGTCGGCGCCAAGTACGAAATCTATACGATCATCGCCCGTCTCGCCGCCGAGGGTAAGGCGATCATCGTCATCTCGTCGGAAATGCCGGAGCTGCTCGGCATCACCGACCGCATCTATGTCATGAACGAAGGGCGAATGGTCGGCGAAATGGCGGCAAGCGACGCCAGCCAGGAAAAGATCATGCGCGCCATCGTTCGCGGAGAAGGAAAAAAAGCATCATGAGCACAGAAAGCGCTCCCGCGCCGCAGAGCGGCGCAGCCGAAGACGTCAAGCAGGGTCCGCGCATCGCCGTCTCGGCGCTGACGACGAACCTGCGCGAATACGGCCTGATCATCGCGCTGATCGTCATCATGCTGTTCTTCCAGTACACGACGTCGGGGACGTTGTTCAAACCGGTCAACCTCTCGAACCTTGTGCAGCAGAACTCGTTCATCATCGTGATGGCGCTGGGCATGCTCTTGGTCATCGTGTCCGGCCACATCGACCTCAGCGTCGGTTCGGTGGCGGGCTTCATCGGGGCGCTGGCGGCGATGATGATGGTCATCTGGCCGCTCGGCCCGCTCAGCAATCCGCTGGTGGTGTCAATCGTCTGCCTGATCGTCGGCGGCGCCATAGGCGCGGCGCAAGGCTACTGGATCGCCTATCACCGGATACCGAGCTTCATCGTGACGCTGGCGGGCATGCTGATCTTCCGCGGCATCTGCCAGGCGCTGCTGGGCGGCGGCTCCTCGGTCGGCCCGCTTCCCGACAGCTTCAAGGCGTTGAGCTCAGGCTTCATTCCCGACGTGATCGGTCCGCTGACGCTGATCCCGCCGACGGTGAATGCCGCCGGCAAGACCATCCTCGGCAGCGGCCTTACGCTGCACATGACGACGATCGTGCTCGGGCTGATCGCGGTGCTGGCCTATGCCTATTTCGGGCTGCGAGCCCGCCGCAAGCGTGAGCGTCACGGCTATGAGGCCGAACCCTTCCCGCTGTTCGTCATCAAGACCCTGGTCGGCAGCGCACTGGCGCTGTTCCTGGTCGTCCAGTTCGCGAGCTACAGGGGCCTGCCGGTGGTGCTGCTGGTGATGGGCGTGCTGATCTCGCTGTTCGTCTTCGTCACCAAGCGCATGACCATCGGCCGCCGCATCTATGCGATGGGCGGCAACGCCAAGGCGGCGCAGCTCTCGGGCATCAACACCGAGCGGCTGACGCTGCTGGTGTTCATCAACATGGGCGTGCTGTCGGCGCTCGGCGGCCTGATCATCGCGGCGCGCCTCGGCCAGGCGGTGCCCGCCGCCGGCCTCGGCAGCGAGCTCGACGTCATCGCGGCCGTCTTCATCGGCGGCGCCTCGGCGATGGGTGGCGTCGGACAGGTCATCGGCGCCGTGGTCGGCGGCTTCATCATGGGCGTCATGAACAACGGCATGTCGATCATGGGCGTCAATGTCGACTGGCAGCAGGTGGTCAAGGGCCTGGTGCTGCTCGGCGCCGTGATCTTCGACGTCTACAACAAGAACAAGGCCTGACAGGAGCAATTCCGGGAAAAGCGCATAGCGGTTTTCCCTCGGGATTGCGCAGAGACAAAATATTGGGAGC
Source organism: Mesorhizobium abyssinicae (assembly GCF_049887195.1). Taxonomy (NCBI): domain Bacteria; kingdom Pseudomonadati; phylum Pseudomonadota; class Alphaproteobacteria; order Hyphomicrobiales; family Phyllobacteriaceae; genus Mesorhizobium; species Mesorhizobium abyssinicae. Next base: position 28,085 of record NZ_JARAKC010000003.1, read on the forward strand.
GGGTCGGCAGCTCAAGGCCGGACCGCTCCAGGCGAGGAAGGCAGGAGGCATACGGGTCTAGATCGCGATGCTGCCGGCAACCCGCCGGCGCCAAGAAGTCCCTGAGGACCGGGGCTCGCGAGCGCAATCCGGACGAACAGTTTCAACCGTGGCGCGGAACCGTTCCGGGCCGCGACGGTCAAGGTCTGCCGATCGGCGGCCGGGCCAAGGCAAAAGAGAGAGGGTTCATCATGCTGATCTCCCAGATCCTCGACGACGCCGAGACGATCCGCGTCGTCGCCCGCAACGGCGGCAAGACCCGGATCATCAACGGCGCTCGCAGCGTCTATTCGCTGGCGATGGAGGCGGCGCGCACCGGCACCGGCCTCGTGGCGCTGATCGAGCGCAAGGGTCTTGGCGAAACCATCGACCTCGACGCCGCCTACAAGAAAGGCCGGGTGGTGTCGCCGATCAATCATCCGGATCCGGCGCATCTGCATCTCACCGGCACCGGCTTGACGCATCTCGGCTCCGCCGCGACCCGCGATTCCATGCACAAGAAGCTGAGCAGCGACGGCGAGGAGCAGCTCACCGATTCCATGAAGATGTTCCGCATGGGGCTCGAAGGCGGCAAGCCGGCGAAAGGCCAGATCGGCGTGCAGCCGGAATGGTTCTACAAGGGCAACGGCACGATGGCGGTGGCGCCGGGCGCCGCGCTGATGTCGCCCGCCTTCGCGCAGGACGCCGGCGAGGAGCCGGAGATCGCCGGCATCTACGTCATCGGCGACGACGGCGCGCCGTTCCGCGTCGGCTTCACTTTGTCGAACGAATTCTCCGACCACGTCACCGAGCGCGTGAACTACCTGTTCCTCGCGCACTCCAAGCTGCGCAACGCCTCGTTCGGACCGGAAATCCTGATCGGCGATTTGCCGGCGGACATCAGGGGCTCATCGCGCATCTGGCGCGATGGCAAGCTGCTCTGGGAAAAGCCGTTCCTGTCGGGCGAGGCGAACATGTCGCACACCATCGCCAATCTCGAGCATCACCACTTCAAATACTCGGCCTTCCGCCAGCCGGGCGACGTGCATGTGCACATGTTCGGCACCGCGACGCTCTCCTTCGCCGATGGCGTCAAGACCGAGGCGGGCGATACTTTCGAGATCGAGGCGAGCGATTTCGGCCTGCCGCTGCGCAACCCGCTGGAAATCGAAAAGCCGGTCAAGGTGGCGGTGAAGGCGCTTTGAGGTGAAAGCGTGATCTCCCCCCTCGTGGGGGAGATGGTCGGCAGGCCAGGGGGGGGCGCTGTCCCGCCAGCGTTCGCAATCCAACCGGCTCTGCCTGCGGACTGTCTTCTTGGCTACAGGAGCGGTTGGCGATCCTTCGCGCCCCCCTCTGCCCTGCCGGGCATCTCCCCCACAAGGGGGGAGATTGGCAGCTTCAGCCGCTCAATAGATATCGAAGTCGAAATACTTGGCCTGGATCTTCTTGTAGGTGCCGTCGGCGACGATGGCATCTATCGCCGCGTTGAGCTTGTCGCGCAGCGCGGTGTCCTCGAGGCGCACGGCGATGCCGGCTTCCGTCTCGGTGCCCTTGACGTCGCCGACCAGCTTGCAGCAGCCGTCGCTCGACTTCTTCAGCCAGTCCACCAGCACGAACTTGTCGGAGATGACGGCGTCGAGCCGGCCGTTCTGGAGATCGGTGATCGCCTCTTCCTGGGTCGGATAGAGCTTGGCTTCGGCGCCGGCCTTGCCGTAGACGTCCTGGGCGAAGTCGGCCTGGGTGGTCGATGCCTGGGCGCCCACCGTCTTGCCGGCGAGCGCCGCCGGGTCGGTCGAGGTCAGTTCGCTGTCCTTCGGCGCGACCAGCGCAAGCGGCGTCGTATAGTATTTGTGGGTGAAGGCGACCTGCTTCTTGCGTTCCTCGGTGATGCTCATCGAGGCGATGATGGCGTCGAATTTCTTGGCCTGGAGGGCCGGAATGATGCCATCCCAGTCCTGGGTGACGATCTCGCATTCGACCTTCATCTGCGCGCACAGCGCATTGGCGATGTCGATGTCGAAGCCCTCGACCTTGCCGTCCGGCGTGATGGTGTTGAACGGCGGATAGGCGCCCTCGGTGCCGATCTTGATCTTTTCGGCGGCCTGCGCCGACAAGGCGCCGGCGCCGAGCGTCAGCATGGCGGCGGCGGCTGCCGATAGGATCCATCTGGATATCTGCATTTTCGTCTCCCTCTGTCAGGTTCTGGACCGGTGGCGCCAGCCAAGCATGGCGCGCGGGACCGGGCAAGCGGAGTCTGACGCGGGCGACGGGTCAGCGCGCGGCGCGGAAATGCTTGGAGAGCTTCAAGCCCTGCGCCTGGTAGTTGGAGCCAAGATCGGTGCCGTAAAGCGCCTGCGGTCGCTTCAGCATGTGCTCGTAGACCAGCCGCCCGACGATCTGGCCGTGATCGAGGATGAACGGGACCTCGTGGCTGCGCACTTCGAGCACGGCCCGGCTGCCGGTGCCGCCGGCCGCCGAATGGCCGAAGCCCGGATCGAAGAAGCCGGCATAGTGGACGCGGAATTCGCCGACCAGCGGATCGAAGGGCGTCATCTCGGCGGCGTAGAGCGGCGGCACGTGCACCGCCTCGCGGCTGACCAGGATGTAGAATTCGTCGGGATCGAGCACCAGCTCGCCGGCGCCGCTCTTGTAGAGCGGCTCCCAGAAGTCGACGACGTCCTGCGCGGCGCGCTTGTCGACATCGACGAGGCCGGTGTGATGCTTGCCGCGATAGCCGACCAGCCCGTCCTTGTCGCCATCGAGATCGATCGACAGCGCGATGCCGCCGCCGGAAATGTTGGGCGGCTCGGTGGCAACCAGCATCTCGGCATGGTGGAGATCGCGCAACTCGCTTTCCGACAGCAGCGCATTGCCGGTGCGGAAGCGAACCTGCGACAGGCGCGAGCCGGCGCGCACGACGATCGGGAAGGTGCGCGGGCTGACTTCGAGATAGAGCGGGCCATGATAGCCGGCGGCGATCTTGTCGAACTCGTGGCCGCGATCGGTCATCACCCGGGTGAAGATGTCCAGCCGCCCGGTCGAGCTCTTCGGATTGGCCGAAGCGGACACGTTCGAGGGCAATGCCAAGCCTTCCAGCAGCGGCACGATGTAGACGCAGCCCGTCTCCAGCACAGCACCGTCGACGAGATTGATCTCGTGCAGCTTCAGCCGGTCGAGCTTGTCGGCCACCAGATGATCGGGGCCGGGCAGGAAGGAGGCGCGCACGCGGAACGCCTTGTCGCCCAGCCTGAGGTCGAGGCTGGCCGGCTGGATCTGGTCGGCATCGAGCACGCGCGGCGACTTCAGCGCGCCGGACTGGAACAGCGCGGAAATGTCCTGATCGGGAAGAATGCCTGTCTGCCGCAAGGCTCCGCTCCAAGGCCGCTGGTACAAACCTCTTAATGAAGCCGGCAATTGACGCAAGCGCGGCGCGGGTCTAAAGGGTCGTTATCCCGTGGTGATTTGGCCGGTCGGCTTGCAGCCACGTTAAACAAGTCGCTAAAGGACCGTCGGGCCGCAAGGCCGTATGGACCGGTTGCGACTTTTCGCGGCCGGTTTTTTTTGTATCTGGAAGTAGAGCGATGACCAAGAAGCGTGACTGGAAGCCTCAGACGGCACTCGTGCATGGCGGAACGCTGCGTTCCGGCTTCGGCGAGACATCAGAAGCGATGTATCTCACCCAGGGCTATGTCTACGAGACGGCGCAGGCCGCCGAAGCCCGCTTCAAGGGCGAGGAGCCGGGCTTCATCTACTCGCGCTACGCCAATCCCACGGTCGACATGTTCGAAAAGCGCATGTGCGCCCTGGAAGGCGCCGAGGACGCTCGCGCCACGGCTTCCGGCATGGCGGCGGTGAGCGCCGCGCTGCTGTGCAGCGCCAGGGCGGGCGACCATATCGTGGCGGCGCGCGCGCTGTTCGGCTCCTGTCGCTGGGTGGTCGAAACGCTGGCGCCGAAATACGGCATCGAGGCGACGCTGGTCGACGGCACCGATATCGCCAACTGGGAAAAGGCGGTGCGGCCGAACACCAAGCTGTTCTTCCTGGAAAGCCCGACCAACCCGACGCTGGAAGTGGTCGACATCGCCGCCGTCGCCGCGCTCGCCAATTCGATCGGCGCCAGAGTGATCGTCGACAACGTCTTCGCCACGCCGCTGCAGCAGAAGCCGTTGCAGCTCGGCGCCCATATCGTCGTCTATTCGGCGACCAAGCACATAGACGGACAGGGGCGCTGCCTCGGCGGTATCATCCTGTCGGACAAGAAGTGGATCGACGAGAACCTGCACGACTATTTCCGCCACACCGGGCCGAGCCTGTCGCCGTTCAATGCCTGGACGCTGCTCAAGGGCCTGGAGACGCTGCCGTTGCGCGTGCGCCAGCAGACGGAGAGCGCCGGCAAGATCGCCGACTTCCTCGCCGAACGGCCGGAGATCGCCCGCGTCATCTATCCGGGCCGCGCCGACCATCCGCAGGCCGAGATCGTCAGGAAGCAGATGTTGGGCGGCTCGACGCTGATCTGCCTCGACGTCAAGGGCGGCAAGCAGGCGGCCTTCGCCTTCCAGAACGCCCTCGACATCGTGCTGATCTCCAACAATCTCGGCGACGCCAAGAGCCTGATCACCCATCCGGCGACGACCACGCACAAGAACCTCAGCGACGAAGCGCGCGCCGAGCTCGGCATCGGCCCGGGCACGCTCAGGCTCTCGGTCGGCCTGGAGGACACGGACGACCTGCTCGCCGATGTCGAGCAGGCGCTGAAGGCGGCGAAATAGGGGACCCGGGCGGAGGCCCGGTCAGGCGCTCGAGGGCGTCTCTTCCAGTTCGGCCACCTTGGTGCCGATGGTCATGGCGTTGCCGCGCCAGTCGACGGCGCCGCCCAGCCAGCCGCGCGCCCATATCGCCGGCAGCATCGCGTCGCGCACGATCATCGCCGCGACCGTGCGCGGCGACAGGTGCCAGCCGTTGGCCCATGCGAGGGCGCATTCCGGCAGGTACGCGAGTGCCAGCACGCAAAGCGTTGTGGCCGGCAGGCTGATGCCCACGTGGGCCGCCGCTACCAGTGCCAGGACAAGCGGCACCGCCGCACCGGTCAGGATCTCGGGCGCGAAGAACAGCGGGAAGGTGACGCGGCGCAGCCGCGCCCAGCGCGCCTGGCGCGACCAGATCTCGCCAAGCCTGCGCTCGCCGAGCGGCTGCTCGAAGGGCGAGGCGACGAGATGGACGCGAAGGCCGAGCCCGTTGACCAGCTTGGTCGCCGCGGCGTCCTCGGCGATCTCGGCGGCAAGCGCGCGGATGCCGCCATTGGCGTCGAGCATGGGCTTGTTCCACAGCATGCTCTTGCCCTGGGCGAAGCCGAGGCCAAGCGCCTCGCCGGCATATTGCCAGCGCGCCTGCAGCGTGTTGAGGAAGGCGCATTCGACCTCGGCCCAGAAGCCAGCCGGCCGTGAGCCGACCGGGGTCGAGCAGACGAGGCCGGTATCGGACCTCCACGCGGCCATCAGCTTATGGATATAGTCGCGCGGCATCAGCACGTTCGAATCGGCGAGGATCACCCAGTGGTGGCGCGCCGCCTCCCAGCCCTTGACGCAATTGTTCAGCTTCGGATTGGCGCTGACGCGGTCGTCGCCGACCAGCAGCCGGGCCGGCACCTTGGGAAACCGGGCAATTGCCCTGTTTATCAGCTTGATCACCGGATCGTCGGCATGGGCGACGCAGAAGATCAGCTCGTAGCGCGGCCAGTCGACCGTGAAGGCGCGCTGCAGCGTCTCCGCGGTAAACGGCTCGATGCCGCGCGAGGGAATGACGATCGACACCGGCGGCGTCCTGCCCACGGGCGCGGCCATGCCGCGCGGCGGCTTCAGCCGGCGCGCAGCAAGCAGGATGCTGGCGAGATTTGAGAGAAGCAGGGCTATGGAAAGCAGGGCGGCGGCCATGGCGATCAGTTCCATCGAGATCTGGTCACTCCGGAAAAGCCGGCCAGGAGATGGCCATCTTGAACAGGTCGACAGAGCGCTTGAGTCGCCCAGCACGGTCCGTGCACACCATCATTGTCGTGTGTCACTTAAATGACATTGTTTGCCGGCACGTGCGCATAAGGCGGAAGGGACAGGCGTCACGCATCGTTGACCCGACAGCGGAGTGCGCCGAAAGTTCCCGAACTGTTGGGGTAGCTCATGTATCGCGCCGTCACGCGCAACATCGAAGTGCAGGTCAGGCCGTTCTATCTGGAGGATCGCTCCGATCCTTCGGAGAACCGCTATGTCTGGGGCTACCAGGTGACAATCGACAACCGCTCGGACGAATTCGTGCAGCTGCTCTCGCGCTACTGGCACATCACCGACGGCAGCGGCCGGGTGGAGGAGGTGCGCGGCGCCGGCGTCGTCGGCGACCAGCCCGAACTCAATCCCGGCGACAGCTACCAGTACACCTCGGGCTGCCCGCTCTCGACGCCGTCGGGCATCATGGTCGGCCACTATACGATGCGAAACAAGCGCGGCGAGACGTTCAACGTCGCCATCCCCGCCTTCTCGCTCGACCTGCCGGGCACGCGGCGGACGGTGAACTAGTGGCCGCGTACGCTTGGCCGCCACCCCAACCGCACGCCAGGCAGCGGCTTGATGCACAGAATTGAAACAGGGTTGTTTCTGGGTCGGCTGCCGTTCGCAAGAGTTGGACAAGGACCGGAAAGCCTTCTCATCATCAACGGCGGTCAGGGGTTCATGATGAAACCCTGGCCATCCAGACTGGAAAAGGATGCCGGACGGCTCATCCGTATCCTTCCACCCAACACGAGCTTCGTGCTGATTGGCTACGATCCCGCACCAAAAGCCGATCCATCGCTCGAGGGCATGGCCAGAGACATCGCGGAGATCATCAGCGCCGACTTCAAGGAGCCAGCGAGCCTAATGGGCATTTCCTATGGCGGCGTTGTCGCCACGCAGGTGGCCGCGCGGTACCCGGACCTTGTAGGCAAGCTGATCCTGCTGGCGAGCGCGCATGGCTTTTCGGCCGATGGAAAGAGGCGGCTCAGGAAACAGATGCAATTCGCACAGGCCGGACAATTTCGCGCTTTGCTGAAGGAATTCGCAACGGTGTTCCGGCGGCCCTGGCTGAACCTTCTTTTGCGTCTTCGACTGAGGTTCGAAGCACGCAGCCTGGTTGCGCGGATGGGGGCGCCGAGTACGATCGTCCGCTATCTCCAAGCAATGCTCGACGACGATGTGACGGAAGAAGACCTCCGAAACATCTCGGCGAGGACTTTGATCCTCGGCGGTGAAAGGGACCAGTTCTTCGGCGGGATGATGGAAGCTACCGCGAGCGCGATCAGCGGCGCGAAGCTCATGGTGCTCGGGGACGAAACCCACATGGCTCCCGTCGAACGAGCCTCGGATGTCCGCAGGCACCTCCAGGAATTCATTTGACGCGGAGATCGGTGCGGCGCCTAGAGCGCGTCGAGCTGAAATAGATCAGGCGACGCGCTTAGTCTGGAAAGTGACCCTATTGAGCCGCGGCGAACTCTGCCGGGTCGAAGTCGTACTGCGTCGAGCAGAACTCGCAGGCGACATGGATGCCGCCCTCCTCGGTGCTGTCCTTGATCTCCTGGGCGGAGAAGCCGGCGAGGATGCCGCGGATCTTCTCGCGCGAGCACGAGCACTGGTCGGCAACCGGCACGCCGCCGAAGACGCGCACGCCGTGTTCGTGGAACAGCCGGTAGAGAAGGCGTTCGGTACCGACAGTCGGATCGATCAGCTCGGTCGGCTCGATGGTGCCGAGCAGCGCGAGCAACTCCTGCCAGGAATTGTCGGCCGGCTCATGGACCGCTTCGCGCGGATCGCCGTCGCCGCCGGAAATGTCCGGCACGCGCATGCGTTCCGGCGCCTTCGGCAGGAACTGCGCCAGAAGGCCGCCGGCGCGCCATTGCTCGCGGGCGCCACCGGGACCCGGCGTCACCAGCTTGGCCACCGACAGCCTGATGTCGGTCGGGATCTGCTCCGACTGGCGGAAATAGGTGCGCGCGGCCTCCTCAAGTGAGGAGCCGTCGAGCTGGACGATGCCCTGATAGCGCTGCGTGTGAACGCCCTGATCGATGGTCAGCGCCAGCACGCCGTTGCCGAGCAGCGTCTGCTGCGAGACCTCGCCGGCGGCGGCCAGCGCCTGCAACCGGTCGGCATCGAAGCGCGCATAGCCGCGCAGCGCATGCGGGGTGGAGAAATCCGCCACCAGCATGTCGACCGGCCCGTCGGTGCGGGTCTGCAGGATGAACTTGCCCTCGAACTTGAGCGAGGTGCCGAGCAAAACCGTCAGCACGCAGGCTTCCGCCAGCAGGCGCGCGACCGGCTCGGGATAGTCGTGGCGGGCAAGAATGGCGTCGAGCATCGGCCCGAGCTGCACGGTGCGGCCGCGCACGTCGAGCGGCGCGACCTCGAAGGGCACGACGTGATCGTCGCCGGCGTAGCCGAATTCGCCGAGTTGCGGGTGATGTTCAGTCACTTGACGGGTTTCCAACATGACAAAGCTCCGGGGCGCGGCCATGCCACCCTTTGGGGTGCATGCGTCCAAACGCGCTCGATTTGCGTGATGCGCCGCAGATAGGCATCACACCTCCGGAGATCAAGCTCCCAGACACCAGGCCAAAACCGCCTTCTGGGCGTGCAGGCGGTTCTCGGCCTCGTCGAACACCACCGAATGCGGTCCGTCGATGACCTCGTCGGTCACCTCCTCGCCGCGATGCGCCGGCAGGCAGTGCATGAACAGCGCGTCCGGCTTTGCCTTCGCCATCAGCGCCGCATTGACCTGATAGGGCAGGAAGACGTTGTGGCCGCGCGCGCGATGTTCCTGGCCCATCGACACCCAGCAGTCGGTGACGACGCAATCGGCCTGATGGACGGCCTCCTCGGCCGAGCGGGTGAAGTTGAGCTTGCCGCCATTGGCCTTCGACCAGCCGATGTGCTTCTCGTCCGGCTCGCTGCCTTCCGGCACCGCGACGTTGAGGTTGAAGCGGAAACGCGCCGAGGCCTCGAGCAGCGAATGCAGCACATTGTTGCCGTCGCCTGTCCAGGCGAAGGTCTTGCCGGCCACCGGACCGCGATGCTCCTCGAAGGTCATGATGTCGGCCATCAGCTGGCACGGATGGGTGTCGTCGGTCAGCCCATTGATGACCGGAACGGTGGCGTTCTCGGTCAGCTCCAGCAGCCGCTCATGCGAGGTGGTGCGGATCATGATGGCGTCGACATAGCGCGACAGCACCTTGGCGGTGTCGGCGATGGTCTCGGAGCGGCCGAGCTGCATCTCGGTGCCGGTCAGCATGATGGTCTCGCCGCCGAGCTGGCGCATGCCGACGTCGAAGGACACGCGCGTGCGGGTCGAGGGCTTGTCGAAGATCATCGCCAGCACCTTGCCCTCGAGCGGCTTGGTGCGCTCGCCGGCCTTGAGCCTGGCCTTTTGCACCACAGCGTCGTCCAGCATGACGCGCAGATCGCCTTCGGAAACGGCGGACAGGTCGGTAAAATGGCGAACGGACATCGGCAATGGTTCCGGAACTACTTCGCGGCGGCCGAGGCGATGGCATCCGCCAGGCCCTGGGCGCCGGCGCGGATGCGGTCGAGCGCTTCGCCGATCTCGGCATCGGTGACGGTGAGGGGCGGCAGCAGGCGAATGACGTTGTCGCCGGCCGGAACCGCGAGCAGATGCTGGTCTCGCAGCGCCATGTTGACCTTGGTGTTGGGCATCACGCATTTGAGGCCGAGCATCAGGCCGGTTCCCCTGATGCCTTCGAGGACCTCGGGGAACTCGTCGGCGACGCCGGCCAATCCCTGCTTCAGGAGCAGTGCCTTGCGCTGGACATCCTCGAGGAAGCCTTCCTCCAGCACCACGTCGAGCACCGCGTTGCCGACCGCCATCGCCAGCGGATTGCCGCCGAAGGTGGTGCCGTGCACGCCGGCGGTCATGCCGACCGCAGCCTCGTCGGTGGCGAGGCACGCGCCCAACGGGAAGCCGGCGCCGATGCCCTTGGCGATCGCCATCAGGTCCGGGGTGACGCCGGACCATTCATGCGCAAACAACTTGCCGGTGCGGCCGATGCCGCACTGGACCTCATCGAAGATCAGAAGCAGGCCATGCTGGTCGCAAAGCTGCCGCAGCCGCTTCAGCGACTGCGTCGGCACCGGGCGGATACCGCCCTCGCCCTGCACCGGCTCGATCAGGATGGCGGCCGTCTCCGGCGTGATCGCCTTCTCGGCCGCGTCGATGTCGTCGAAGCCGACCTGGTCGAAGCCTTCGACCTTGGGGCCGAAGCCTTCCAGATATTTATACTGGCCGCCGGCGGCGATCGTCGCCAGCGTGCGGCCGTGGAAGGCGCCTTCGAAGGTGACGATGCGGAAACGCTCGGGATGGCCCTTGACGAAATGGTAGCGCCGCGCCGTCTTGATGGCACATTCCAGCGCCTCGGCGCCCGAATTGGTGAAGAACACCTTGTCGGCAAAGGTCGCCTCGACAAGCCGCTCGCCGAGCCGGCGCTGCTCCGGAATCTCGTAGAGGTTGGAGACATGCCAGAGCTTCGCCGCCTGCTCGGTCAGCGCGGCAACCAGATGCGGATGGCTGTGGCCAAGTGAATTGACGGCGATGCCGCCGGCAAAATCGAGATATCGCTCACCCTTGTCGGTGACCAGCCAGGTCCCCTCCCCGCGGTCGAAGGCCAGGGGTGCGCGAGCAAAGGTCTCGTAAAGCGCCGAACCGCTCATTATATGCGTCTCCGGAACCGGAAAATCAAAAAAGCCGCCAAAGCGGCGGCCTTTGCGGCTTATCGTGTTTTTCGGCCATGAAGTCAACGAAAACGTCGCGCATAGGCGCGCGGCACGCCCCCGACGGCATGCCGGTTCATAAGCAGCCGGCAAGTTGGGGAAAACCGGAAAAACCGATTCGTGTTGCCCTGGGGACTCTTGTCACCGAGTCAGCGCATGAGGTATTTGTAGTCGAGAAATAACTAGATTTCGTGCGGCGGACCTAATCACCCGATATATGTGGTGTTGTCTGCCCGGCGGGAGCCGGGACGGGAATGGATTCCGATCGCCGCACGCCTCAGCAGGAGCGCGGTCTCATGAACTGGACTGACGAGCGGGTAGAACTTCTCAGGAAACTGTGGTCGGAAGGGCTGAGCGCCAGCCAGATTGCCGCACAGCTTGGGGGCGTCAGCCGCAATGCGGTCATCGGCAAGGTGCATCGCCTGAAGCTGTCGGGCCGCGGCCGCGCGACGGCAAGCCCGGCGCGCCAGAAGAAGACCGTGCAGGGATCGTCCATCCAGAAATCGGTATCGCGGGCGGCGACCGCCACGCGCCACGTCACCACCTCGATCGGCGCGACCGCGCTGCAGGCGCAGTTCGACGCCGAGCCTGTGGCGCGGCACTATATCCGCCCGGTGGAAAACGTGGTCGTGCCGATCTCCCGGCACCTGCAGCTGGTCGAGCTGACCGAGCGCACCTGCAAATGGCCGAATGGCGACCCGCTGTCGGAAGACTTCAACTTCTGCGGCAACGACGCCGCCGAGACCGGCCCGTACTGCAAATACCACTCCCGCGTCGCGTTCCAGCCGGCGGCGGAGCGGCGCAGAAGCCGCTGAGCGAATAGCGAATAGCGAATAGGAACGGCTTGGCTTCCGTGACAGGGAGCAAGCCGTCTTTTTGTGTTCTCTATTCGCTACTTCCTATTCGCTGTTCGCTCTGCCTTCACAGCCATCCATTCTTCCTGAACCGCCAGTACAGGAACGAGCAGATCAGCGCGATCGCAACCAGCACGGTCGGGTAGCCATACTCCATATGCAGTTCCGGCATGTCGTTGAAATTCATGCCGTAGATTCCGGCGAAGGCCGTCGGCACCGCCAGGATGGCGGCCCAGGAGGCGAGTTTTTTCGAGATCGCCGTTTCCTGGCTCTGGCCGACCAGAAGACTGGCTTCGAACGCGAAGGCCAGCACCTCGCGCAGGCTGTCGATCTTTTCCTGGACCGTGCGAATGTGGTCGGTCACGTCGCGGAACAGCGGGTGCATCGAAGCATTGATCTGCGGCAGGTCGGCGCTGGTCAGCCGGCGGCAGACCTCGACCAGCGGCAGAGCCGCGTTGCGCAGCCGCAGGAGATCGCGGCGCAGCATATAGAGCCGCTCGATGTCGGAGCCGGTCATCGGCCTCAGCAGGACCTTGTCCTCGATCGCCTCGACCTCGTCCTCGATCTGCTCCAGCACCGGCATGTAGTTGTCGACGATGAAGTCGAGAATGGCATAGAGGACGAAATCCTCGCCTTTGGCGAGCGAATGCGGGCAGGTTTCCCAATGCTGACGGACCGCGGCATAGGATGTCGAGGGTCCATGCCTGACGCTGACGATGTAGCCGGCGCCGACGAACAGATGCGTCTCGCCGAAGGTGACGCGGCCGTCGATGAGCTGGGCGGTGCGCGCGACGATGAACAGGGCATCGCCATATTGCTCGATCTTCGGCCGCTGATGCGGATGCTCGGCATCCTCGATCGCGAGATCATGCAGATGGAACTGGGCCTGGACCCGCAGCAGAAGATTGCGATCCGGCTCCAGCAGTCCGATCCAGACGACATGGTCCGGCTTCTTGGCCCAGTCGCCGGCCTCCTCGATCGGTATGTCCGCGACGCGGCGGCCGGCCGTATAGACGCTTGAGGCGATAATGCCGGACGTCGGCGCAGGGGCCGGCGTGAGGTTCCGAACGTTTTCCATGGCAACCTCCTGAGGCACGGCCACTGATCAGGATTCAGGAACGTTCGCGGGAGCTTAGCCTAAATTAGCGCGGTGTTCGAGAGGCGGCCGTTCACTTCACCGGCAGCGTGCCGGGAAGCACGATCTTGTCCGTATTGTCGCCCTTCGGCCGCTCAGCCGGCATCTGGTCGCCGGTGACGATGTAGTAGATGGTCTCGGCGATGTTGGTGGCGTGGTCGCCGATGCGTTCGATGTTCTTGGCGCAGAACAAAAGATGCGTGCAGGGCGTGATGTTGCGCGGATCTTCCATCATGTAGGTCAAAAGCTCGCGAAACAGCGAGGTGTACATGGCGTCGATCTGGTCGTCGCGGTCACGCACGAAGCCGATCTTCTCCACCGAGCGCGAGGCATAGACGTCGAGCACTTGCTTGAGCTGCGTCAAGGCGAGGTCGGCGAGCGCCTCGAGGCCGCGGAACAGGCTGGTCGGCTGGCGCCCGTCGATGACGGCAGCCACGCGCTTGGCGACATTCTTGCCGAGGTCGCCGACGCGCTCGAGGTCGGCCGAGATGCGGATCGCGCCGACGATCTCGCGCAGGTCCGTTGCCATCGGCTGGCGCTTGGCGATGATGACGATCGCCTTGTCGTCGATCTCGCGCTGCCCCTCATCGAGGACCACATCGTCCCGGATGACCTTCTGGGCGAGGCCGGGATCGGCATTGACCAAGGCGGTGATCGCCTGCTCGACCATGCGCTCGGCATGTCCACCCATCGCAGCGATCCGCTTCGACAGGTATTTCAGCTCCTCGTCATAGGCGCTGACGATGTGCACGGACTGCATGGACGAAATGCCTTCCCCATGGTCTTGCGACCGAGTCGTTTCCTCGAATCCTGCGCTGATACGCTAGCCGGATGACAGAAAAAAGAAATGGCCGGTTAGTAGATAGTACGGCCTCAGGCGGACGGCAAATGGACCGAGAACGCCGCGCCCTTGCCGACTTCCGACTTGATCGACAGCCTGGCGCTGTGGCGCGTCAATATGTGCTTGACGATCGACAGGCCGAGACCGGTGCCCTTCTGGGTGCGGCTGCTCTCGACATCGACCCGGTAGAACCGCTCGGTGATGCGCGGGATGTGCTCTTCGGGAATGCCTGGACCGTAGTCCCTGATGGTGACGTCGATGCCCGGTTCGGGGTCGGTCCCGTCGCGCTCGATCGACACCGTGACGCGCCCGCCGGACTGGCCATACTTGCAGGCGTTCTCCAGGAGGTTCTCGAAGACCTGGAAAAGCTCGTCGCGGTCGCCCGGCACGTCGAGCGGGCCATCGACGAAATCGCGCTCGATGGCGACGCCGTTCTCACGCGCAAGCGGCGCCAGCGAGTCGATGACGCTGTCGATGGTCTGGCGCAGATCGACCTCGGTTCCCGGCTTCAGATAGGGCTTCATCTCCAGCCGCGACAGCGACAGGAGATCGTCGATCAGGCGGGCCATGCGGCCGGTCTGGTTCTGCATGATCTGCAGGAACTGGTCGCGCGCTGCGGGATCACCGCGGGCCGGCCCGCGCAGCGTCTCGATGAAGCCCGAGATCGAGGCAAGCGGCGTGCGCAGCTCATGGCTGGCGTTGGCGATGAAATCGGCGCGCATCCTGTCGATCCGGCGCGCCTCGCTCTGGTCCTTGAACACCAGCACATAGAGGTCGGTGGCATGACCGACAGAGGAGGCGCTGACGCGGTAGGCGCGCTCGACCGGCAGCTTTTCGGTGTAGTCGACAATTTCGGATGCGACCGTTCCCGACAGGACGCTGTCCAGCAAGGCCTGCATTTCCGGGGCGCGGAACTTCAGCGACAGCGACATGCCCGGCGCGAGGCCGCCGAAGGCGGCGAAAGCGGCGGCGTTGGCATGGACGATGGTGGCGGTGCGGTCGAAGATGATCAGGGGATCGGCGACGGCGGCGGCGAGATACTCGCCGGAAAGGCGCTGCAGCCCGCCCGCTTCCATGGCCGTGGCGTCCTCGATCGATTGACGGGCGCCGCCCGACGGCAGCAGCGCCGCCGCCAGCAGCAGGACAATCGCCGCCAGCACCACATAGGCCGAAGCGCCGGCAAGACCATGAACGGCGAGGACGGCGACGATGCCGGCGGCGAGCAGCCAGCGGTTCGCCCACAGCCGCGCGGCCGCCGGTTGCACCGTGCCTTTGTGCTCCGCGTTCAGCTCAGCCATTCGCGCGCTCGCGCCCCATGCCTTTACCCCCTGTCGCCGGTCGCGAAACTTCCGCTTGACCGGCCTGGAGTGCTACAGCGTCATTTGCGCATCCAAACGGGGGCGCGGCGCCGTTGAGGCTCCCAATAGCATGAGTCCGCAAGCTGGAAAGGTTCGTCTCGATGAAAAAAGCCAAGGAAAGCCCCGCCCCGGCGCCGGCACCGGCACCGACACAGGGCCCGCTGAAAATCAGGATTGGCGGCAAGGAGCGGGAGTTCGACATCGAGAACCCGGTGCTTCCCGACTGGATCGAGGACAACAAGCTGACCGCCGGCGGCTATCCTTACGACAAGAAGATGAAGAGCGAGGAGTATGACGCGACGCTCGAGCAATTGCAGATCGAGCTGGTCAAGGCGCAAGCCTGGCTGCAGGCGACCGGCAAGCGGGTGATGGCGCTGTTCGAGGGCCGCGACGCGGCCGGCAAGGGCGGCACTATCTTCGTGCTGCGCCAGTACATGAACCCGCGCACCGCGCGCAATGTGGCGCTGACCAAGCCGACGCCGACCGAGATCGGACAGTGGTATTACCAGCGCTATGTCGCCCACTTCCCGACTTCCGGCGAATTCGTCACCTTCGACCGCTCCTGGTACAATCGCGGCGGCGTCGAGCCGGTGATGGGCTTCTGCACGCCCGAGCAGCACGCGAAATTCCTCGACGAGACACCGCATTTCGAGCGGATGATCTGCAACGAAGGCATCCATTTCTTCAAATTCTGGCTGAACATCGGCCGGGAAACCCAGCTCGAACGCTTCCACGACCGCCGCTGGAGCCCGCTGAAGAACTGGAAGTTCTCGCCGATCGACGTCGCCGGCATCAACAAATGGGACGACTACACGAAGGCGCGCGACCTCATGGTCGAACGCACGCACAAGGAGTTCGCGCCCTGGATCGTCGTGCGGGCCAACGACAAGCGACGGGCGCGGCTGGCTGTGATCAGGCGCATCCTGTCGTCGCTGCCCTATGACGGGCGCGACCTCGAAATCGTCGGTAAGGAAGACAAGAAGATCATCGGCGAAGGGCCATCATTCCTGGAGAAGTAGGCCCCGTTTCGCCGACGATACGGTGGCTGGCGGCCTAGAGCCGGATGATTTCAGGTCGACTCGACCTGAAATCTGATTCCGGCTCTAATCAAAGAGATAGAGCATGATGTCGTCCGAAAACCGCTTCACACTTTTCGGCATCATGCTCTAGGCCGCCAGCCGGGCAATGCGCTGCAGCCGCTTCAGGGTCGTGTCGTCCTGCAGCGCCTGCTGGAACAGCGATATCTCCTGGTCGATGCGGTCGCAGAGCGCGCCGGTGTCGCCCTTGAGCAGGCCGCGCGTCTGCAGGAGTGCCGCGACCGGCTTCTTGGCAAGCTGCCTCGCCCTGAGAAGGGCCGCTTCCTCGGCGCTGCCGTCGGCCACGATCTCGCCGACCAGGCCGAGCGCCTTGGCATCCTCGGCATGCAGCGTGTCGCCCAGGCAGAAGAAGCGGAAGGCGCCGGCATAGCCGAGCTTCTGCGGCGCCAGGATACTGGTTGCCGCGTCAGGCACCAGGCCGAAATCGACGAACGGCACCCGGAACGTGCTTGCGCGCGAGGCGATCACCATGTCGCAGTGGAACAGAATGGTGCAACCGACACCGACGGCATCGCCGTCGACACAGGCAAGGACGGGTTTTGGAAAGGTCGCCAGCGTGCGGAACATGTCGGTGACGGCGGCGATCAGCTCTCGATGCTTGGTGGCGTCGAGGAACTCGGTAAAGTCGCCGCCAAGGCAGAAACAGCCTGCCAGGCCGCGCAGCACGACGACACGCACATCATCGTTCACGGCGGCTTCGTGGAAGGTCCTGGCCAGGCTGGCATAGGCGCGTCTGTCCAGCACCGGCCGGCCGTCGTGCGAGGAGACAGTGACGACCAGCGTGTGGCCGCGTAATTCTGGTTGCGGGTGGATACTCATAACAAAACTCCAATTACGATGCCTGCCGCAGGCCGAGCCTGTCGGGATATCCTCTGGCCAGCACAGGGGCGAAATGGTTGCGGCGCGCGCGGACCACGTCCAACGTGTGTTCGGTGAAGGTGAGCAGCGTGGCGACGACCTGCTGGTTGCCGTAGGTGCGCTGGTAACCGAGGGGTGTCGCCAGGAAGTGCAGTTGCAGCGCGCGCAGCACCCACATCGGCTCGAACTCGATGATGACCTGGTTGATGTTGCGCTTGAGGCCCCATTCGACGAAGCCGGCGATCAGCTCCGTGCCGACCGTCGACACGCCGCGCTTGCCGTCCCGGAAGCCTGGCGCCACAGCGTAGCGGGTCAATTCCCAGACACCTGGCCCCGAGGGCGGCGTGCCTTCATAGAGGTCCTGCAGCACGTCGGTCAGCAGATGTGCCCGTGTCGTCGGCAGCATCCGCTGATAGCCGGCAAGCTCGCCATTGCGGATGACGAGTTGATGCACCGCCTCGTCGTGGTCGAACTGGTCGATCTCGAGGCCGTCGGGACGCTCGAGATCGGTCCAGCCCATCTCCTCGACGAAGATCCTGTAGCGCAACCGATGGACGGCTTCCCAAAGGTCGGGACGCTCCATCAATTCCTGGGTTGTTAGGGAAAAAAGCATTAGCCGTCTCCTGGTTTGAATAGGAAGATACGGCCGGGCTTTCCCGAAAAAATTACGCGATCGCGTAGGCAAGAATTTCTAGGCCAGCTCGGCCGACCTAGCTAATATAGCCGCGCCTAATCGCTTCGGCGACGGCTTGCACCCTGTTGACGGCACCGAGTTTGCTTTTGGCGTTAAGAAGGTGTTTCTCGGAAGTGTGTTCCGAAATGCCTAGAATTTGAGATATTTCCCATTCGGACTTGCCGACGGCAGCCCATTGCAGGCATTCGCGCTCGCGCGGCGTCAATTCGATGTGATCGATGGTCTTGGCGGCCATCGTATGGAGCTGCATGGCGCGGCCGATCGCATAGGTCGACGCCAGCGACACCATCCCGAACTCCGCTTCCGACAGCTCGACCGCCTCGCCGCCGAGCGACACCATGACGATCTGGCCGTCGAGCGTAATCAGCGGGAATGCCAGGCCGTCGCGCAGCTTGAACTCCCTGGCGTCGCCCATCACCTCGCCGCTGCTCTTGTCGATGCGGATGCTTTCCGAGGCCTCACGCCACTGGAACGGCGCCTGAAGCTGCTTCATGTGGCTGACGACGGGATCGTGGTCGACGTAGTTGCGCGCCACATAGCGCTCCAGCCATTCGCCCGGCCAGTCGCAGAGCAGCACGTGGTCCTTCTGCTGGCCGCGCGGCGTGCCCGGATGCGGCACGGTTCCGGCCATCAGCGCCGTCAGGCCGAAATTCGACGTGACGCCAAGCAGCCTTTCGCAGACCGCGGCCGCCGTGTTGGCGTGCTGCAGCTGATCGATGTATTCCAGTGTGCGATCAAAATGACCCATCGCAACATCTACCCCATGTTGCCTTCCGCATCAGAGATCGATGGTAGATGCCTGACCCGCGCTTCGCCATCAACCCCGGATTGCAAAGCTGCACCGCTTTAGCGACCGGGTGATTGACCCCCTTTCAGCCGGCGCCGCGGAGCGTATTTGCAAACTACCTAAACCATACGCTTAAATTCGCAGGTTGAAATCAAAAACCATTGTGCCGGCGCTATTTTCGTACGAAAAGCCCAAGGACATGACTGGGCGGAGCCTTCTTGTGACATTGCGACGGATGGTCATCGCCCTGTCGATGCTGGCGGCGGCGCAGTTTTTTGCCGGCGTTACATTTGCCGCCGAGCCGCAGGTGCCGGTGCTGTGGGACGCCAAGGAGCGGTTGCCGAAGCCCGACCTCTCGGCGTTGCCGCGCCTCAGGTTCCTTACCACCACCGACTTTCCGCCGTTCAACTTCCTCGACAGCGCGGGCAAGCTGTCCGGTTTCCATGTCGATCTGGCGCGCGCGATCTGCGCCGAGCTCGGCATCGCCGAAAAGTGCCAGATCCAGGCGCTGCCCTGGGGCGAGCTCGACGAGGCGCTGCAGAAGGGCGAAGGCGAGGCGATCATCGCCGGCATCGCCGCGACGCCGGAGACGCGGACGAAATACGCCTTCTCGCGCTCCTATCTGCAGTTCCCGGCGCGCTTCATCATGCCGAAAGCGAAAGCCTTCACGGAGCCGATCCTCGACAAGCTGCGCAGCAAGCGGGTCGGCGTCATCGCCGGCTCGGCGCATGAGAAGATGCTGCGCGAGTATTTCGGCACCGTTCAGGTCGTGCCCTTCGACGCGCCGGAAGCGCTCTATGGCGACCTCAAGTCCGGCAAGATCGACGCCGCCTTCGGCGACGGCATGCGCTTTGCCTTCTGGCTGGGCGGCACCGATGCCTCCGGCTGCTGCCGCTTCGCCGGCGGACCCTATCTGGCCCCGGAATATCTGGGCTCGGGCATGGCGATCGCCACCCGCGCCGGCGATCCGGCGCTGGCGGCGGCCATGGACTACGCCTTGCAGGAGATCTCGGTGAAGGGCACCTTCGCCGAATTCTACCTCCGCTATTTCCCGGTCAGCTTCTTCTGAGGACCGCAGCACGGCCAGGGCTTGTTGAGGTTGAGCTCAGGCCGCGCCGAAAGTGGTGGCTTCCGAGAACCGGAGCGGAGCGTACTTGAGTACCTGAGCACCGGAAGCGCTGGAGACCGCCATTCGCAGGCCGGCCTCACCTGAATATCGACCAAACCTAAGTCAGCGTGCGCAGACGCGCCTTCGCCGCGCGGGCGATCGCTGCGACGGTCAGCGTGTCGAGATCGAGCTTGAGACGGATCAACTGCAGCACCCGCACTTCTTCCATGCGCATTTCGAGATCGACGGCGGCGACCTCGAAAGCGGCGGCATAAGCGGTGTCGCGCAGCCGTTCGGGCAGCGCCCCTTCGACAAGTTCGAGCACGCCTTCCAGTCCGTCCTCGGCGTTCAACGCCTTCTGGCAGGCCTGAGCGACGGCAACCAGCCTGTCCTGGTTGAAATCCACGAACACCGGCCATGAGCGGACCACGTCGCCGATGCGCGCAAGCTCGACATCGGTCATGTCGCGGTCGGAAGCCGAAGTGATGACCATCAGGTAGATCAGGGCTTCGTGTGGCGTCAAAGGCATTCAAAACTCCTTGATAATGCGCCCCGAAGGTAGGGTCGCCAGGTGGACGCCGCAAGGAAAACCGCCGCAAATCGTTGACGCTCCGGCCTGTCGCGCCTAGAGGACCGGTTGAAAATCTTACCTCCGCCGGCAAGCCGGCCGATAGCTGGAACTTTTGACATGACGGGATCAAACATCATCGATCTCAATCCCGAGATGCTTGCGGCCGCCGCCGAGAGCAAGGCCTGGCCGTTCGAGGAAGCCAAGAAGATCATCGCGCGCTACAAGAACGCCGCGTTTCCGGACACCGTCCTGTTCGAGACCGGTTACGGCCCGTCCGGCCTGCCGCATATCGGCACGTTCGGCGAGGTGGCGCGCACCTCCATGGTGCGTCACGCCTTCCGCGTGCTGACGGAAGACAAGGTCAAGACCAAGCTGCTCTGCTTCTCCGACGACATGGACGGCATGCGCAAGATCCCCGACAACGTGCCGGACCGCGCGGCGTTGGAGCCGTATCTGCACATGCCGCTGTCGTCGGTTCCGAATCCGTTCGGCGGCGACTATGCGAGCTTTGCCGACCACAACAACGCGATGCTGTGCCGCTTCCTCGACACGTTCGGCTTCGACTACGAGTTCGCCAGCGCGACGCAGTACTACAAGGCGGGCCGCTTTGACGAGGTGCTGCTGCGCGCCGCCGAGCGCTACGACGAGATCATGGCCGTCATGCTGCCGACGCTCGGCGAAGAGCGCCAGGCGACCTACAGCCCGTTCCTGCCGATCTCGCCGAAGAGCGGCCGCGTGCTCTACGTGCCGATGAAGCATGTCGACGCCAAGGCCGGCACCATCACCTTCGACGATGACGGCACCGAGACCACGCTCTCGATCAAGGGCGGCAAGGTGAAGCTTCAGTGGAAGCCGGATTTCGGCATGCGCTGGGCGGCGCTCGGCGTCGATTTCGAGATGTTCGGCAAGGACCATCAGACCAACGCGGTGATCTACGACCGCATCTGCAACATCCTTGGCGGACGCGCGCCGGAGCATTTCGTCTACGAGCTGTTCCTCGACGAGAACGGCCAGAAGATCTCGAAGTCGAAGGGCAACGGGCTGACCATCGACGAGTGGCTGACCTATGCGCCGACCGAGAGCCTCGGGCTCTACATGTACCAGCGGCCACGGCAGGCCAAGAAGCTCTATTTCGACGTCATTCCGAGGGCCGTGGACGAGTACTACACCTTCCTCGGCGCCTATCCGCGGCAGGACTGGAAGGAACGGCTCGGCAATCCGGTCTGGCACATGCATGACGGCAACCCGCCGGCCATCGACCTGCCGGTGCCGTTCGCGCTGCTGCTCAATCTGGTCAGCGCCTCCAATGCGCATGACAAGGCGGTGCTGTGGGGCTTCATTTCGCGCCACGCACCTGGCGTGACGCCGGCGACGCATCCCGAACTCGACCGGCTGACAGGCTACGCGATCCGCTATTTCGACGATTTCGTGAAGCCGACCAAGGTTTTCCGCGCCGCCGACGACGTGGAGCGCGACGCGCTGGCGAAGCTTTCGGACGCGCTCGGCGCGCTGCCGCAGGGCGCCGACGGCGAAGCGATCCAGAACGCGGCGCTCAACGTGGCGCGGCGGATCGAGCGTTATCAGGACCATTCCAAGCAGAGCCCGGAAGGCGGGCCCGGCGTTTCGGTCGCCTTCTTCCAGATGATCTACCAGGTGCTGATCGGACAGGAGCGCGGTCCGCGCTTCGGCTCCTTCGCCGCCCTCTACGGCATCGCCGAGACGCGGGCGCTCATTGAGCGGGCGCTGGCTGGTCAGCTAGCGGCGTAAGGATCCCATCCTCTTCCTGCAGGATCGAACTCGGCGCGGAGGGCGCCGGGGGCAGGGCGGCAGGAAGTGACGGCACGCCCGAAAGATCCGGAGCCGCGCCGAAGATGCCTTTCCTTGCGGTGCGCGCTTTCTCGCCCGCCTCGACATAGGGCCCGCCTGCGGCGGCACGCGCCCAGCCGTTTTGCACCAGCCATTGGCCGACATCCTGATTGCCGACGCGGCATTCGGCGGAAATGGTGTCGCGGCCGCCCTCGGGCGGCACCGTGCAGACCACCGTGCGGCCGCGCAGGAAAGCGCGGAACGCCGTCCTGGCGCGGATGCCGCAGGCCCAGGATTTGCCCTCGTCGCCACAGGTCTCGTCCTGCCTGAGGACCTCGACGCCCGAGACAGCGACGGCGTAGCCTTTCGCCTCGATCAGGCCGGCGGCGGCGGCAACGGGCTGGAACAGCTTGGTCCCGTTCCAGTCGTCCGGCATCTTCAACTTGGGCGGCTTGAGCGGGCCGGCGAGCGCGAGATCGCTGAGCGGCGCGCGGGGCTCGACCCGCTCGAGCTCTTCGGCGGAAAGCTGCGGCGGCGCCACGACATCGGGATCGATCGCCCTGGAATGGGCGGGAGTCCTCACCGGCTGCGGTGCCGGAATGGCTGCCGTGGCCGGTGCTTCGGGCTGCATGTCGGCGTCCTGCCCGGCGATCGTGCCGGCGGCCGGATCGATCCGGTCAATCGTGACGACGCTTTCGTTGCCCTGCAGCGTGCGGCCTCCGGCGGCGACGAGCGCCGCCATCGCCGGCACCGCCAGAACCGCCACGGCAAGGTGAGGCAGCCGCACCTACTGGCTGGCCCAGACGATGCGCGCCACCCATTCGACGTCGCGCATCGGAATATCGCGGTCGGGATGATCGGGATTGAGGGAGACCAGCAGGATCGACTTCGCGGTCTGGCGATCGAGCACCTTGGCCATCACCTCGCCCGCGGCGGTCTTCACGACGACGCGGTCGCCCTTGCGCGTCGCCGCTCCCGGCTCGACGATCAGTACGTCGCCGTTGCGGTAGAGCGGCAGCATGGAATCGCCCTGCACTTTCAGCGCATAGGAGGTCGCGGTCGCCCGCGCCGGCAATTCCACCAGATCCCAGCCCTGCCCCGCCGGATAGCCGGCATCGTCGAAAAAGCCGCCGGCGCCGGCTTGGGCAAAGCCGAGCAGCGGCACCGAAGACCTGCGTGGCTGCGAAGCGGTCCCACCGAGGCCTTCGACCAGCCCGGTGAACTCCTCAAGCGAGGCGCCGGTGGCCTCGATGATCTTGGCCAGCGATTCGGTCGAGGGCCAGCGTGGCCGCCCGTCCGAGGACAGGCGCTTCGACTTGTTGAAGGCGGTGGAGTCGAGACCGGCGCGCCTTGCCAGACCTGACGCCGACAGCGAATAACGCTCGGCGAGTGCGTCGATGGCAGCCCAGACACGGTCGTGCGAGAGCAATCGAGCTCTCCTTCAAAACAGGAAAAAATGCCTCTTCCTGTCTACCGCGCAACCGCCCCAATGTCCACCGAGGAAGCGCGGGATCGCCAACGATCAGGCCTTTTTGGCAAGTTCCCGCAAATTCCGGTGCGAGGCCATGAATGCCTGCTCGGCCTCGGTCGGTGGGCGCGGCTGAGCAGAACGGCCAAGCGCGGCGACAACCTCGGCGATGTCGAGAAAGCGGCGATTGCGGTGGTCGTAGACGCCGCCGGTGGTCATGATCAGCGCGGCCGTATCGCCGCTGTCGAGGACGAAGCGGTGCCTGCCGATCACCGAGGTTCCCTCCCAGGTCTCGATCGAGGATATGACCTCGAAGCGCCGCCACAGCCGGATCTCGCGCACATAGGCCACCTGCAGCCCGCCGATCATCGGTGCCCAGCCGTTCTTGCGCGCCAGCGCGATCAGGCCGGCGCGCAGGAAGATGTCGATGCGGCCGAGGTCGGCGAGCATCATATAGCGGGCATTGTTGAGATGCAGGTTGAAATCGATGTCGGTCGGCAGGCAGCGGAAGGCAAGCCGGCTGTCGCCGCCGATAAGGTAAGGGCCACGGCTTCGCGCCGTGGCCATCATGCGCGCCATGCGCGCCCAGACATACATCCGCGTCGGCCGTCAGGCTGCCTGCTTGACCTCGCCCTTCGCGTACGGGTCGAAGCGCTGGTAGAAGGTTTCGCCTTTCTCGGCCATGTCGAGCAGCAGCTTGGGCGCCTTGAACTCGGCGCCGTACTTCTTCTGCAGGCCCTTGGCGATCTTGACGAACTGCTGCGCACCGATGCCGTCGATGTAGGACAGTGCGCCGCCGGTGAAGGGGGCGAAGCCGAAGGCGAGGATCGAGCCGACATCGGCCTCGCGCGGATCGGTGACGATGCCCTCTTCCATCACCCGCGCCGCTTCCAGTGCGATGGTGACCAGCAGGCGCTGCTTCAGCTCCTCATAGTCGATCTTCTCCGGCTTGAGCTGCGGGTAGAGATCCTTGAGGCCCGGCCACAGCTTCTTCTTCGCCGGCTTGGCCGGATAGTCGTAGAAGCCCTTGCCGTTCTTGCGGCCGAAGCGGCCATGCGTGTCGACCATGGTGTTGATCAGCGCCATCTGCTTCGGATCGACTGCCTTCTCGCCGATATCCCTGATCGTCTGCTTCATGATCTTCTGGGCAAGGTCGATCGCCGTCTCGTCGGTCAGCGCCAGCGGACCGACCGGCATGCCGGCCGCCTTGGCGGCGTTCTCGATCATCGGTGCCGGGACACCCTCGATCAGCATCTTGTAGGCTTCCGACATGTAGCGCAGGACGCAGCGGTTGACGTAGAAGCCGCGCGTGTCGTTGACGACGATCGGCGTCTTCTTGATGGCGCGCACGAAATCGATGGCGGTCGCCAGCGCCTTGTCGCCGGTCTTCTTGCCGAGGATGATCTCGACCAGCATCATTTTGTCGACCGGCGAGAAGAAGTGGATGCCGACAAAATTCTTCGGTCGCGCCGAATTCTTCGCCAGCGAGGTGATCGGGATGGTCGAGGTGTTGGAGGCGAAGATCGCCGACGACTTCAGCACCGCTTCGGCCTTTTCGGTGGCGCTCTTCTTGACGGCGGAATCCTCGAACACGGCCTCGACCACCAGATCGCAGCCGGCGAGGTCGGCATAGTCGGCCGTCGGCGTGATCAGCGACAGCAACTTGTCCTTCTCTTCGGGCTTGGCGCGGCCCTTCTTGACCTGATCAGAAATCAGGCTGTCGGAATGCGCCTTGCCCTTTTCTGCCGACTCCATGTCGCGGTCGAGCAGCACGACGGGAATGCCGGCCTTGGCCGTGACATAGGCGATGCCGGCGCCCATGAAGCCGGCGCCGAGGATGCCGATCTTCTTGAACTTGGTGTCCGGCACGCCGGCCGGGCGACGCGCGCCCTTGTTCAGTTCCTGCAGCGACACGAACAGCGAGCGGATCATCGCCGCCGCTTCCCTGGTCTGCATGATCTCGGTGAAATAACGCTGCTCGATCCTGAGCGCGGTGTCGAACGGCACCAGCAGGCCCTCATAGACGCATTTCAGGATCGCCGCGGCGGCCGGATAGTTGCCGAAGGTCTCGCGGCGCAGGATGGCGATGGCCGGCGGCCAGAGATTGGCGCCCGCCGCCGAATAGACCGGGCCGCCGGGCAGCTTGAAGCCCTTCTCGTCCCAGGGCGCCACCGGCTTCAGGCCGTTCTTGATCATCGCCTTGGCGGTCTCGACCAGCTTCGAAGGCTCGGCGATCTCGTGGATCAGGCCCATTGCCTTGGCCTTCTGCGGCGTGAGAGTCTGGCCGGTGGTCAGCATCTGCAGCGCCTGCTGCGGATCGGTCAGCCGCGGCACGCGCTGGGTGCCGCCGGCACCCGGGAAGATGCCGATCTTCACTTCCGGAAGCGCCATCTTCACCTTGTCGGAATCGGCAGCGACGCGGCCGTGGCAGGCGAGCGACATCTCGAAGGCGCCGCCCATGCAGGTGCCGTTGATCGCCGACACCCACGGCTTGCCGGAAGTCTCGATCTTGCGGAACAGGCCGGTCATGACGCCGGCATTGTCGAACAGGGCTTTGGTCGCCTTGCCCAAATCCTTTGCCTTGTCGGCGGCGAAGGCGCCCAGCATCTTCTGCAGCAAGGTGATGTCGGCACCGCCGGAGAAAGTATCCTTGCCGGAGGTGATGACCGCGCCCTTGATGGCCGCGCCGCCGGCGACATGGTCGACGATGGCGTTAAGCTCCCGCATCACCTCTTCGGTGAAGACGTTCATCGATCGATCCGGCATGTTCCAGGTGACCAGCGCAATGCCGTCGGCGTCCGTGTCGAGGGTGAAATTGGTGTAGCTCATCTTCTCTCTCCCCGTCAGACGCGTTCGATGATGGTGGCGGTGCCCATGCCGGCGCCGATGCAGAGCGTGACCAGCGCGGTGTTCAGGTCACGGCGCTCGAGCTCGTCGAGCACGGTGCCGAAGATCATGGCGCCGGTGGCACCGAGCGGATGGCCCATGGCGATCGCGCCGCCGTTGACGTTGATCTTGTCGTGCGGGATCTCGAAGGCCTGCATGTAGCGCAGCACCACCGAGGCGAAGGCCTCGTTGAGCTCGAACAGGTCGATGTCCGACAGCTTCATCTTGGCACGCTGCAAGAGCTTTTCGGTGACGTCGACCGGGCCGGTCAGCATCAGCACCGGCTCGGAGCCGATGTTGGCGAAGGCGCGGATGCGGGCGCGCGGCTTGATGCCCATCGCCTTGCCGGCCTTCTTGGAGCCGAGCAGGACGGCAGCGGCGCCATCGACGATGCCGGACGAGTTGCCGGCATGGTGGACGTGGTTGACCTCCTCGACTTCCGGGTGCTTTTGCACGGCAACCGCATCGAAGCCGCCCATTTCGCCAGGCATGACGAAGGACGGGTTGAGCGAGGCCAGCGATTGCATGTCGGTCGCCGGTCGCATGTGCTCGTCATGGTCGAGGATGGTCAGCCCATTCTGGTCCTTGATCGGGATCACCGAATTCTTGAAGCGGCCCTCGGACCAGGACTTGGCGGCGCGCTTCTGGCTCTCGACGGCATAGGCGTCGACATCGTCGCGGCTGAAGCCATACTTGGTGGCGATCAGGTCGGCCGAAATGCCCTGCGGCACGAACCAGCCGGGCAGGCCGACGGACGGATCCATGAACCAGGCGCCGCCGGACATGCCCATGCCGACGCGCGACATCGATTCGACGCCGCCGGCGATGACGATCTCGTCGGCACCCTGCGCGATCTTGGCGGCGCCGAAATTGATGGCGTCGAGACCGGAAGCGCAAAAGCGCGAGATCTGCATGCCGGGCGCCTTGGTGTCGTAGCCGGCCTCGAAGGCGGCGGCGCGCGGAATGACCGAGCCCGCCTCGCCGACCGGGTCGACGCAGCCGAAGATGATGTCGTCCACAGTGCCGGTGTCGAGGCCGTTGCGGTCGCGCAATGCTCCCAGTGTTTTGGCGGCGAGCCGCACCGCCGGCACCTCGTGCAGCGAGCCATCCTTCTTGCCCCTGCCGCGCGGCGTGCGCACGGCGTCATAGACGTAAGCTTCGGCCATTTTCCTGCTCCTTGGGTTTGCCGCTCGGCGCGCTCAGAGCGAGCGCCCGATCAGCAATTTCATGATCTCGTTGGTGCCGCCGTAAATGCGCTGGACGCGCGCGTCGCGGTACATGCGGGCGATCGGGTATTCATTCATGTAGCCATAGCCGCCGTGCAATTGAAGGCACTCGTCGACCACCTTGCCCTGCAGGTCGCTAAGCCAGTATTTGGCCATCGAGGCGGTGACCGGATCGAGGCCGCCATCGATGTGGCGGGCGACGCAGTCATTGTAGAAGACGCGACCGATCGTGGCCTCGGTCTTCAGCTCGGCCAGCTTGAACTGGGTGTTCTGGAAATCGATGACCGCCTTGCCGAAGGCCTTGCGCTCCTTGACGTAGTCGATGGTCAGGGCGAGCGCGCGCTCGATCATGGCAATGGCGCCGGTGCCGATCTGCAGCCGTTCCTGCGGCAGTTGCTGCATCAGTTGGACGAAGCCCTTGCCTTCCTCATGGCCGAGCAGGTTCGAGGTCGGCACGCGCACATCGTTGAAAAACAGTTCGGAGGTGTCGTTGGCCTTCAGGCCGATCTTGTCGAGGTTGCGGCCGCGCTGAAAACCTTCGACCTCGTCGGTCTCGACGACGATGAGCGAGGTGCCCTTGGCGCCCTTTTCCGGATCGGTCTTGGTGACGACGATGATCAGGTTGGCGAGTTGGCCGTTGGTGATGAAGGTCTTGGAGCCGCTGATCTTGTAGTGGTTGCCGTCCTTCTCGGCGCGCGTCTTGACGCCCTGCAGGTCGGAGCCGGCGCCGGGCTCGGTCATGGCGATGGCGCCGATCAGCTCGCCGGTCGCGAGCTTCGGCAGCCATTTCTTCTTCTGCTCCTCGGAGCCGTAATGGAGGATGTAGGGGGCGACGATCGAATTGTGCAGGCCGATGCCGAAACCGTCGACGCCGACATGGCCGATCGCCTCGATGATGGCGCTTTCATGCGCGAAGGTACCGCCAGAGCCGCCATACTCCTCCGGCATCGAGGCGCAGAGCAGGCCGGCCGCGCCTGCCTTCAGCCAGCTCTCGCGGTCGACCATCTCGTTCTTCTCGAACTCGTCGTAGCGCGGCGCGATCTCTTCCGACATGAAGCGCGACGCCATGTCGTAGAGCATGCCGACCTCGTCCGCCGCCCAGGCGGGTTTTGGCAAGCCAAGAATTTCGGCTGGATTTGTCATGCTACTTCCTCCGTTGCGCCGGCGTCCCCCTCCCCCTTGAGGGGAGGGTGGCCGCGAAGCGGTCGGGAGGGGTCGCCGGTGACACGCTCGGCCTTGTCCTTAACAAGCTGCGCCACATGCCATGCACTGTTGATGACATCAGGTTCGTCGATTCGGACGATGACGTAGCCGAGAGATTGCAGATAGGCATCGCGATTGATGTCATGGCGCTTTCCTGCTTCAGTTTCGTGCAGATCGCCGTCGACCTCGACGATCAGTTTGACCCTCGGACAAACGAAATCGACAATATATGGGCCGATCGGCGACTGCCGTCTGAACTTCAGGCCATCAGCGGCAAACTCGCGCAATTCATACCATAACAAGGACTCCGCCTTCGTCGCGTGGAGACGAAGCGAACGTGCCTTCTGCCGCATCTCGAAACTCACTCGCGTCCGAGGCATTGCTGTAGTCCTCCTCCCAGTGCGCATCCGTCAGAATGGCGTCGAGTTCGTCGCGGGCGACCCCTCCCGGCCGCTTCGCAGCCACCCTCCCCTCAAGGGGGAGGGGGACGCCCCACGATTTCTAGAACGCTTCCGCCGGCAGCGCCATTAGCGTGTCCGCGCCACTGGAAATGCGGGCAAGCCGCGTCGCCGTCTCCGGCATGATCCGCTCCATGAAGAAGCGCGCGGTCACCAGCTTGTTGTCGTAGAAGGACGCGGCGCCATTGGCGCCTTCCGCCAGCTTGACGCCCGCGGCCCTGGCCATCTGCGCCCACATATAGCCCAGCGCCACCAGGCCGAAGAGATGCATATAGTCGGTCGAGGCGGCGCCCGCATTGTCAGGCTTGGCCATGGCGTTCTGCACCAGCCACATGGTCGCCGCCTGCAGGTCGTTGAGACCTTTCTTCAGCGCCTTGGTGAAGGGCGCCAGCTTCTCGTCGGCGCGGTTCTCCTCGCAGAACTCGGCGACCTCCTTGAAGAAGGCCTGCACCGCGCGGCCGCCATTCTGCGCCAGCTTGCGGCCGACGAGGTCGAGCGCCTGGATGCCGTTGGCGCCCTCGTAGATCATGGCGATGCGGGCATCGCGCACGAACTGGCTCATGCCATGCTCTTCGATGTAGCCATGGCCGCCGAAGACCTGCTGCGCCATCACGGCGTGGTCGAAGCCCTTGTCGGTGAGCACGCCCTTGACCACCGGCGTCAGCAGGCCGGTGTAGTCGTCGGCCGCCTGGCGGTCCTTGTCGTCGCCGGCGCGGTGGGCGACGTCCGACTTGATCGCGGTCCACAGCGCCAGCGCGCGGCCAGCCTCGTTGAAAGCCTTCATGGTCATCAGCGAGCGGCGGATGTCGGGATGGACGATGATCGGGTCGGCCTTCTTGTCCGGCGCCTTGGCTCCGGACAGCGAACGGCCCTGCAGCCGGTCCTTGGCGTAGGAGACGGCGTTCTGGTAGGCGATCTCCGACAGGGAAAGCCCCTGCAGGCCGACGCCGAGCCGGGCCTCGTTCATCATCGTGAACATGGCCTTCAGCCCGCCATTGGCCTCGCCGAGCAGCGTGCCTTCGGCCTCGTCATAGTTCATGACACAGGTCGAATTGCCGTGGATGCCCATCTTTTCCTCGATCGAGCCGCAGGAGACGGTATTCCTCTGACCGGGATTGCCCGAGGCATCGAGCTTCAGCTTCGGCACGATGAACAGCGAAATGCCCTTCACGCCTTCCGGCGCCCCTTCGATGCGGGCCAGCACCAGGTGGACGATATTGTCCGACATGTCGTGCTCGCCGGCGGAGATGAAGATCTTCTGGCCGGAGATCCTGTAGGTGCCGTCGCCGTTCGGCACCGCCTTGGAGCGCAGCAGGCCGAGATCGGTGCCGCAATGCGGCTCGGTGAGATTCATGGTGCCGGTCCAGGCGCCCTCGACCAGCTTCGGCAGCCAGGTCGCCCTCTGCTCGTCGGTGCCGTGGGTGATGATGGCGGCGATGGCCCCTTGCGTCAGGCCCGGATACATCATCAGCGCCATGTTGGCAGAGACCATATATTCGGAGACCGCCGTGTGGACCGTGTAGGGCAGGCCCTGGCCGCCGAACTCGGCCGGCGCGGCGAGCCCCATCCAGCCACCCTCGCGATACTGGTCGAAAGCCTCCCTGAAGCCCTTGGGCGTCGTCACCGAGCCGTCGTCATGGCGCACGCAACCTTCCATGTCGCCGACACGGTTCAGCGGATGCATGACGTTCTCGGCAAGCTTGGCGCCTTCGGCAAGGATCGCCTCGAGGACATCGGGCGTCGCGTCGGAGAAGCCGGGAAGGTTGGAATAGCGCTGATAGCCCAGCACGTCGTTGAGCACGAACAGCGTGTCCTGGATCGGCGCCCTGTAGATCGTCATGCCTTCCTCCACCCTTGCGGTCTGGCCCTGCCAGCAAGTTCTCGATCAAAGCGCAGATCGGAGGCTGAGCCAATGTCGACGCTCCGATAGCAAATATTGACGTTTGCGTAAACGTCAATCTTGTCGCAGCCGGAAAATTTTCGATGCGTGGCCGGCAAAAGATAAAGAGCCGCGCGACCCAGGTCGCGCGGCTCTCATTCGTCATCTGCTTTGCCGGAAAGCGGCGAAGCGATTAACCGGCGGCGCTCGCCTGCGGCGCGCGATCCATCAGCATCTGGCGCACCGCCGTCATCGACGTGCTCAATTCGTTGATGGCGTCGTCGATCAGCGCCCGCTGCTTCTGCAAGCGGGCGAGCTGCTTCTCGGACTTGTCGAGCGCCAGCCGCAACTGCTTGGTGTTGGAGCCGGTCGGATCGTAGAGATCCATCATCTGCTTGACGTCGCGCAACGAGAACCCGACCTTGCGGCCGAGCAGGATCAGCTTCAGCCGTGCCCTGTCGCGGCGCGTGTAGAGACGGGTCGAACCGTCGCGCTTCGGGTTGAGCAGGCCCTTGTCCTCGTAGAAACGCAGCGTGCGCAACGTCACGCCGTATTTCTTGGCCATCTCGCCGATGCGGACAAGGTCCTCGCCGGTTTCAGTCGATATGTCATTGGTGTTGGCCGCGGCTTCGCCGGCCGAAACAAGTTTCATGGTCACTGGCTTTCCCCGTCTGGTGGCGCCGCGGTCCCGGACCTTGCGTCGCCTGAGTGGAAGCGGGGGCGTGCTTCCAGTCGTGGTTTCAACAAAAAAATCGCAAAAGGCGGGATCTGCGCACCTCTTACGTTTACGTCAATTCTATACCGATTGCCGGCTCATGACGCAAGGGCGTTCTAGGCTAAGAACGTTATGCCGCACCCATTGGCGGGCGATGCTGAAATCCGGAACGGTTTTTGCGGAGGCGCTCCGGGAACGGAAAGGCATATGCAAGTTCTTAAGCTTGGTTAACGCGTTGTTTACCACGTTGGGTGAAATGTGCGCATGTCGGTCACCCGTGGTTATCCTGTAGCGAATTTTTCACGGTTTTCGAAGCGCGGGCGAAAGGCCCGGGAGGTTTGGCCTCCGCCGCAGCAGAACCGCGCGGTCGCCTTCGTCCCGGCGGGACTTTGGGGAATCCGGCCAGGAGCCGGCCATTCTGAACACGGGCGCATCGATGAACAGCAAGCGGTCCTATCTCGATACTCTCAATGCCGGCAGGCAGCGCAGGCCGCACACCACGCTCGAGCAGCTGAACCGCTCGCTGGAAACGCTGGAGCAGCGGCTGGAGCGGACGCGCGAGGACACGGCCGAGCGCCTCGACCCTCGCAGCCAGCCGGAACCGCGCTACGCCAGCGCCCAGCCCTTTGGCCAACAGCCGCGCTGGTATGACGACCCGCAGCCGGCACCGCGGCCAAAAGCGCCGGCGCCGGCGGCGCCCGCCTTCGAACAGAACTACCAGGCGATCGCCCGCGACATCGACCGCGTGCGCGGCCAGGAGGACAGCGTCGCCGTGGTCGGCAAGATCGCCGGCGAGCTGCGCGGCCTGCGCGAGGAATTGCGTCACCAGATGACCGCCGGGCTGAAGCGCGAATTCGACGCGCTGCGCCAGGACATCGAGCGCGCCTTCCAGGCAAATGGCCAGGCGGGCAAGGGCAGCGCCGAGCTCGGCCTCGAATTCGAGCGGCTGTCCGGCGCCATCCAGACGCTGGCCGAGAAGAGCGACGACCGGAGCGTCAACCTGCTCAGGCTCGAGCTGGAGCAGGTCAAGGGCGCGCTGGACACGCTGGCGCGCGAGGAAAGCGTGCGCGCGGTCGACCGCCGCTGGGACGATTTCGACCGCCGCTGGAGCGCCTTCGAGGATCGCGTCGACGCCGACCAGCGCCAGCGCTCGGACAATCCGGGCCTGTCGGCGCTGACCGACCGGCTCGAGCAGATCAGCACTGCCGTCAACAACCTGCCGGAATCGCTGTCGCTGCGCTCGCTGGAAGAAAAGGTGCGCACGCTTGCCGGCGCCGTCGACCAGTTCGCCAGCCAGCAGGGCAATCGCGCCAGCGATACGTTCGGCATGATCGACGAGCGGTTGGACGAGATCTCGCGCGCCATCGTCGCCTCGACCGTCGCCGCGCAGGCCAATGCCTTCGACCCCGAACCCTTCGAGCGCATCGAGAAGCGGATCGCCTCGCTGGCGCAGCAGATCGAGGAAGTCACCCAGGCTCAGCCGGGCCGGGAGGTGATGGATCGGCTCAATCTCCTGTCGAGCCGCGTCGATGAGCTGGCCGCCCGCGCCAACCTGCCCGAGCAGGCGATGGACCGGCTCGGCAAGCAGATCGCGATGATCGCCGACAAGATCGACCACGCGCCGGCCATGCCCGACGCCGACTACATCTTCCAGGGGCTGGAACAGCGCTTCGACGCGCTGTCGGGGATGATGGAACGCCGGCAGGGCGACGCGATCGAGCAGGGCAACATGCTGTTTCGCGATCTCGAACGGCGGCTGGACGAAGTTGCCGACAGGCTGGATCAGCGCATGCCGCAGGCCGACAGCGCCGGCATCATGGACGCCATCGATGCCCGCTTCACCGCGCTCGCCAAGCGCCTGGAGACGCGCACGCCAGACCCCGCCAGCGAATTGGCGATCCGGGGCCTGGAAAGCCGGCTCGAAGACATCTCCAGCCGGCTGGAAACATCCGCCGCGCAGGTCGCCGGTATCGACCCGGCGCTGATCCGCAGCCTGGAGGCGCAAGTTTCCGGGCTTTCGGCGCATCTCACCAAGCCGGGCACGCCGCTGCCGGAATTCGAGGACATCAGCCCGCGCCTCAACGAGATCGAGAAGTCGCTGGCCGGAACGCGCGATTCGATCCTCAGCGCGGCCCGCGAGGCGGCCGAGAGTGCTGTGCGTTCGATGGCTGACACCAGCGCCAACACGGCGGCGGTCAGCGGCCTCGCGCAGGACCTGAAGACGCTCGAAGCCCTGACGCGCCGTTCCGACGAACGCAATTCGCGCACTTTCGAGGCCATCCACGACACGCTGCTCAAGATCGTCGACCGGCTGGGCTCGCTGGAGACCAGCGAGCCGGTGGAAGCCGTCAGCGAGCTCATCGATCCGCAGCCGATGGGCAAGCGCGCAGGACGCGGTTCCAAGATCGCGGTGCAGGATGCGCCGTCGATGGATATCGACCAGCCGCTGCCACTGTCCGGAGATATCGCGGATCTCGACACCCGCGCCGCCGCGATCCTGCGCAACGAACCGGTTGCGCGCGAAGAGCCGGCGCCACGTTCGCCGGCTGAAGCGGCGGCGGCCGCCGCCATGGCGGCGCTCGGTTCGGACACGATCACCGAAAAGAGCGAGAAGGCCGGCAAGAAGTCGATGTTCGGCGGACTGGCGCGCGCCTTCAGGGGCAAGAAGCAGGCGGAGACGCCGCCGCTCGCCGGTTCGGCGCCCGACATCGACGCCCCGAGCGTCGACCTCGACGAACCGCTCGATCCGAAATTCGCCAACCGCCCGCTGGAACCCGGTTCCGGCGCACCCGATCTCACCGCCATCATGAAGCGCGTGCGCGACGAGCGGGGCCCGCCGGTCAAGCGCAACGAGAGCGATGCGGCAAAGTCCGACTTCATTGCCGCGGCAAGGCGCGCAGCGCAAGCCGCCGCCGCCGAG
This sequence comes from Mesorhizobium abyssinicae, assembly GCF_049887195.1. Classification (NCBI taxonomy): domain Bacteria; kingdom Pseudomonadati; phylum Pseudomonadota; class Alphaproteobacteria; order Hyphomicrobiales; family Phyllobacteriaceae; genus Mesorhizobium; species Mesorhizobium abyssinicae. Next base: position 62,763 of record NZ_JARAKC010000003.1, read on the forward strand.
GCCGACGCGCTGAAGCGCCAGTCGACGATGGGCGGCCCGGTCAAGGCGCTCAGGATCGGCGACCTGCTCAAGGCCCGGCGCAAGCCGATCCTGATGGCAGCGGCCGCGATCATGCTGGCGCTTGCCGGCCTGCAGCTTGGCAAGGCCTTCTTCTCCGATCCCGCGCCGGTCGCCAGCAACGATGCCGCGCCGATCGTTGCCGCGCAGCCGGTGGAGACCGCTTCACTCAATGCCACCGCCGAACCGAAGACCAACGCCGCGCCGAAGATAGAGACCGCCGCCGAGGACGCTCCGGCGCGCGCCGTGCGGCAAGCCGAACCGGTGAAGGATGCGGCGCCGGCGCAGACCGCCGCCGCGTTGCCGATGGACGCAAATACGGTGATGGATGCCGCGCCCGCCGCCGCTGAACCGGCGCCGGCGCCGATGGCTTCGGCCGCGCCGGCTGCGACCACGGCACCAGCACCGGACGTTACTGCCTCGGCGCCTGCGATGCCGGCTACGGATGCCGACGCCGACACCGCGCCGATGGCCACGGCGCCGGCCGCCACGCCGACGGTCCCCGACACCACGGGCGCTGTTCCGCCCGCCGGCAGCGCGCCCCAGGCGGCCGCGAAGATCGACATTCCGGCCGACGCCGGTCCGCCGGCCCTGCGCGACGCCGCCGCCGGCGGCGATGCCAAGGCGCTGTTCGAGGTCGGCTCGCGCTATGCCGAATCGCGCGGCGTCAAGGAGGACATGAAGGCCGCGGCCAAGTGGTACGAGAAGTCCGCCGAGCTCGGCTTCGCGCCGGCCGAATACCGCATCGGCAATTTCTACGAGAAGGGGATCGGCGTCACCCGCGACATCAAGAAGGCCAAGACCTTCTACCAGCTTGCCGCCGAACAGGGTAACGCCAGCGCCATGCACAATCTCGCCGTGCTGTTCGCCATGGCGGCGGATGGCGTCACCGACAATGAATCGGCGGCGCACTGGTTCCAGGCGGCGGCCGACCTCGGCGTCAAGGACAGCCAGTTCAACCTCGGCATCCTGGCGGCCAAGGGCGTCGGCATGAAGCAGAACCTGGAGGAATCCTACAAATGGTTCGCGCTCGTCGCCAAGACCGGCGACAAGGATGCTGCGTCCAAGCGCGACGAGATCGCCAATGCGCTGCGTCCGGAGCAGCTGGAGCGGGCGCGCGCCGCCACGGAATTGTGGAAGCCGAAGCCGATCGACCAGGCGGCCAACTCGGCCGACATCCCCGAATCCTGGCAGGACGGCACGCCGCAGACGACCGCCAGCATCGACATGAAGAAGGCGGTCAAGAATATCCAGCTGATCCTCAACAAGAACGGCTATGAGGCCGGCGGCGCCGACGGCGTGATGGGCGACAAGACCAAGACCGCGATCATGGCCTTCCAGACCGACAACAAGTTGAAACCGACCGGCGAGGTCGACGAACAACTGGTCAAGGCGCTGCTGGCGCGCAAATAACGGCAGATGCGTCGCTTCCGCGATGCCTTGCCACACATTTGCCTGTTAACTGATTGAGATGCTTTTTTGTTTCGACGCGGCGGCGGGGTTTGCTCCCCGCCGCCGCGTCGGCGCAAGAAAAAATTGGCTTTTCGGTGCGAGACTGCACGCTGCGGCTGCATCGCCGACAGGCAAACTGATCGAGACTGACGGGTGGGCATCTATCTCCCGATCGCGGAAATTTCCGTCAACGTCTTCGTGCTGCTGGCCATGGGGGCGGCGGTTGGCTTTCTGTCGGGCATGTTCGGGGTGGGCGGCGGCTTCCTCATCACGCCGCTGCTGATCTTCTACAACATCCCGCCGGCGATCGCCGTCGCCACCGGCGCCAACCAGGTCATCGCCTCCTCCTTCTCCGGCGCGCTGTCGCACATGAAGCGCGGCACGCTCGACTTCAAGCTCGGCGGTGTGCTGCTCGCGGGCGGCATCGTCGGCTCGACCGGCGGCGTCTATGTCTTTGCCGTGCTGCGCCGGCTCGGCCAGCTCGATCTCTTCATCTCGCTGCTCTACGTCGCGCTGCTCGGCACCGTCGGCGGGCTGATGCTGGTCGAGAGCGTCAATGCGCTGCGCGCCACCCGCAGCGGCGCCGCGCCCGTGCTGAAGAAATCCGGCCAGCACAACTGGATCCACCGGCTGCCGCTGAAGATGCGCTTCCGCGCCTCGAAGCTGTTCGTCAGCGTCATCCCGGTGCTCGGGCTCGGCGCCGGCATCGGCTTCCTGTCGTCGATCATGGGCGTCGGCGGCGGCTTCATCATGGTGCCGGCGCTGATCTATCTCTTGAAAGTGCCGACCAACGTCGTCATCGGCACCTCGCTGTTCCAGATCATCTTCACCTCGGCCTACACCACCCTGGTGCACGCCACCACCAACCAGACGGTCGACGTGATGCTCGCCTTCCTGCTGATGGCGGGCGGTGTCGCCGGCGCGCAATATGGCGCCAAGGCCGGCCAGAAGCTGCGCGGCGAGCAGCTCAGGGCATTGCTGGCAATGCTGGTTCTCGCCGTTGCCATCCGCCTGGCGATCGATCTCTTCGTGACCCCGCCCAATCTCTATTCGCTTTCCGCGGCGGGCCTGAACTGATGGCGGGGTGGAAGGGGTTCGCGGCCGCCGCCTTGCTTCTGCTCGTCGCGGCCGCGTCGCCGACGGCGGCGCAAACCCCGCCGGTCGAAGGCATCCAGATCGGCCTGTCGACCGACGCCGTCTCGATCACCGCCGGGTTTTCCGGCGCCGACCTCACCATCTTCGGGTCGCTGGAAAATCCCGATCCGCTGGTCGCGCGCCAGGGGCGCTACGACGTCATCGTCGTGCTCGAGGGGCCGCCGCGACCGGTGGTGGTGCGGCGCAAGGACCGGGTGCTCGGCGTCTGGATCAATCTGGAGTCGGAGACGTTCGAGAATGTGCCGGTGTCCTATTCGGTGGCCACGACGCGGCCGCTGCAGGACATCACCGAACCGAACAGCTACAAGCAGCTGTCGCTCGGCTCGGCCAACCTCTACATGAAGCCCGCCGACGAGACCGATAGCCCGGCGACGATCGAGGAGTTCACCGCCGCACTTCGCGATCGCAAGAAGGCGACCGGGCTCTACAGCGAAAATGTCGGCGGCGTGCAGTTCCTGTCGCAGAACCTGTTCCGCGCCACGGTCAGGCTGGCGCCCGACGTTCCGGTCGGCACCCACAAGGCGCGCGCCTTCCTGTTCAAGAGCGGCATGTTCATCAAGGAAAGCTCGGCCCAGCTCGAAATCCGCAAATCCGGTTTCGAGCAGTCGATCTTCCGCGTCGCGCACGATTATTCCTTCCTGTACGGCGTCTTCGCGGTATCGCTCGCCATGCTTACCGGCTGGCTGGGGCGGCTGGTCTTCCGCAAGGATTGAGCTCGCCGAGGGAAAGAGGCTTTCCCTTTTTTCGATGATGCGATAAACCGCCGCCTCCCAAGGCAAACACGCACATTCAATTCGGCAGAGCGGTCCGGCCATCCGGACGTCCGCGCCTTTGCCGGCGCCGACGATCCGCTGCGACGAAACCAATGACAGGAGGCTGCTATGCAATCAGCATTCGGCGGCATCGATTTCGGCACGTCCAATTCCACCGTGGGCGTGATCCGGAACGGGCAGGCGCGATTGATAGCGCTGGAAGGTGAACAGCCTACATTGCCAAGCGCTGTCTTCTTCAACTTCGAGGACGGCCACACCTATTTCGGCCGCCGCGCCATCAGCGACTACACCGACAGCATCGAGGGACGGCTGATGCGGTCCCTGAAGAGCGTGCTCGGCAGCTCGCTCGCTCACGAGAAGACGCGGATCAAGGCGCGCCTGATCGGCTTCACCGACATCATCGGCTTCTTCATCGCCCATCTGAAGCAGCGGCTGGAAGAGGACGCTTGCACTTCGGTCGAGACGATCGTGCTCGGTCGCCCGGTACAGTTCGTCGACGATGACGCCGAGGCCGATGCGAGGGCGCAGGGGGAGCTTGAAAAGGCGGCGCGGGCGCAAGGGTTCAAGCACATCGCGTTCCAGTTCGAGCCGATCGCGGCGGCGCTCGACTACGAACAGAAGGTTGCCCGGGAGGAACTGGCGCTGATCGTCGACATGGGCGGCGGCACGTCCGACTTCTCGGTGGTCCGGGTCTCGCCCGAACGCGCGCGCTCGGCCGATCGCAAGGGCGACATCCTGGCCAACCGCGGCATCCATATCGGTGGCACCGATTTCGACCGGCTGCTCAGCATCGCCCACGTCATGCCCGAGCTCGGCTATCTGACGCCGACCAAGGACGGCAAGCGCAACCTGCCGGCGAGCTATTTCATCGATCTGGCGACCTGGCAGCGCATCAATCTCGTCTATACCGCGAAGGCGATGACGGACCTGAGGCAGATCCGCTTCGAGGCCGAGCGCGCCGATCTCGTCGGCCGATTCATCCATATCGTCGAGCACCGCTACGGACACGCGATCGCAGGCCTGGTCGAAAGGGCCAAGATCGCGCTGACGGATCAGTCCTCAGCCGAGGTGAGGGTCTCGCTGCCCGGCGCACGCTTCGCGGCCGAGATCACGCGCGGCGGCCTGGAGGCAACGATCGGGGACGACATCGAGCGGGTGACCGCGACGGTCCGGCAGACGATCGCCGACGCCGGTGTCGACGCCTCCGCCATAACCGCCGTGTTCCTGACCGGCGGCTCGACCGCGATCCCGCTCGCCAAACGCCAGATCCTTTCGTTGGTGCCGCAGGCCTCCGTCATCGAGGGCGACATGTTCGGCTCGGTCGGGCTCGGGCTGGCGCTGGATGCGCAGCAGAAATTCGCCTGAGACGCTTCTTCCCGATCAGCCCCTGCTCAGCGGCGGCAAGTCCGCTTTTCCACCCAGATGCGCCCGCAGCGCCATCTGGGCGAGGCTCGGCTGACGGTCGCGGTGGGTGATGATGGCGAAGTCGCGCTTCGGCAGGTCGATCGGCACCGACCGCAAGCTGCCTTCGGCCACGGCGCGGCCGACGACGAGTTCCGAGATGATGGTGGCGCCGGCGCCCGCCTCGACCGCCTGGCGGATCGCCTCGTTGCTCGGCAGGACGAGGAATATCCTGAGATCGGCGAACGGCACCGCCTCGCGGCGCGCGAGATCTTCCAGCGCCTCGCGCGTGCCGGAGCCGCCTTCCCTGATGATCCAGCGCAGTTCCCTGATATCGGGGTGGCCGCGCCCATGCTCGGCGATTTTCGGGTGCGTGGGGGCGACGACCAGCAGCAGCCGATCCACATCGACCTTGGCGCGGCGCAGGATGTCGGATTCGGTGCGCCCCTCGACCAGGCCGAAATCCGCCGTGCCGTCGAGCACATGGGTCTCGACCTGGCTGGTGTTGCCGATGCTGACATTCAGCCTGACGGCAGGATAGGCCTCGTGGAAGGCAGCCAGCCGGCGTGGCAGCCAGTAGCTGGCGATGGTCTGGCTGGCAGCGATCGACAGGCTGCCGGTGACCGTCTGAGAGACATGCTCCAGCACATTGCTGGCGGCGGCAGCGCGCTCCAGCACCGCCTTGGCCTCGGGCAGGAACCTGCGCCCGGTCTGCGCCAGCTCGATGTTGCGGCCGACGCGGTCGAACAGCCGCACCCCATGCTGCTGCTCGAGCGCGCGAATGGCAGCCGAGGCGGCCGACTGCGAGATACCCAGAAGCTCGGCCGCCTTGGTCATGTGGCCGCGCTCGGCGACGGCGACGAAGATGCGCAACTGTTCAAGGGTCATGTGCAATTAAGAAGCAAAATCGATCGGAATTACAAGAGCAACTTGTTAGACAGATCGATTGCTTTGTTCTAAGTTTTCACTGGATGTTGGAAAAAATTGGCGGCCGCGCCGCAAGAGTTGGAAATGATGGGGCGCTTCAAATCGCTGTTCGCGCACTGGACCCGTGGCCTGAAGCGGCGGCTCGCCAGCGATCGCTACCACCCTGAACAGCACTATATGCGCGGTCCCGGGCCGAAGACGAAAGCCAAGATCGCGAGCCGCCAGAGCATCCGGGAACAATGAGCCACGGCGCGCCGCGCGGCGCAAATTCCGCCCCGTCGCAGCGGCCGCTGGCCGACACGCGCGCGCCCGACGAGGGCGACGGCGTCGACACTTCGCCAGGCGTCTCCGACCGGATCGCCAAGACCACCTGCTATATGTGCGCCTGCCGCTGCGGCATCGACGTCCATATCAAGGACGGCAAGGTCCGCTATATCAACGGCAACAAGGACCATCCGGTCAATCGCGGCGTGATCTGCGGCAAAGGCAGCGCCGGCATCATGCAGCACTACAGTCCGGCGCGGCTGATGAAGCCGCTGTTGCGCAGCGGCCCGCGCGGCTCGGGCGAATTCCGTGAGATCGAATGGGAGGAAGCCTTCTCGATCGCGACCGAGCGGCTCTCGGCGATACGCCGGAGCGATCCCAAGAAGCTCGCCTTCTTCACCGGACGCGACCAGTCGCAATCCCTGACCGGCTGGTGGGCAAGCCAGTTCGGCACGCCGAACTTCGCCGCCCATGGCGGCTTCTGCTCGGTCAACATGGCGGCCGGCGGCCTCTACACGATCGGCGGCTCGTTCTGGGAGTTCGGCGAGCCCGACTGGGACAACACGAAATACTTCATGCTCTTCGGCGTCGCCGAGGACCATGATTCCAACCCGATCAAGATCGGCCTCGGCAAACTCAAGGCGCGCGGCGCCAAGGTCGTCTCGATCAATCCGTGCCGCACCGGCTACAACGCCATCGCCGACGACTGGATCGGCATCAGGCCGGGCACCGACGGCCTGTTCGTGCTGGCGCTTGTCCACGAGCTGCTCAAGGCCGGCCGCGTCGATCTCGACTATCTGCTGCGCTACACCAACGCCCATGTGCTCGTCATCCAGGAGCCGGGAGCCTCCGATGACGGGCTCTTCGTTCGCGACGCCGCCGGCCATCCGCTCGCCTGGGACAGGGTTGCGAAGACCCCGGTCCGGGCTGCCGACCCCAACGCGAAACCGGCGCTGACCGGCAGCCATACGGTCAACGACCGCCGCTGCGTTCCGGTGTTCCAGCTCCTTGCCGACCGCTATCTCAACGACAGCTATTCGCCCGACGCCGTCGCCGGCCGCTGCGGCGTCAGCGCCGACACGATCCGCCGGATCGCGGCGGAGCTGGCGCATGTCGCCTTCGAGCAGGCGATCGAACTGCCGGTGGCCTGGACAGACTGGGCCGGGCGCCGGCACGAGACGATCAAGGGGCGGCCGATCTCCATGCACGCCATGCGCGGCATCTCGGCCCATTCCAACGGTTTTCACACCTGCCGCGCCATTCATCTGCTGCAGGTGCTGCTCGGCACCGTGGACGTGCCGGGCGGCTTCCGCTTCAAGCCGCCCTATCCGCGCCCGGCGCCGCCCGGGCCGAAGCCGGCCGGCAAGGACGTGCGGCCGATGACGCCGCTGGAAGGCATGCCGCTCGGCTTCGTCTGCGGGCCGGATGACCTGTTGGTCGACGGGGCCGGCACGCCGACACGCATCGACAAGGCCTATTCCTGGGAGGCGCCTTTAGCCGCGCACGGCCTGATGCACTCGGTCATCCGCAATGCCTGGGCGGGTGATCCCTACCCGATCGACACGCTATTGATGTACATGTCGAACATGGCTTGGAATTCCTCGATGAACACGGTCGAGACGATTCGTATGCTGACCGACAAGGATGCGTCGGGCGACTACAAGATCCCCTTCATCATCTATTCCGACGCCTACTACTCGGAGACCGTGCCGTTCGCCGATCTGGTGCTGCCGGACACCACCTATCTCGAGCGGCATGACTGCATCAGCCTGCTCGACCGGCCGATCAGCCATGCCGACGGGCCAGGCGATGCGATCCGCCATCCCGTCGTCGAGCCGGATCGCGACGTCAGGCCGTTCCAGTCGGTGATGATCGAGCTCGGCGCGCGGCTCGGCCTGCCCGGTTTCGTCAACGCCGACGGCTTGGCCAAGTACCGCGACTATGCCGACTACATCGTCAACCACGAGCGCACGCCGGGCATCGGTCCGCTCGCCGGCTGGCGCGGAAAGGACGGAAGCTCGATCGGCAGAGGCGAAGCCAATCCCGATCAATTGCAGCGCTACATCGACAATGGCGGCTTCTGGCACCACGATTTTTCCGCCGACCAGCGTTATTACAAGATGGGCAACCGCGCCTATCTCGACTTCGCGGCTGAGATGGGCTTCATCGCCAAGGCCGAGCCAATCGTCTTCCAGCTCTATTCCGAGCCGATGCAGCGCTTCCGGCTGGCCGCGCGCGGCCATGGGAAAGTGCAGCCGCCGGCGGCTGAACGCGGCCGCATCGAAGCCTACATGGACCCGCTGCCGTTCTGGTACGCGCCATTCGAGGAAGACGCCGTCGACCTCGAACAATATCCGCTGCATGCGCTGACGCAGAGGCCGATGCACATGTACCATTCCTGGGGCTCGCAGAATGCGTGGCTGAGGCAGATCACCAGCCAGAACCGGCTGTTCGTGCATGCCAAGACCGCCGCAGATCTCGGCCTTGTCGACGACGACTGGGTATGGATCGAGAGCGTCAACGGCCGGGTGAAGGGACAGATCAAGCTGGTCGACGGCGTCAACCCCGACACGGTGTGGACCTGGAACGCCATCGGCAAGCGGCGCGGCAGCTGGGGACTGAAAGACGATGCGGCGGAGAGCAATCGCGGCTTCCTGCTCAACCACATCATCGGCGACCAGACCGCGGCGGACGCCAGCGGCAAGCGCTATTCGAACTCCGATCCCGTGACGGGACAGGCGGCATGGTTCGACGTCCGGGTGCGGATCGTCAAATGCGCGGCGGAGGAAGCGGGCTTCACCGAGCCGCAGTTCGAGCGCTTCCGAGAGCCGCCGCGCTTCCAGCCCTCGCCTGACATGCTTCAGTTCGGCGCCGAATTCCGCATGAAGAGGGAAGCCGCCGAATGACCTGCCTTCCCGCGCAAACCGACAAGAAGCTCGGCCTGGTGATCGACCTCGACACCTGCGTCGGCTGTCAGGCCTGCGTCACCGCCTGCAAGGAATGGAACACCGGCGGCCATATGGCGCCGCTGACCGATATCGATCCCTATGGCGGACATGTCGACGGCGTCTGGTTCAACCGCGTGCACGCTTATGAGCACACGACCGAGATGGGCGGGCGCACCGTCAACTTCCCGCGCTCCTGCCTGCATTGCGAGACGCCGGCCTGCGTCACCGTCTGCCCGACGGGCGCCTCCTACAAGCGGGCGTCGGACGGCATCGTGCTGGTCGACGAGGACAAATGCATCGGCTGCAAACTGTGCAGCTGGGCCTGCCCCTACGGCGCGCGCGAGTTCGACACGCAGGTCGGCGTGATGAAGAAATGCACGCTCTGCGTCGACCGCATCTACAACGACAATCTGGCCGAGGAGGACCGCGTGCCGGCCTGCGTGGCGGCCTGCCCGACCAGCGCCCGCCATTTCGGCGATCTCGGCGATCCGGCGTCAGCCGTATCGCAGCTGGTGACGGCGCGCGGCGGCGTCGACCTGATGCCGGAACTCGGCTACCGCCCGACCAACAAGTATCTGCCGCCGCGCGCCCATACGGAACGCGCCGCCAAGGTGCCGGCGCCGGCGCTGGAGCCGGTGCGGGCCGAGGGCGGCTTCCTCGGCTGGATCGACCGCATGCTTTCGAACTAGCATTCCTGCCATGCATCCCGCTTTCTCCGTCGTCTTCTTCACCACTGCCACAGGCGCCGGCTACGGCCTGCTGGCGCTGCTTGGCGTGCTCGGCGGGCTGGGCTTTGTCGAACCCGACTTCTGGCTCGGGCTCGTCGGCATGGGACTGGCGCTCGGCCTGATCGCGGCCGGCCTTCTGTCGTCGGCCGGCCATCTCGGCCGACCGGAGCGCGCCTGGCGGGCGTTCTCGCAATGGCGCAGTTCCTGGCTGTCGCGCGAGGGCGTTGCGTCGGTGGCGACCTTCATCCCGGCGGGACTGTTCGGCATCGGCTGGGTGTTCTTGGGCCGCAGCGGCGGCTGGGTGGCGGTCGCCGGATTGCTGGCGGCTGTCGGCGCGGTCGCCACGGTCTGCACCACCGGTATGATCTATGCCTCGCTGAAGCCGATCGCGCAGTGGCACAGCCGCTTCACCCTGCCCGGCTACCTGATCTTCTCGGCGATGACCGGCGGCGTGCTTTTCAACGCGTTGCTGCAGGGTTTCGGTGGCGGATCGAGAGCCGTGCTGGCGTTCGCGCTGGTCCTAACCTTGCTCGGCTGGGGCTGGAAGCTGGCGACGTGGCGGCACAACGACGAACTGGAAATCCCGACCACGGCCAACACCGCGACCGGCCTTGCCGGCGGCACGGTGCGGTCGCTCGAGTGGCCGCATACCGAGGAAAACTATCTGCTCAAGGAAATGGGTTTTCGCATCGCGCGCAAACATGCCGCCAAGCTGCGGCGGATCACGCAGGCCCTGGCCTTTGCCTTACCGGCCCTGCTGCTTGCCGGAGCATTCGTTCTGACCTGGCCGGCTGCCGCTGTGCTCTCGGTGATCGCCGCTCTGCTGCAGCTCGCCGGCATGCTGGTCGAGCGCTGGCTGTTCTTCGCCGAGGCGAAGCACACGGTCACCCTCTATTACGGCCGGTAGCGCGTTCTCCCCGTCATGCGGCCCGTGCCCGTGACGCAGCCGGCAAGTCCTTCAGCAATATCTCGATCGCGGCATCGACGACGGCTGTCCGTCGGTCGTGTGCGTAAAGACCGTATTGGACCGTGAGCGTGTCGGGAACGCCAGTCGATGTCTTCAGCACCCGCATCGAAGCAGTGCGCACCGATTCGGGCGGAAGCAGCCCGATGCCCAGCCCATTCTCGATCGCTGCCTGCAGGCCGGTGACGCTCTGGCACGACAAGCCGATCCTGTGCTCCCTGCCGGCGGCAAGCAGCGCCTCAATCATGCGCCTGCGCCAAGGGCAGGTCGCGCCAAAGGCGACGAGATCGAGCGGCCGCTCCGCATCCAGTTCGTAGTCCTGGGCGCAGACCCACTGCAGTTCGACGTTCCACGTCGTCAGGGCATCGGCCGCGACGACGGACGTCGGGGCGATCATGACGTCCAGCGCATCCTCACTCCAAAGCCGTCCCAGCGCGACGCTGTGCTCGACCGTCGCGTCAATGCTGATGTCGGGATAGGTGCGATGAAGCCGACCGAGCGCTGCCGACAGCGCCGCCGTCGTGACCTCCTCGGCGAGGCCGATGCGCACCCCGCCGCCTATGCCGGCCTGCTGCAGGCGCGCCACCGCCTCATCGCCCAGAGCCAGGATGCGGGTCGCGTATCCCAGAAAAAGTTCCCCCTCCGCGGTTGGCACGACGCCGCGGCCGGTGCGTCGGAACAGGTGCCGTTGCAGCAATCCTTCGAGCCGCCGCATCTGCATGCTCAGCGACGATTGGGTTCTGCCGGTCTGCGCCGCGACCCTGCTCAGGCTGCCCTGCCGGCAGACCGCCACATAGGTGCGAAGAAGGTCGATGCCAATCTGGTCAGATATCATGATCCTTGAACTCTGATGTCATGGATATCAACCTACAATGATATCGCGCCACGCGCTATCTCCCTGCCACGAGACAGCGCAAGGAAGAAATCCATGAAAGCGATCCGCGTCCACCGCCATGGCGGCCCAGATGTGCTTGCCTATGAAGATGTCGACATCGGCCAGCCCGGAACCGGCGAGGTCCGCGTGCGCAACCGGGCGGTCGGCCTCAACTTCGTCGACATCTATTTCCGCACCGGCGAATATGCGCCGCCCGCTTTGCCATTCACGCCGGGCAATGAAGGCGCCGGCGAAATCGTCGCCGTCGGCGAAGGGGTGAGCGGCTTCGCGCCCGGCGATCGTGTCGCCTATGTCGAGACGCTGGGCGCCTATGCCGAGGAACGCATCGTGCCGGCGCATTTTGTCGTCCATCTGCCCGACGCCATCGACTTCGAGACCGGCGCGGCGATGATGCTGAAGGGGTTGACGGCGCAATATCTGCTGCGCCGCACGTTTCGCGCCGAGGCGGGCCACACCATCCTCGTGCAGGCCGCGGCGGGCGGCGTCGGCCTCATCCTGACGCAATGGGCGAAGCATCTCGGCGCCACCGTCATCGGCACCGTCGGTTCGCCTGAGAAGGCTGAACTCGCGCGCGCCAATGGCTGCGACCATGTCATCGACTATGGCAGGGACGACCTTGCCGCGCGGGTGAGGGAGATCACTGGTGGCGAAGGCTGTCACGTCGTCTACGACGGCGTCGGCAAGGCGACCTTTCCCGCCTCACTCGATTGCCTGCGGCCCTTTGGCACCTTCGTCAGCTTCGGCACGGCGTCAGGATCGATCCCGCCGTTCGACATCATGCTGCTGATGCAGAAGGGCTCGCTGTTCGCCACCTGGCCGTTGTTGTTCCATCATCTCGCCAGGCGCGAGGACGTCGTCGCCATGAGCGAAGAACTCTTCCGCGTCGTGCTGAGCGGTGCCGTGAAAATCCCCATGCACGCCCGGATGCCGCTCGCCGAAGTGGCCGAAGCGCATCGCCGGCTCGAAGCGCGGCAGACGACCGGCGCAACCGTGATGCTTCCCTAAAGCAATTTTCAGCTCAGCCCGGCCGCAGCATCGAGCCGGCAATGGCGAAGATGCGCTCGGCGCCGAGCATATAGGCCATCAGCGTCTCGCGACGGAACAGGCCGGCATAGGCGCGGTCGAGCACGTTGAGCGAGCCGGTATAGGCGCCGAAGGCCGGCATGATCATGCGGCCGCCGTCGGCGGCGAAGCAGCGCCGCCGCACCGAGCGCCCTTGCTGGACGATCCGGGCGCAAGGATGGAGGTGGCCTGATATCTCGCCCTCCACGCGCACCTTGGACGGCTCGTGCCTGAAGAGGAGAGAACCGATGGCAAGCTCGCGCACGGTCTCGCCGGGCAGGTCGGCCGGCGCGTCCGGATCGTGGTTGCCGGCGATCCAGAACCAGTCGCGGCCGGCGATCAGGCTTTCCAGTCGCTCGCGGAAGCTTTCGTGCATACGCGCCGCGCCGCCGCCGTCGTGGAAAGAATCGCCAAGGCTGATGACGATCGCCGGCTGGTAGTCGGCGATCACCGCCTGCAGCCTGAGCAGCGTCGCACCGGTATCGTAGGGCGGGATCAGCGCGCCGCGCCTGGCGAAGGAGGAGCCCTTCTCCAGATGCAGATCCGAGACCGCGAGCAGCCGCAGATCGGGGAAGTAGAGCACGCCGCGGGGATCGCAGACCGCGCGTTCGCCGGCGATGCCGACAAGATCGGCCTCGGCGATCAGCGATGCGCGTGTCAGCGAAAAATTCATGCCTCGCTCATTCCCGGCCCCATGGCCTCCTCGACCAGCGTCGCCGCATCCATCAGCAGTGTTTCGTCCGCTTCGCCATGCACCGGCATCTTGCCGATCTCGAGCATGATCGGCACGGCAAGCGGCGAGATCTGCTCGAGATTCTTATGCACGATTCGACCCTTGATGCGCGAGAGCATCTCGGCAAGCCTGCTGACATCGAGCAGACCAGTCGCCGCATCGGCACGCGTCGCCTGCAGCAGGATATGATCGGGCTCGTGGCTGCGCAGCACGTCATAGACGAGATCGGTCGATACGGTGACCTGGCGGCCGCTCTTCTCCTTGCCCGGGTGGCGTTTCTCGATCAGTCCCGAGATCAGCGCGCAATTGCGGAAGGTGCGTTTCAGCAGCCAACTGTCGGCGAACCACGCCTCGAGATCGTCACCCAGCATGTCCTGGTCGAAGAGGGTGGGCAAGGAAGGTCTTTTCGCCCTGAACATCATGCCCATGTCGGCCAGCGACCATATGGCAAGCGCATAGTCGGTGGCGACGAAGCCGAGCGGCCTGGCGCCTGCCCTGTCGAGCCGGCGGGTGAGCAACATGCCGAGCGTCTGGTGCGCCAGCCTGCCCTCGAACGGATAGGCGACCAGATAGTGGCGGTTGCCGCGCGGAAAGGTTTCTATCAAAAGGTCATCGCGTTTGGGCAGCACCGATTTGTCGGCCTGGAAGCGCAGCCAGTCGGCGACCTGCTCCGGCAGCTTCTTCCAACGCTGCGGATCGTCCAGCATGGCGCGCACCTGCTCGGCGAGATAGGTCGAAAGCGGAAACTTGCCGCCGCCGTAGTAGGGCACCTTGGCATCGCTGCCAGGCGCGTTCGACACGAAGCATTCATTCTCGCGAATGCCTTCGAAGCGCAGCACCTTGCCGGCGAACATGAAGGTATCGCCATGCGTCAGCGTCTCCAGGAACGCCTCCTCGATCTTGCCGAGGACCCGGCCGCCGCGCGAAGCCGACCCTTTGCTGCCGGCCTGCACGTAGCGCACGTTGAGGGCCGGCACCTCGATGATGGTGCCGACGTTCAGCCGGTACTGCTGGGCGACGCGAGGATTGGATACGCGCCACATGCCGTCCTTGTTCAGGCGGATGCGGGCGTAGCGCTCATAGTTCTTCAAGGCGTAGCCACCGGTGGCGACGAAATCTATCACCCGGTCGAATGTCGGCCGGTCGAGGCTGGCATAAGGCGCCGCCGATCTGACCTCCTCGAACAGCGCGTCGGCGTGGAATGGCGCGCCACAGGCGCAACCCAGGACATGCTGGGCCAGCACGTCGAGCCCGCCATCGACCAGCGGCGGCGTGTCCTGCGCGCCAAGATAGTTGGCGTCGAGGGCCGCCCGGCACTCCAGCACCTCGAAGCGGTTGGCGGGGATCAGGATCGCCTTCGACGGTTCGTCCATGCGATGGTTGGCGCGGCCGATCCGCTGCGCCAGCCGGCTGGCCCCCTTCGGCGCGCCGACATGAACGACCAGATCGACATCGCCCCAGTCGATGCCGAGATCGAGCGTCGAGGTGGCGACGATGGCGCGCAGCGCATTCTCGCCCATCGCCTTCTCGACGCGGCGGCGCTGCGCGACATCCAGCGAACCGTGGTGCAGCGCGATCGGCAGCGTGTCCTCATTGACCCGCCATAGTTCCTGGAACAACAGCTCGGCCTGGCTACGGGTGTTGACGAACAGCAAGGTCGTCTTGTGGCGCTTGATCTCGCGATAGATCTCCGGCGTGGCGTAACGGGCGGAGTGTCCCGCCCACGGCACGTGCTCTTCCGAATCGAGGATGGAGATTTCCGGCTTGGCGCCGCCGGTGACGACGATCAGTTCGGCCATGTCATCAGGTGGATTCTGGCTGACCAGCCAGCGCCGCAACTCGTCCGGTTCGGCCACCGTTGCCGACAATCCGATCGTCTGCAGTCCGGGCACAAAGTTGCGCAGCCTGGCCAGGCCGAGCGCCAGGAGATGGCCGCGCTTCGAAGTCACCAGCGAATGCAGCTCGTCGAGCACGACATAGCGCAGATCTTCGAAGAAGCGCCTGGCGTCGCCGGCCGCGATCAGCAGCGCCAATTGTTCGGGCGTGGTGAGCAGGATGTCGGGCGGCGCCAGCTTCTGCCGCTGGCGCTTGTGCGAGGGCGTGTCGCCGGTGCGCGTCTCGACAGTTACAGCTAGGCCGATCTCCTCGACCGGCTTGCCGAGATTGCGCTCGATGTCGACGGCGAGCGCCTTGAGCGGCGAGATGTAGAGCGTGTGGATGCCGCGATGCGTCTGGCCGGGTTTCCGCCTGGGACGGTTGGCGAGCTCGGTGAGCGAGGGCATGAAACCGGCCAGCGTCTTGCCGGCGCCGGTCGGCGCGATCAGCAGCACCGACTGGCCGGCCTGAGCCCGCGCCAAAAGCTCGAGCTGATGGGCACGCGGCGCCCAGCCCTTTTCAGCGAACCATCTGACGAATGGTTCGGGCAGGACCACTGCGGCATTCTGTTCGGCAAGGCGCGGCTGCTCTGTCACCCGCCAGAGGTAGCGCGACGGCGCGCGAACGCCAAGGAAAATCGGAACAAAAGGGGATCATCCTTCCTCGCCCCATTTACGGGGGGAGGATGCCGGCAGGCAGGTGAGGGGCGGCGCCGGCGATCAGAGGTTGGTCGTCAGCGCGAACAATCAGGGGTTCGCGCGCCCCTCATCCGCCCTTCGGGCACCTTCTCCCCGTGAACGGGGAGAAGGAAAGATCACGGTCGCCGGAACCCCGTCGGACCGCCATAGAGATAGCCGATGCGGGCGACGGCGTCCTTCAGTCCCTCGCGCGAGACCAGCATGGTGTGGCCGTTGGCATGGATCATGGTGTCGGCATCGGTCATGATCGCGACATGGCCTTTCCAGAAGACGAGGTCGCCGCGCCGCATGCCGGTGAAGTCCGGCCCCGGATCGAGCGGCTTGCCGATCGAGGCCGCCTGCATGTCGGAATCGCGCAGCACGTCCCTGCCGGCCATGCGCATCGCCAACTGCACGAGGCCGGAACAATCGATGCCGAAGCCCGAGACCCCGCCCCAGAGATAGGGCGTGCCGAGAAAACTTTCCGCCACCGAAACATAGTCGGCCGCAGTCTCGCCGGCAGGCTGCAGATGGGCCGCGATGAGCGCCTGGCCCGACGACAAGAGAGCATAGTGCGTGCCGCGCGTTTCGGCGGCGCCGGTCACCGTCACCGCCGATCCCATCGACAATTGGCCGCTCACCGGAAAGCGCAGGTCGGGGCCGGGATACAGAAACGTGCGCGGCACCGAAACGATATGGGTCGGCGCCTGCTCGCGTGGACCGAGCACCGTGTCGGCGACATAGCCGACATAGCCGTCACGCTCGGCCTGGATCCAGGCCCAGCCTGCGCTGTCCTCGAAAACGAGCACGTCGTCGCCGAACAAGGCTTGCGTGTTGACGCCGGCATCCGGGCGCGGCGCCTTGCGCAGGTCGGCGACGGACACCGAGATCCGCGCCGGCCGGCCGGCGACGAAACGATCGGCTGAGACCTCTCCCTTCAGCCTGGCATCGGCGAGATCGGAACGGAAGGCGTGAAGGCGGGCATCCCTGGCGGTCAAATCGAGCACTCGGTCAGATGGACAATCGGTCAGATGGGCAGTTCATGGGCCCTGGCGATGATACCATCGCCGAAACGCTCGACAAAGAGCGCTCCCTCGACCGTGCGCCGGATCAGGACGTTGCGCTTGTCGAGCTCGTCGCGGTGGCGCGACACCAGCTTCAGCGCCCCCATCGTGTCGAGCGCGCGGGTGATGACCGGCTTGGTGACGTTGAGCCGGGCGGCCAGCCCTCGCACCGTGTGCGGCGGCGGGTCGAGATAGATGGTGAACAGGATCGCCGTCTGGCGCATGGTGAGATCGGGCGAGCCGTCGCGCACCTGCGACAGCATTACCTGCTGCCACAGTCTGAGGGCCTGGCTCGGGCGCATCGAGATCGACATCGCGCCAGCATGCCGGCAAATTGTTTCGGTTCCGTTTCAGTGGCGGCATCTTGCGGCCGTCCCGGATGCGTCACGCAAATCGCTTCGAGATGATCCGCTCCAGCGCCCGGATGCCTTGCGCCTCGCCGCCGGTGATGCCGTGTGGGCGATCGGACGGGTTCCAGGCGAAGATGTCGAAATGCGCCCAGCGCGGCGTCTTCTCGACGAAGCGCTTGAGGAACAGCGCAGCCGTGATCGAACCGGCGAAGCCATCGGTGGTGACGTTGTTGATGTCAGCGATCTTCGACGACAGTTTTGCATCGTAGGGCCGCCACAACGGCATGCGCCACAGCGGATCCTCCACGGCGACGGCGGCCGCCGACAGCTCGGACGCCAGCGTATCGTCGCCGGTGTAGAAAGGCGGCAGGTCCGGGCCGAGCGCGACGCGGGCGGCACCCGTCAACGTCGCCATGTCGACCAGCAGCTCGGGCTGCTCGTCGTCGGCGAGCGCCAGCGCGTCGGCCAGCACCAGCCGCCCTTCGGCATCGGTGTTACCGATCTCGACGGTGATGCCCTTGCGGCTCGTCAGCACGTCGCCCGGCCGGAAGGCGTTGCCGGCAATCGAATTCTCGACCGCCGGGATCAAGACGCGCAGCCGCACGTTGAGCCTGGCAGCCATGATCATCGACGCCAGCCCAAGCACGTTGGCCGCGCCGCCCATGTCCTTCTTCATCAACAGCATGCCCGCGGACGGCTTGATGTCGAGGCCGCCGGTGTCGAAGCAGACGCCCTTGCCGACCAGCGTCACCTTCGGCGCATCCGGCGAGCCCCAGAGCAGGTCGATCAGCCGCGGCGCGCCGGATGAGGCGCGGCCGACGGCATGGATCATCGGGAAATTCTGCTTCAAGAGATCGTCACCCTTGATCACCGACACCTCGGCGTCGTGCGCCGAGGCCAGCGTCCGCGCCGCCCTTTCCAGCTCGTCCGGCCCCATGTCGCTGGTCGGCGTGTTGACCAGATCACGGGTCAGGAAAACGCCATCGGCGATGCGGCGGACATGCGCGGCATCGGCACCCGCCGGCAGCACGAAGCGCAGCGCCTTGCCGGGCTTCTTGCCGTAGCGGGTGAAGGCATAGCCGCCAAGCACCAGCCCGGTCGCGGCCAGATCCGGCCAGGCCGGCTCGGTGGCGAAATGCCAGTCGCCTTCGGGCAATGCCCTCGCCAGGGCGCCAACGGCAAGCGTGCCCTCGCCGTCGCCAAGGCCGAACAAGGCGCCGGCGAGCGCGCCGTCTTCGCCGGGCAAGGTCAGCGTCCTGCCGGCCTCGCCGGAAAAGCCGTTGGCCCTGGCCCAGGCAATCGCGGCCGGCGCGAGGCCGGCGGCCTCGAGGCCGCCGCCGGTGACCAGATGAACCGGCAGCGCGGCCGTGGATTTCGTCTCGACGAGTTCGACTGGCATTCGATGGTCTCCGGCTAAGGACGCTTGGTCATTGTTCACTGGCAGAAGCGTCAGAAAAATCCAACGAGAATTCGGGCGACGGCGCCGGTCAGCGTATCGTCCGTTCGACCCGCGCAACGGTGGGCCTGCCCTAACAGTAGGGACAATGGGAGCTTCAGGGGCCTTTCTTAACTGTCCGTTAGGGTTAACAGAATATTTCTTCGGGAGGGAAGACGGCCACGCAAGGCCGCAGATGGATGGAGGCCGCAGGCCGATGCTGATCAACGGTTTGATGAACACCACGGGCAAGCGGCTGATCACCACGGTCTTCATGGCAGCACTCGCGGCAAGTGTCGCTGGCTGCGGGACCAGCAAGTTCACCACCGGCTCGATCACGCGCTCCAACAGCAAGCCGCTGGAGACCATGTCGGCGACCGAGTTGCACAGCGCAACGACCAGGCTTGGCGAATCCTATGCCAAGAACCCCACCGACAAACGGATCGCCACCAACTACGCGGCGGCGCTGCAGATGGACGGCGATGCCGACCAGTCGCTTGCCGTCATGCGCAAGCTGGCGATCGCGCTGCCCAAGGACCGCGACGTGCTCGCCGCCTACGGCAAGGCGCTCGCCGCCAACGGGCAGTTCGAGCCGGCGCTGGACGCCGTGCGCCGCGCGCAGACGCCGGAATATCCGGACTGGCGGCTGGTGTCGGCGGAGGCCGCGATCCTCGACCAGCTCGGCCAGCGGGACGAGGCGCGCCAGGACTATCGCAAGGCGCTCGACCTCAAGCCGAACGAACCCTCGATCCTGTCCAATCTCGGCATGTCCTATGTGCTGGAAGGCGATTTGCGCACGGCCGAGACCTACATGCGCTCAGCGGCCCAGCAGCCCAACGCCGACAGCCGCGTGCGCCAGAACCTGGCGCTGGTCGTCGGCCTGCAAGGCCGCTTCGACGAGGCCGAGAAGATCGCCTCACAGGAACTCTCACCCGACCAGGCGCAGGCCAATGTCGCCTATCTGCGCCAGATGCTCGCCCAGCAGAACGCCTGGAGCCAGCTGAAGGACCAGGACAAGGACAAGGCCGCGACCAACTGACGGCAACGCCGGCGCGTCAGCCGATTCTTCAAGGTCATCGGCAGTGGCTCAGTTCCAGATTTGAGCTTTGGCTTTCAGCGAGATCGGATCGGTTTCGATGAGACGGAGAGACTTCACCATACCGGCGGTCTCGGCCTTGTATTTGAGAAAATGCGGCGTGGTCAGGTGCATTTCATAAGCCGCCTGATCGGCATAGCCCTCAATGACGCGGACGAGATGCGGGCTTTCCCTGACCGAAACCGCGAACAGAAAAAGCACCCCGGGCTCCAGCCTCACGGAGGCTTCAGTCTCTTCAGCGATAAGGGCGGCGTAGGCGTCGAGGCAGTCGGCGTCGATCTCCAGCTCCGCTATCCTCACAATCATTGGCTGTCCCGTTTGCTTCGGCGCGCGCAGCCGGCGTCTCGGCTGCCTTCTTCTCGATCAGCGCGACAATATCACTGATCTCTCAAAGCCTGTCAGTCACGCCAGCGGCCATTGCCGGCGTCAAGCGCAGCTTTTTCGTCAGCGTCCGGGCTGCCTTACTGGCTGCTGGTGTTGTGCTGATCGCCGAAGATGCCGCGCTGGCTGACCTGGATGCCGGCCGGTCCCAGGATGATGGCGAACAGCACCGGCAGGAAGAACAGGATCATCGGCACGGTGAGCTTGGGCGGCAGGGCGGCTGCCTTCTTCTCGGCCGCATTCATGCGCATGTCGCGGCTTTCCGAGGCCAGCACGCGCAGCGCATGCGCGACCGGCGTGCCGTAACGTTCGGCCTGGACCAGCGCCTGCGTCACCGACTTGACCGATTCCAGGCCGGTGCGGCTGGCGAGATTCTCGTAAGCCACCTTGCGCTCCTGCAGGTAGGAGAGCTCGGCGTTGGTAAGCACGAATTCTTCCGCGAGCGCCACCGACTGCCCGCCGATCTCGTCGGCAACCTTGCGCAGCGCCGCCTCGACCGACATGCCCGACTCGACGCAGATCAGCATCAGGTCGAGCGCGTCGGGCCAGGCCAGTTGGATCGACTGCTTGCGCTTGGTGGCGCGGTTGTTGACGTAAAGGATCGGCGCGTAGAAGCCGCCATAGGCAACCACGACACAGACGAACAGCTTGATGAAGGGCGGCTGCAGGGGCAGGCCGCCGAGCACGAAAAGGTAGACGGCCGCCAGGGCGAAACCGACAAAGGGCAGAACCAGGCGGAAGAAGAGAAAGCGCGTCAGCGGATTCTGGCCGCGAAAACCCGCCACCTTGAGCTTCTGCAGCGTTCCCTCATCGGCCAGCGCGCGCCTGAGATCCAGCCGCTCGACGATGTTGCGCATGCCGATCGACTGTTCCTCGCGCAGGCCCTTGCGGCGGCGATCGGCTTCGTTGGCCAGCCGCACGCGCTGCTTGGCGCGCAACTCCTCGCGCTCGAGCGCCACCGATTTCATGCGCGACTTGAGCTGGTTGCCGCCGAGCGCGGGCAACAGCGTGAAGACCGTCGCGAACACCGCGATGCCGACCAGCAAGGCGATCAGGAAGGCGGGATCGGTAAGCGATTTGACGACCTGGTCCGTCATGTGGACGCCCCCTAGACTTCGAAGTTCATCATCTTGCGCATCACCAGGATGCCGATCGACATCCAGACCAGGGAACAGCCGATGATCAGGTTGCCTGTGCTGGTGGTGAACAGCGGCATGATGTAGTTCGGGCTCGACAGGTAGACGAGGAAGGCGACGACGAAAGGCAGGGCGCCGATGATGACGGCCGAAGCCTTCGCCTCCATCGACAGCGCCTGCACCTTGGCCTTCATCTTCTTGCGGTCGCGCAGCACGCGCGAGAGGTTGCCCAGCGCCTCGGAGAGGTTGCCGCCGGCCTGCGACTGGATCTGGATGACGATGCCGAAGAAGCCAGCCTCCGCGCACGGCATGGTTTCGGACATGCGCATGGTGGCATCGGGGATCGACATGCCCATCTGCTGCGAATCGATGATGCGGCGGAACTCGGTCCTGACCGGCTCCGGAGATTCGTTGGCGATCAGCCGGATGGCGTCGTTGAGGGGCAGGCCCGACTTGACGGCGCGCACGATGATGTCGAGGGCGTTGGGAAACTCGTTGAGGAATGCCTTGACCCGGCGGGTACGGCGGAACGAGACGAACCAGCGCGGCAGGCCGAGGCCGCCAGCCAGCAATGCGCCAGGCAGCACCAGCAAGGGCGCGGTGGCCAGATAGGCGAGCACCGTGAGCACGATGCCGCAGATCGCCGAGTAGATGTAGAAGCGTTCGATGGAAACCTGCATGCCGGCCTGGCGGATCTGCACCTTCAGCGGCGGCTTCTTGACGATGCGATCGTTGGATCGCTGCTTCTCGTCGAGCTGCTTCAACGAATCCTGGAGGGATTTTCGCCGCTTGACCGCCTCGGCGGCGCGGTCGCGCGAGGCCTTGACGACGGAGCGGTCGGTTTCGGCGGTCTTGATGGTCTCAAGCCGCTTGCCGACCTGCTTCTCGTTGCTGATGCGGTTGAACAGGAAAGCATAGGCCACCGCCCCGGCGCTGAAGCCGGCCAGCACGACAAACGCCAATACGGTGCTGTCAATTCCGAACATCGACCAGAGCCCCTACGCCTCCAGATACCTCAGCCAGCGTTTTTCTCCATGGCCTCGAGCGCGGTCGCGAGGCGCTGCTCCTCGCCATAATAGCGGGCACGATCCCAGAAATGCGGGCGGCCGATGCCGGTCGATACGTGCTCGCCGATCAGCCTGCCGCTCGCGTCCTCACCCTTGATGTTGTAGAGGATGAGGTCCTGGGTGATGATGACGTCACCCTCCATGCCGATCACCTCGGTGATGTGGGTGATGCGCCGCGATCCGTCGCGCAGGCGGGCCGCCTGGATGATCACGTCGACGGAGCCGACGACGATTTCGCGCACGGTCTTCTGCGGCAGCGAGTAGCCGCCCATCGCGATCATCGATTCGATACGGTTCAGGCACTCGCGCGGGCTGTTGGAGTGGATCGTTCCCATCGAGCCGTCGTGACCGGTGTTCATCGCCTGCAGCAAGTCGAACACTTCCGGTCCGCGCACTTCGCCGACGATGATCCGCTCGGGCCGCATGCGCAGGCAGTTCTTGACCAGGTCGCGCATGGTGACCTCGCCCTCGCCTTCAAGGTTCGGCGGACGGGTTTCGAGGCGAACCACGTGCGGCTGCTGCAGCTGCAGTTCCGCCGAGTCCTCGCAGGTGATGACCCGCTCCTCGCGATCGATGTAGTTGGTCAGGCAGTTGAGCAGCGTCGTCTTGCCCGAGCCGGTGCCGCCCGAGATGACGACATTGCAGCGGACGCGGCCGATGATCTTGAGGACCTCGGCGCCCTGCGGCGAGATCGCGCCGAACTTGACCAGCTGGTCGAGCGTCAGCTTGTCCTTCTTGAACTTGCGGATGGTGAGCGCGGTGCCGTCGATGGAGAGCGGCGGCGCGATGACGTTGACACGCGAACCGTCGGGAAGGCGGGCGTCGCAGATCGGGCTCGATTCGTCGACGCGGCGACCAACCTGGCTGACGATGCGCTGGCAGATGTTGAGGAGCTGCTGATTGTCGCGGAAGCGGATGCTGGTCTGTTCGACCTTGCCGTTGACTTCGATGTAGACGTTCTTGGAGCCGTTGACCATGATGTCGGCGATGTCGTCGCGGGCAAGCAGAGGCTCCAGCGGACCGTAGCCGAGCACGTCGTTGCAGATGTCCTCGAGCAGTTGTTCCTGCTCGGCGATCGACATCGCGAAATTCTTGATCGCGATGATGTCGTTGACGATGTCGCGGATTTCCTCGCGCGCGCTTTCGGGATCGAGCTTGGCGAGCTGCGACAGGTCGATCGTGTCGATGAGAGCGGAAAAGACCTGGCTCTTGGTGTCGTAGTAGGTCTCGCTGCGCTCGCGCTGGACCTTCTTCGGCTCCGGCGCCAGCGGCGGCGGCTCGACCGGGCGACGGGCGGGCTGGGCGGCCAACTCTCCCGACTGCGCCGGCGCGGCGGGGCGCGCAAGAACAGCCGTATCCGCCGATCCCGGCGCCGCGGGGCCCGGTGCCGGCTGGCGGAATTCCGGCTTGGACCGGTTGCCGTCGTCAGAGCCTCTCTTACCAAACATGATCGACTACCAATTCCGCCCGGAGCAGGATGCCGAAAAGTGTGAAGCGGCTTTCGGACGACATCATGCTCTACTTTCTTCGATTTAGAGGCGGATTCAGATTTCAGGTCCATTCGACCTGAAATCATCCGCCTCTGGGTGCGTCACTTCTTGTTGCGCGAGAGCTTGCCGAGAAGCGAGCCGAGGCCCGCCTTCTTCTTGATCTTGATTTCGCTGCGCCCGGTCAGCACATGCGCGATCTCGTCGATGATGCCGACGATCGGGCTCTTGGCGTCCATCTCGCCCAGCATGCGGCCGTTGTTGGCGGCGTTGCCGAACAGCAGCGGTTCGAATTGGATGACCGCCATCGGCGTGATGCCGAGCGGTTCGGAAAAGTCCGTCGGTCCGATCTCGGGACGCTTCGGAACGCCTGCCTGATTGATGACAAGCCTTGGCGGCGGATCGTTCGGGCGCAGCCGTTTCAGCATGTCCACCATGTTCTTGGTGTTGCGCAGATTGGCCAGCTCCGGCGTCGCGGTGATGACCACCTCATCCGCCTTGACGAGGATGCTCTTGCTCCAGCCTGACCAGATATGCGGCACGTCGAGGACCAGGAGCGGTGCGCTGCGCTGGGCGGTGTCGATGAGCTGCGAGAAGGCATCGGGATCGAAGTCGTAGACCCGTTCGAGCGTGGACGGAGCGGCGAGCAGCGACAGGTGCTCGGCGCATTGCGCAAGCAGCCTGTCGAGATAGACCTCGTCGACACGCTCAGGCGAAAACACCGCCTCGGCGATACCTTGCGCCGGATCCTGATCGAAATTGATGTTGGCGGTTCCGAAAGCAAGATCGAGATCGGCGACGACCACCTCGGACTTGAACAGCGACGACATCGCCCAGGCGACATTGTGCGCGATTGTCGAGGAACCGACGCCGCCCTTGGCGCCGATGAAGGCGATCGAGCGGCCGATCGGTTCGGCCTCCGGATCGACGAAGATCGACGAGACCACGCTGACGATGTCGGTCATCGACACCGGCGCGATGACATATTCGGAAATGCCGGAGCGGATGAGTTCGCGATAGAGGCCGACATCGTTGTAGTGGCCGATCACCACGACCTTCGAGGACGGATCGCAATATTCGGAAAGCTGGGCGAGCTGCTCCAGCAGCTGCTTCGGCTCGCTGCGCGATTCCAGCAGGATCAGGTTCGGCGTCGGCGCCGACTGGTAGAACTCGATCGCCGTGGCGATGCCGCCCATATGAACCTTCAGATGGGCCTTCGCCATGCGCCGGTCGTCGCCGGCGAGGCGGACCGGACTGGCGACGCCCTCGGTCTCGCAAAATGCCTGGATCGAGATGCGCGGCACCGGCCGCAATGCCTGCATCGCGGCGATGTCCTGTTGCGATGTATCGCCGCCATCCACAGACGCGTCATAGGCAAGATTGCTCATTGTCATGCTCTCTTCCTGACTTGCGCCACTCAGTAGGTCACTTCCGAGTTGCCGAGGAATTCGTTCGAAATGCCTCTCGAGCGGTAAAGGTCGATCACCGCGCCGCGATTTTCGGCGTCGATGTCGGACTGCTTGCGCGGCCCGAGCAGATCGTTGGGATTGGCCATCTGGGCGGCAAGGTTGTTCTGGTACGAGCAGCCAAAGTCGGCGTAGTGCTTGTTTTCCGAATTCTGCAGCAGGTCTTCCGGCCAGCGGCCGCATCTGTCCGTCTGCGCCCTCACCGCCACGAAGGCGACGCGCACCGGGGCCGAAGCTTCCGGAACCGCCGACTGATACGACGTCATGACGATGCGGCCGCGCTTGACGCCGGAGGCGGCGGCGACCCGGGCGAAATCGCGACCGGCCACCAAGGCCGCTACCTCGTTGGCCGAGCCTCTCGGGACGGCGATGGTCAGCGACGGGGCCGCACTCTTGTCATAGCCGTCGAGGAAGCCGAGCAGCGTGTCGCGTTGGGCGCCGGTCATGCCGCGATCGCCGGCGCCGACGGGAAGATCGATCTTCTGGTTCTTTTCCGCGATGACGATCGGATGGCTGGTGCGATAGTCGTCGGGGATGGCGCCGACCGTGACGCTGTCGCGTTTCCAGCCGGCGCAGCCGGCGAGCGATGCGGCGAGCAGGACCGCCAGGACCGGGGCTACGGAGCGGCGGATCCGCTCGCGACCGGACCTTGCCGGCGCCGCGGTGGTGTTCGATGTCGACTGAAACATGTCCGCTTCCCCGCTCACTTGTAGATGAACCCGACAACGCCGTGATAGCGGCCGGCGGGTCTGTCGGTCTGCATGGTGCCGTAGACGCGATTGACGCGGCCAAGGAACATGCCTGCGCCGTCGCTCGGGGCGTTGAAGTTGTCGTCCGGCTTGGCAAGTTCGTTGCGCGCGACCGGCTTGGCCAGATAGGGCGTGATGATGATGACGAGCTCGCTCTCGTTGCGGACGAAGTCGCGGCTGCGGAAGAGCGTGCCGAGCACCGGGATCTTGGTCAGGCCGGGCAAGCCGTTGACGGCCTGCCTGACGTCGTCGCGGACGAGGCCGGCGATCATCATCGACCCGCCGGACGGCAGTTCCACCGTCGTATCCGCCAGGCGCTTGCGCAGCGACAGCGCATTCATGCCCTGGCTCCTTCCGCCGGCCGACAGCGACACCGATCCCTCCGTGGTCGGCTCCGATACGGAGGTCCTGACCTTCAGGCTGATGCGGCCGGGCGACAGCACTACCGGCTGGAATTCCAGGCCGATGCCGTATTCGATCTTCTCGATCGAATAGGTTCTGTTGCCCGTCTGGTTGTCGGTCGACACGTTGGCGCTGACGCTGTTGACCATGTTGTACTCGCCGCCGACCTTGAAGGTCGCCTTCTCGCCGGATACGGCGGTCAGCGTCGGCTCGGCCAGGGTCTTCATGACGCCGGCCTGTTCCATGGCGTTGATGTAGGCCTGGATCGCCGAGGTGCCGACGTTGAAGCCCGAGTTCGAGATCGGCTTGCCGAGGCCGCTGAACGTATCGCTCAGCGCGCCCCAGGAAATGCCGTTGCTGCCGCCGCTGCCGACCATGTTGACGCCGAGCTGCTTCATCACCGAGCGGCTGACCTCGGCCACGGTCACCTTCAGCGTCACCTGGTCGTCGCCGATGATCTGCAGCAGGTTGACGATCTTCGAGACGCGGCGTTCCTGGTCGGGGTTGTTGATGTCGACGCCGCCATTGGCCGATCCGCCGGCGGCGGTCTGCGAATACTGGCCGGTCGTGGCTTCACCGCCGGACACGAAGATGGTCGCCAGGTCGACGGCGCGCTTGGCGTCGAGAGGCGTGTCCACGGTTCCGGTCAGAACGACGTTGTCGTTCAGCAGTTCGACCTTGATCTCGGACGTCGGCAGGAAGCGCTTGAGGTAGTCCTCCAGCCCGGCGACGTCGCGTTCGACCGCCAGATCGAGGCTGACGATCTGCTCGCCATTGGGCCCGAAGACAAAAATGTTGGTCTCGCCCACGGCCTTGCCGAACAGATAGATGCGCCGCGCGGTCCGGGTAACCGCATCGGCGACCGCGGGATTGGCGACCAGGATGTCATAGGCATCGCTCGGCAGGTCGATGACCACCGACTTGTTGAGACCGAGCTTGACGCGTTGTGCGGCGGTGGACGCCGACACCTGGGCGTTCCGGTTCGCGGCCTTCGCCTCGACCATGCCGGGCGCGTTGGTGCCGAGCAGGAACAGGCCGATCGCCGCTGCCGCCATGAAGGGCAGTTTACCCTTTAGCCTCATTTCCTTGCTCCCACTTCGGAAACTTCGCCCGACTTGATCATCCGCACCGTGCCACGCCGGCCGTTGCCGGAAACGAGATAGTCGGCCTCGCCCAGATTCTTTTCGTGAGCGTCCGTGATCGGACGCAGCGCCAGGGTCAGGCGATCGGCCATCTGCTGCGCGACCGTGATGATTTCGGCCTGCTGCGGCGACAGCTCAAGCGTGGCGGTCTGACCGACCCTGGTCTTCTTGCCTTCCTCATCCTCCTGGATGGTCTGGTCGATCGCCAGGACGCGGATGTTCTTCAGGATGGTCTCGGTGGTGAACCCGCTGCCGCCCGTTCCGGTGTCGGAACGGCGGGTCATGATCACGTCGACGAAATCATTGGGGAGGATGAAGCCGCCGGCCGATGTGTCGGCCGATATCGCGGTGGCGACGGCGCGCATGCCGCTGGGCAGGATCGACGACATGAAGCTCTGGCCCTCGCCGATCAGCTTGGAGCGCCTGAGCGGCTCGCCCGTGTACATCGCCACGCGGGCGACAGAGCCTTTCAGCTTGTCCACGGCATCGGGCTCCGCGGCGCGGGTGATGAAATTGGCGTTGATGCCGTCGGCCGGCCACGACTCCCAGCTGATGTTGTTCTCCAGCGGGCTGCCCATAGCGACATCGCCGGACAGGACGAGCACGTCCTGCAGCGCTATGGCCGGCGCCTGGGGGCTATCGACGACGACCCGGGGCGGCGGAACCGCCACCATGTTCTTCGCGACATAACCCGCGCCGCCCGCCGCGGCCACCGCCACGCTCAGTATTATAAGTCGGGATGCTGGCATCTGTCCGAACCCTCGCCTATGGCAAACCACCTAGCCAGGGCGGACTTTGCAGCCGCAATCGTCAAAACAAGGTTAATGCAATGCTTACGATCGTGATTAATTTAAGGTTTACATAAATTAGAACGAACCGCCCTCCGGGATGCGAAAAGGGCGGCCAAGCCGCCCAGTCCAAAACCGGATAACTCGTACGCGCGATGGCAAGGGGCTAGGCGGCCAGCCTTTCCAGCGCCCATACCATCAGCGGAGAATCCGGAAAGACGATCAGACCGCCGATGCCGAGCGCGATGCCGTAGGGCACGCCGGTCGTCTGGTCGGCGAAATGGCGCAGGAAGGGATTGTGCCCGGTAAAGTCCGCCAGTGCCGATTTCCGGTAAGCAAGGATGGCGACCGTCAGCAGCCCGCCGATGAAGGTCGAAATCACCAGGTATTCGACAAGATGGATGTTGAAGCCCATCCACAGCGCGGTGGCGGCCAGCAGCTTGGCATCGCCGCCGCCCATGCCGCCGAGCGCGAACAGGCCAAAGGTCACGGCCAGCACCAGGAAGCCCGCCGCGAAATGCCAGCCATAGGCGGCCCAATCCATCCCCGTCAGCGGCGCCACCAAGGCAAAGACCACCACCAGCAGCACCGACACGCGATTGGCGATCGTCATCGACAGCATGTCGGAGATCGCGGCAAACAGCATGCAGAACGGAAAGACGACGAAGATGAGGGCTTCAAGCATGGGCGCGGTGCCTGCGGTCGAGTTCTAGCCAGTGCAGCCTAGGCATGTTCGATTAACGATTGATGAGGCGGGCCAGTCAAAATCGCCCGGCTTGATGAAAACGTGAATGACGAAAAAAGGGCCGCCAGAAGAGGCGGCCCTTTCGCTTGAAGAAGCTAATTCGCTTCAGGTATCAGGAACCTTCAACCTTGTTGGCGATGGCGTCGAACTTGTTGTTCAGCGCGTTGCCGAGGGCGCCGGCGCCGACCATGATGGCGAGCGCGATGAGAGCGGCGATCAAGCCATATTCGATGGCGGTCGCACCGGACTCGTTCTTCACAAAACGTGCAATGAGGTTAGACATTCGAGAGCTCCTACTCCACGTGTTACAGCACTTCCGTCAACTTCTCTTGCCGGTTGATCGGATGCTGCCAATCTAGGGAGAAGGCCTTTCGATCGGCTTAATAAACAGCCTTACCGATTCCTTTCCGGTCTCGAACCCGTTGCTTGGTTAACCGTCAGCTAAAGTACCAGCGGGCCGCCTTGCCGCCCGCAAAGCAGCGGCAGAGGCGGATTCCCGGCGACTGTCACAGGGAGGGCCATCGCCCGCCGTGACAGGCAATCCAACCCCGACCTTAATCGCCCTGACCAGGGGCTTAACCGTTGGTTCACCAATCTCGTTCATGTTCCGTTGAACAGTTTGCCGCCTTGGAGCGTCCAGATGACCGGGTTGAGATCGTCGTTTCCAGTTGCCGTGCTTGTCGCCGCCGCTGCCTTCGTCCTGCCGGCCAAGGCTGGGCCCGGCATCGAAGTCACCATGAACCAGGCCAAGATCGTCAAGCTGTCCCGTTCGGCCGACACCATCGTCATCGGCAATCCGGCGATTGCAGACGCCTCCGTGCAGGATGCCTCGACCATCGTGCTGACCGGCAAGGGATTCGGCGTCACCAACTTGGTCGTCCTCGACCAGGACGGCAGCCCGATCATCGATGAACAGGTCACCGTCGTGCGGCAGGATGCATCCTCGGTCAGAATCTACAGGCGCTCCGAAATCCAGACCATGTCCTGCACCCCGTATTGCGAGAGCTCCTACAAGAGCGACAGCGAGAAGGCCTCGGAAGCCGAGATGAGCGCCGGCCACTGAGCTGCCGGCCTTTTTTGGCGACTACGGTTAGCGGCCGGCTAACGGCGCTTCGACGAATTTAACGGTCATCCAAACCGGGCTTCAATGGGTTTTCGTTAATGTCCCGGCCGACATCACAAGGATCGGCAGGGAGAGGGCATGAACAGGAAGCGAGCGCCCGAAGACGACAATCGCGGCAACGGGTGGACACGGCTCCGCGCCCGCTTTCTTGGTGATCGGCGCGGCAGCACGGCGATGGAATTCGCGATGCTTGCCTTGCCTTTCGCCCTCCTCGTCTTCGCCATCCTCGAAAGCTGCATTTCATTTGCCGGCCAGGAAGTGATGGCCAACATCACCGACGACATCGCCCGCAAGTTGCGCACCGGCCAGCTGAGGCCGGCCGACGTGAGCGGCACCAAGTTGCAGGACATGATCTGCGCCAAGCTGGAAATCATCGTCGCCAACAAGTGCCCGGGACTGTCCGTGGACTTGCGCGAATATGCGACCTTCGCGGACGCCGCTACGGCGAGCTACAAGATCGTGAACAACCAGATCGTGCTGACTCAAGGCGCGAACTCGACGGCTTTCGGCGTATCGCCCGGGCTGGCGGAAACGAAGAACATGTTGCGCGTCTTCTACAAATGGCCGGTCATGACCGACTTCATGTCCAAGTCGATGACCAATATGACCGACGGCACCGCGCTGCACTTCGCGTCCGTGACGTGGCAGAACGAGCCGTTCGACAACTGAGATTGCGGGCATGCTTCGGCAAAACGGGGGTAAGGGCATGTATCGTGCGGGGGCACATCGGGGAATCTTGGCGGCCTGGACGAGAGCGAAAGGCTTTCTCGCCGATCGCCGCGGCATCGCGGCGATCGAGTTTGCCTTCATCGTGCCGCTGCTGCTCGTGATGTATTTCGTGACCATGGAGGCCTCGCAGGCCATCGAGACCAGCAAGAAGGTCAGCCGCATCGGCAGCATGGTGGCGGACCTCGTC
Organism: Mesorhizobium abyssinicae; assembly: GCF_049887195.1. Lineage (NCBI taxonomy): Bacteria > Pseudomonadati > Pseudomonadota > Alphaproteobacteria > Hyphomicrobiales > Phyllobacteriaceae > Mesorhizobium > Mesorhizobium abyssinicae. The sequence continues at coordinate 94,021 of NZ_JARAKC010000003.1, forward strand.
ACCCAGCAGAACACCATCACCAAGGCCGATCTCGATGCGATCATGAAGATCGGCAACTCGACCCTGAAGCCCTACAACCGGTCGGATCCCAAGATCGTCATCACGGCGATAGAGGTCACCACCGATACGACGCCTAAGGTGCAGGTCGTCTGGTCGCGCAAGCTGCTCAACGGGGCCACCAGCCCCGATGCCGCGAAGACCAGCACCACCACGATTCCCACCGCGCTCAACGTCAAGGGCACCTTCCTCATCCGCGTCGAGAGCGACCTCGCCTATGAGCCGATCATCACCTGGGCGGCGGACAGCAAGGAGCGGCTTGGGCTGACCTCGGCTTTCAGCCACATTTCGATGAGCGAGACCTACTATCTGCGGCCGCGCCGGAGCACGACGATCCCTTGCAGCGACTGCTGAGAATTGCACGGCGCCGCTTCGCCTGAATTATTGCCCGCCCTCTTTGCCCGACACCATGCGCACGATCGCAGCCGCCATCGCATAGTCCTTTTGCGAGGCGACGGTGAAGCCGCCCGAATGCGTCGTCTCCAGAAGATCGTAGACATCCGGCGTCATCGATTTCAGGTTGGTGAGAAACACGGTGAGCCGGCGCTTGGCCTCGGGATCGAGATCGCTGCGCACGGCATGCGGGCCGTATCTGAGCAGGCCTGACGTCCACACGATCCGCAGTGCCGCCTTCGAAACACCCGCCGCCTCCAGCCGCGCCAGCGTGCCGTTCGGATCGGCCGAGTGATCGCCCGCGCCGGCCGGCTGGCCTGCCGGAAGGGCCGGCGGACTGTCGGCCGCGGCCGGATTGCCGTCCGCCAGCGCTGTTTCCCAGCCGAACAAGGCATCGGCCTGCCCGTCGACCAGCATTGCCTCGGCGGCGGCCGCCGAGCCGGCATGCAGCAGATAGGGTGAATCCTCGGTGATCCCGACGCCTGCCGCCGTCAGGCCGGCAAGCGGCAAAAGCGAGCCGCCGACGCTGTCGGCGGGCGCCATGGCGATGCGATGGCCCGGCATGGCCGCAAGATCCGGCACCTTGCCGTCGCGCGTCACAAGGAGCGAGCGGATGCCGGCGGCGCCACCGGTATCGACCGGCGCCACCAGTGGCTCGACGCAGCCGCAACGCTCCGACGCCGTCGCATAGGCGACGGCCGAATAGACGGCATACTGGATGCGTCCCTCCACCTGCGCCTCGATCAGCGCCCGGTAGTCGCGGGCGACGACAAACTCGACCTTCATGCCGAGTGCCTTGGTGTAGGCGTCGGTGAGCAGCGCCAGGCCCGGAACGGTGTTGCCGGCTCCAGGTTCGGCGACGATGCCGACGCGGAATGTGCCGATGTCGTCGCGCCAATCGGCGCTGGCCGTATCCGGCCAGGACGCGGCCAGCAATGCCAAAGCAGCCATGCAGGCCTTGAAGGCAGGCCTTGCCGAAAATCCGCCGCGCCTTCCCATCCCTGCCCCGCCCGTACCGGCATCCCGTCTCGCCCGACTATCGCGCCGAGCGGTTGCCGTTTGGTTTCCGAATTGCCAATGGCGATGCGGAACCCTATGTCTGGAGCCGCAGGCAGGCAACAATGACCCCTTTGATGGCGCGCGCTTTCCTCTTTGTCCTCGACTCGTTCGGCATCGGCGGCGCCGCCGATGCCGAACGCTATGGCGATGCCGGCGCCGACACGTTCGGTCACATCGCGCTCGCCTGCGCTGAGGGGCGCGCGGATCGCGAGGGCCTGCGCAAGGGACCGCTCGCCCTGCCCAACATGGTCTCGCTTGGGCTGGCGGGCGCGGCGGAAACCGCGACGGGCTTCCGCTTCGGCAAGGGCGGCACGGCGCCGGTCGCGGCGGCTTTCCATGGCGCGGCGCAAGAGGTGTCGAGCGGCAAGGACACGCCGTCCGGCCACTGGGAGATAGCCGGCCTGCCGGTGCGCTTCGACTGGGGCTATTTCCCGCAGACGGTGCCCGCCTTTCCGGCCGAACTGACCGCGGCGATGATCAGCGAGGGAAAGGTGCCCGGCATTCTGGGCGATTGCCACGCGGGAGGAATCGAGATCATCGAGCGGTTCGGCGAGGAGCATATCCGGACCGGCAAGCCGATCTGCTACACCTCGGTCGATTCCGTGCTGCAGATCGCCGCGCACGAAACGCATTTCGGCCTCGAACGGCTCTACGAATTCTGCAAGACGGTGCGCAGGCTGGCCGATCCGCTGAACATCGGCCGGGTAATCGCGCGGCCTTTTGTCGGGGAAACCGTCGCCACCTTCGAACGGACATATAACCGCCGCGACTATGCCGTGCCGCCACCCGAACCGACGCTGCTCGACCGGCTGACGGAGCGCGGCAGCAAGGTCATCGCGGTCGGCAAGATCGGCGACATCTTCGCGCATCGCGGCATCTCGGAGGTGCGCAAGGCCGCCGGCAACATGGCGATGTTCGACAAGGCGCTCGGCGCGATGGACGATGCCGGCGACGGCGACCTGGTGTTTGCCAATTTCGTCGATTTCGACACCGAGTTCGGCCACCGGCGCGATGTCGCCGGCTATGCCGCGGCGCTGGAAGCGTTCGATCGGCGCCTGCCCGAAGCGCTGGCGAAACTGCGGCAAGGCGACCTGCTCATCCTCAGCGCCGACCATGGCAACGATCCGACCTGGCGCGGCACCGACCATACGCGCGAACGCATCCCGGTGATCGGCACCGGACTGGGGCTGGCAGGCGGCGACATCGGCCTCAGGCCGACCTTCGCCGATATCGGCGAGACCGTCGCCGAGCATCTCGGGCTGGCGCCCGGCCGTCACGGCACCTCCTTCCTTGGAGCGATCGGCGGCCATGCCCGAACTGCCTGAGGTCGAAACCGTCCGGCGCGGGCTGCAGCCGGTCCTGGAAGGCGCTCGCCTGGTCAGGGTCGAGGCGCGCCGGCCCGATCTCAGGTTTCCATTTCCCGCGCGTTTCTCCGAACGCCTGACCGGCAAGACCATCACCGCGCTCGGCCGTCGCGCCAAATACCTGACCATGCATGTGGAGGGCGGCCCGGTGCTGATCTGCCATCTCGGCATGTCGGGCTCGTTCCGCATCGAAGTCGCCGATGGCAACGAGACGCCAGGCACCTTTCATCACGAGCGGTCGAAGAGCTCCACGCACGACCATGTCGTTTTCGATGTCGAGACGGCCGCGGGCGCCCGCTCGCGCGTGATCTTCAATGATCCGCGCCGTTTCGGCTTCATGCTGTTTGCCGAAGGCGTGCCCGATACCCATCCGATGCTGACCGGCCTGGGCGTCGAGCCGACAGGCAATGCGCTGGACGGCGCCCTGCTCGCCTCGCTGCTCAAGGGCCGCAGATCGCCGTTGAAGGCAGCGCTTCTCGACCAGCGGCTGATCGCCGGGCTCGGCAATATCTATGTGTCCGAAGCGCTGTGGCGCGCCGGCCTGTCGCCGCTGCGCGAAGCAGGCACCATCGCCAAGGCCGGCAAGAAGGCCAGGGAGCAGGCCGAACGGCTGGCCGAGGCGATCCGGTCGGTCATCGCCGATGCGATCGCCGCCGGCGGATCGTCGCTGCGCGACTATGTGCAGACCGATGGGTCGCTCGGCTATTTCCAGCACTCCTTCGCCGTCTACGACCGCGAAGGCGAGCCATGCCCGAAGCCTGGCTGCGGCGGCCATATCGAGCGCATCGTGCAGAGCGGCCGCTCGACCTTCTATTGCCGGACCTGTCAGCGGTGAGCTAGACCGATCTCCCCAATCGGAACGAGGAGGCGATGCCATGACCTATGAAACCATCATCGTGGAGACGCGCGGCAAGGTCGGGCTGATCACGCTGAACCGGCCGAAGGCGCTCAATGCGCTGAACACCGAGGTCATGAGAGAAGCGGTCGAGGCGGTGAACGGGTTCGGCGCCGACCCCGGCATCGGCGCGATCGTCATCACCGGTTCCGAGAAGGCCTTCGCCGCGGGCGCTGACATCAAGCAGATGCAGTCGATCGCCTTCGTCGATGCCTACACGCAGGACTTCTTCGTCGGCTGGGAGGAGCTTACGCGCGTGCGCAAACCGATCATCGCGGCGGTTGCGGGTTACGCCCTTGGCGGCGGCTGCGAACTGGCAATGATGTGCGATTTCATCATCGCCGCGGACACCGCCAGATTCGGCCAGCCCGAGATCACGCTCGGCGTGATGCCCGGCATGGGCGGATCGCAGCGGCTGACCCGGTTCGTCGGCAAGTCGAAGGCCATGGATATGTGCCTGACGGGGCGGATGATGGATGCGGCGGAGGCAGAGCGCTGCGGGCTGGTCTCGCGAGTCGTGCCCGCCGGCGACCTCGTCGAGGAGGCGCTGAAGGCCGCGGCAAAGATAGCGGAATTCTCGCTGCCCTCTGTGATGATGACGAAAGAGGCCGTCAACCGGGCCTATGAGACGACGCTTGCGGAGGGTTTGCGGTTCGAGCGGCGGCTGTTCCATTCGCTGTTTGCGCTGGACGACCAGAAGGAAGGCATGGCGGCCTTCGCCGAGAAGCGGAAGCCCAATTTCACCAATCGATAAGATGGCCGGGCGCCAGCCTCAAAAAGAAGGCAAAGCGGCGTTGACGCGCCGGAAAAGCTGAACTATAAGCCGCACCAACCGAGGCGGCCTGTGGCTGCCCGTTTGTTTTTTGCGCCCTGCGATACTGCTGGCGCCCACCAGATCAGAAGAGAGGCATCATGGCCAATACCTCCTCGGCCAAAAAGGCAACGCGCAAGATCGCCCGCCGCGCCGCGATCAACAAGAACCGCCGCTCGCGCGTCCGCACCTATGTGCGCCAGGTCGAAGAGGCGCTGGCCTCGGGCGACAAGGCCGCGGCACTCGCCGCCTTCAAGGCCGCCGAGCCGGAATTGATGCGCGCCGCGACCAAGGGCGTGATCCACAAGAACACGGCATCGCGCAAGGTTTCGCGGCTGGCGCACCGGGTCAAGGTACTGACCGCCTGATACGCCTACCCTAGACTAGCGTTCTTCGAACCCGGCGGATGACGCCGGGTTTTTTCGTTTGCCGGCAAGTACTTAAAAAGAACGCCCGGAGATCGCATCCGGGCTGGATTTCAAAATCCAGATTGTTTTGCCGGCATATACATGCGCACTGATATTCCGTTATGTCGAAAGCGGGTGCGCACCCAGATTCAGCTGTCAGAAATTATCCATACATTTCAGTCACTTGCAGACGGTGATCCACAGCTTGTTCACATCGAGTTCGAGCTGCGGGGGACAAGTAGCTGTCAAGCGAATTATTTCAGAAAATTTCCTGCCAGGTGGCCTTTTTCATATTCGCCGGAAAAGGGTTTGAATCACAATGGCTTTGTCAAAATATGCCGTTGCGGCACCTGTTGCAGACCCGCCTCCGCTAACCAGATTCGTTAAAAATCCGTTAGTCGTGGCCTTGCCCTATCCACAGCGATTTCGGTAATGTCCATCCATCGAAGGGACGGGCTCTTGGCCCCCAAACCCAGCCTGAATTGGCCACCACAAAATGGCAGAATTCATGACGTGGAGCAATTCCGCGAACGGGTTTGATTTGTCTTTTCGATGCGGGTAGGGGACTGGCGTAATTTTTACATGGCAGGTCGATGGCGCGCCGGCGTTTTCGCCGGGCGGTAGAGCTTTGCCTTGTTCAGAAAAACGACCCGGCTTGCAAGGGCCGGGACCGGTCCCTTGTGTAGAACGAGGCGGCATTCACCACCAGCGGCGGTGGCAGTGTCGCAGCGAAGATACGGTCGCCGGAAACATGGATGCAGGAGGCGCATCCCCGGCGGGAAACAGGTACAAACAGGCAAGGAACGCGGTCATGCAGAGCGGCATCGAAAGGGAGCTAACGAGCGAACTCCCATTTCAAGCAACTTTTGTCGGAGGGGGCGACATGGTGGCATCCAGCGACGCGGAACAGAAGTTCGAGCGGGTCAAGACCCAGCTGAAGGCGCGCTTGGGAGCCGAGGTCTATTCTAGCTGGTTCGGCCGGATGAAGGTCGCCGAGGCGTCCCGGGGCATTGTCCGCATCTCGGTGCCGACGGCCTTCCTGCGGTCGTGGATCAACGGCCACTATCTCGATCTGATCGCCGAACTGTGGAAGCACGAGGATCCCGAGGTCCTGAAGATCGAGATCGTGGTGCGCACCGCCACGCGCCAGACGCGCAACGGCGCCGAGCCGGAAGTGGCGCCGGCGCGCAAGATGACCAGGCAGACGCAAACGGCGCTCGCGGCAGGCACCGCCGGATCAGGCAGGGTGGAGCGGGCACCGGCGCCGCGCCAGGGCGCGCCCGCCGAAACGGAGTTCCGGCACAATGTGCTGGGGTCGCCGCTCGATCCGCGCTACACGTTCAATTCCTTCATCGAAGGCCCGTCGAACCGGGTGGCTTTCGCCGCGGCAAAGGCGGTGGCGGAATCGCAGTCGAGCGCGGTGCGCTTCAACCCGCTGTTCCTCCATGCCACTGTCGGTCTCGGTAAGACGCATCTTCTGCAGGCGATCGCGGCGGAATCGCTGATGCACAACCCGAAATCGCGCGTCGTCTATCTGACGGCCGAGTATTTCATGTGGCGCTTCGCTACCGCGATCCGCGACAACAACGCGCTGACGCTCAAGGAGCAGTTGCGCGACATCGACCTGCTGATCATCGACGATATGCAGTTCCTGCAGGGCAAGTCGATCCAGCATGAATTCTGCCATCTCATCAACATGCTGCTCGACAGCGCCAAGCAGGTGGTGGTCGCCGCCGACCGGCCGCCGTCGGAGCTGGAATCGCTGGAGCCGCGCGTCCGCTCGCGCCTCAATGGCGGCGTGGCGCTGGAAATGTCGGCGCCTGACTTCGCCATGCGACTCGGCATGCTGAAGCTGCGCCTTGCGACGGCCAAGGTCGACGACACCTCGCTCGATATTTCGGAGGAGATCCTCAACCATGTCGCGCGCACGGTGACGGGCAGCGGGCGCGAGCTGGAGGGCGCCTTCAACCAGCTCCTGTTCAGGCAGTCCTTCGAGCCGCAGATCAGCATCGACCGCATCGATGAGATCCTCGGCCACATCTATCGCTCGGGCGAGCCGAAGCGGGTGCGCATCGAGGACATCCAGCGGATCGTGGCGCGTCACTACAATGTGTCGAAGACCGAGCTTCTGTCCAACCGGCGCACACGCACCATCGTCAAGCCGCGGCAGGTCGCCATGTACCTGTCGAAGGTGATGACGCCGCGTTCGCTGCCGGAGATCGGACGGCGGTTCGGCGGCCGCGATCATACGACGGTGCTGCACGCGGTGCGCAAGATCGAGGACCTTTCGGGCGCGGACAACACGCTGGCGCAGGAACTGGAACTGTTGCGAAGGCTGATCAACGACCAGGCTTGAGCGCCCGGGAAAAGCCGGATCGGGGACTTCGCCGGCTTTATCCCCAGAAAGCCCGCGCAACCGGCCCTAACCGGTGGCGCGGGCTTGCGTTTGCAGGCTTTTTCCTGTCAGCTTAAGCAGATTCTGAGCCTGTTCAGACCTTTCGCGGGGCGCCGCTCGCCGGAGACCCGCTCATCCATTCAAGCGAGCCTGTTTCGTCATGCGTGTTATCCTGGAACGGTCAAATCTCCTGAAGTCGCTCAACCATGTCCACCGCGTGGTCGAGCGGCGCAACACCATACCGATCCTCTCCAACGTGCTGCTCAGCGCCGAGGGCGCCAGCCTCGAGATGAAGGCGACCGACCTCGACCTGGAAGTGACCGAAGCGACGCCCGCCAAGGTCGAGCGCGGCGGGGCGACGACCGTTCCGGCGCATCTGCTCTACGACATCGTGCGCAAGCTCGCCGACGGAGCGGAGGTGATGCTGAAGACCGACGAGGACGGCAATGCGATGACGGTCACCTCGGGCCGTTCGAGCTTCCGTCTGCAGTGCCTGCCGCAGTCCGATTTCCCGGAGCTTTCGGCCGGTTCCTTCTCGCACATCTTCCGGCTCGATTCGCTCGACCTGAAAGGCCTGATCGAAAAGACGCAATTCGCCATCTCCACCGAGGAGACGCGCTACTACCTCAACGGCATCTACCTGCACACGCATGAAGCCGGCGGCAAGCTGAAGCTGCGCTCGGTGGCGACCGACGGCCACCGCCTGGCGCGCGCCGAGATCGACGCGCCGGCAGGGTCCGAAGGCATGCCGGGCATCATCATCCCGCGCAAGACGGTGAGCGAGTTGCAGAAGCTGGTCGACGACCCGGATGTGGCCGTGACCACCGAACTTTCCGACACCAAGATCCGCTTCACCATCGGCAGCGTGGTTCTGACCTCGAAGCTGATCGACGGCACCTTCCCGGACTATCAGCGCGTCATTCCGACCGGCAACGACAAGAAGCTGATCATCGACCGGCAGAGCTTCGCCGCGGCCGTCGACCGCGTCTCGACCATTTCGTCGGAGCGCGGCCGGGCGGTGAAACTGTCGATCGCCGAGGGCCAGCTGACGCTGGCCGTCAACAATCCGGATTCCGGCAGCGCTACCGAGGAACTGGCCGCCGACTATTCGGCCGACCCGATCGAGATCGGCTTCAACGCCAAGTATCTGCTCGACGTCGCCGCGCAGCTCACCGGCACGGAGGCTAAATTCATGCTCGCCGACGCCGGCTCGCCGACGCTGATCCACGACATGGCCGACGAGACCGCGCTCTACGTGCTGATGCCGATGCGGGTCTAGAGCATGATGCCGAAAAGTGTGAAGCGGTTTTCGGACGACATCATGCTCTATCTCTTTGATTTAGAGCCGGATTCAGATTTCAGGTCGATTCGACCTGAAGTCATCCAGCTCTAGGCCGCCAACGAGGCGATTTTGCTGCCGTGACCGCAGGTGCAACACAGCTCCAGCAACAAACGCATATAAGTAAGCTTACACTTACGAATTTCCGCAATTACGCTGCGCTTTCGATCGACTTCGCGGCCGGAGCGGTCGTGCTGTCCGGCGACAATGGCGCCGGCAAGACCAATCTGCTGGAAGCGATCTCGCTGCTGACGCCTGGGCGCGGACTGCGCCGCGCGCCCTATGCCGACCTGGCGCGTGAAGGCGGCGATGGCGGTTTTGCGCTGCACGCCCGCATCGAAGGGCCGGAAGGCCAGGCCGAGATCGGCACCGGCATTGCGGGCGGCGACAGCTGCGAGAGCGGCAGACGGGTGCGGATCAATGGCGCCGCCGCGCGGTCGTCCGAGGATATGCTGGAGTGGCTGCGTGTCGTCTGGCTGACGCCGGCGATGGACGGACTGTTCCCCGGGCCGGCGGCCGACCGCCGGCGCTTCCTCGACCGGCTGGTGCTGGCGATCGACCCCGGTCATGGCCAGCGCGCGCTCGACTACGAGAAGGCGATGCGCGGACGTAATCGCCTGCTTACGGAAGGATCCCGTGACGGCAGCTGGTTCGACGCCATCGAGACGCAGATGGCCGAGACCGGCGTGGCGATCGCGGCGGCCCGCGCCGAGCTGGCGCGCCTGCTTGCCGCGATGATCGAGAGGCTGCCGTCCAGCGGACCGTTTCCGCAAGCCGACATCAGCCTCGACGGCGACCTGGAGAACGCGCTCGGCAGCGCGCCGGCGGTCGATGTCGAGGAGCGGTTTCGCCGCGCGCTGGCCGATGGCCGCGACCGCGACCGCGCCGCCGGCCGCACGCTGGACGGCCCGCATCGCTCCGATCTCGTGGTGCGGCACAGGCCCAAGGCAATGCCGGCCGAGCTCTGCTCGACCGGCGAGCAGAAGGCGCTCCTGGTCGGCATCGTGGTCTCGCATGCAAGGCTGACCGGCGAGATGTCGGGGATGACGCCGATTCTGCTGCTCGACGAAATCGCGGCACATCTCGACGCCGGCCGGCGCGCCGCCTTGTTCTCGATCCTGGAGGAGCTGAACTGCCAGGCGTTCATGACCGGAACCGACGCGGCGCTGTTTTCCAGCCTCGAAGGCCGCGCGCAGTTCCTGACGGTCGACCACGGCAACGTTGGGCCAACGGAAGACCCCTGACAAGGTTTTTGCGCCACGATAAGGTCTGGCCATGACCACGCTTACCGACGAAGAACTCGAGCGCTACGCGCGCCACATCGTGCTGCCGGAGATCGGCGGCGCCGGCCAACAGAAACTGAAGCGGGCGCGGGTGCTGGTGATCGGCGCCGGCGGGCTCGGCGCCCCGGTGCTCGAATATCTCGCCGCCGCCGGCGTCGGCACGCTCGGCATCGCCGACGACGACACGGTCTCGCTGTCCAACCTGCAGAGGCAGGTGATCCACGGCACGGACGCGATCGGCATTGCCAAAACCGACAGCGCGTCCGCGGCGATCATGCGCATCAACCCCAATGTGGCGGTCGAGCCGCATCAGCTCAGGCTGACGGCGGAGAATGCCCCTGCCCTCGTCGCACGTTACGACATCGTGGTCGACGGCTCCGACAATTTTGACACCCGTTATGCGGTGGCCGATGCCTGCGCCGCGGAAGGCAAGCCCCTGGTGCACGCCGCCGTCGGCCGCTTCGACGGCTCGCTGACGGTGCTGAAACCATTCGAGACCGGCGCCGACGGTAAGCCTAACCCCGGCTACCGCGACCTTTTCCCGGAAGCACCGCCGGAGGGACTGGTGCCGTCCTGCGCCGTCGCCGGTGTGGTCGGCGCGCTGACCGGTGTGATCGGAACGCTGCAGGCGATGGAGGCGATCAAGCTGATCACCGGCATCGGCGAGCCTCTGGTCGGCCGGCTTTTGCTTTTCGACGCGCTCAGCGCGCGCTTCGACACTATCCGCTACAAGAGAGCCTGATCGCATGGACCGGCCGACAGGCGTCTTCGTCACGCAAATTCCTCCCGATTTCGGGCAATGGGACGAGTTGCATTCGCTGATCATGCGCGCCTTTGCCTATATGGACGGCGTCATCGATCCGCCGTCCTCGGCGCATCTGCTGACCGCCGCAAAGCTCAAGGAAAAGGCAAAGCAGGAGACGGGTTTCCTGGCCCTGCAGGGTGCGAGGATCGTCGGCTGCGCTTTCGTGCTGGAAAGGCCAGACGATTTCTACATCGGCAAGCTCGCGGTCGAGCCGGACTTTCAGGGGCAAGGTATCGGCCGGCTGCTGATGCGGGCCGCCGAGGAAATTGCCGTGAGCCGTGGCAAGGGCGCCATCGAACTGCAGACTCGCATCGAGCTCTCCACAAATCACAGCGCCTTCGCCCGGCTGGGCTTTGGCGAGACCGAACGCACGGCGCATGAAGGCTACGATCGGCCGACCTCGATCATCATGCGCAAGGTGCTGCCATGAGCCTCGCCCTCAGCGCGGAAGAACAGGCGATCGCCGCCGGCAAGGACGGCGCCGCGATGGCGATGCGCATCGTCGCCGAAAGCGCCCGGCTGCTCGGCGCGCCGCGACTGATCCCGATTGCCTCGACGCATATAGACGGGGCGCTCTATCACGGCGATTCCGGCACGCTGTTCGCCGAGAGGCTGGTCGAGGGCGGCGCGCGCGTCGCCGTTCGCTCGACGCTCAATGTCGGCGCGCTCGACCTGATGGGCTGCGCGCGCATCCGCCTCGAGGAGCCGGCGCGCGGCATGGCGCGGCGGATGATGGAGGCCTATCGCAAGCTTGGCTGCGAGCAGAGCTGGACCTGCGCGCCTTACCAGGCCGGGCACAGGCCAGCGCTGGGCAGCGACGTCGCCTGGGGCGAATCGAACGCGGTGGTGTTCTGCAATTCGGTGCTGGGCGCGCGCACCAACCGCTATGGCGATTTCCTCGACATCGCCTGCGCCATTACCGGCCGAGCCCCGGACTACGGCCTGCATCGCCTCGAGAACAGGCGGGCGCGGCTGGTGTTCGATGTCTCCGGCCTCTCGCCTTCCTTCCTCGCATCCGAAATCGCCTGGCCGGTGCTGGGCAGCCTCTATGGTCGCGAGGTCGGCAACGCCGTCGGCGTCGTCACCGGCGTAGCCAAGCACCCCGGCGAGGATGCGCTCAAGGCATTCGGCGCCGCCGCGGCCTCGTCCGGCGCGGTCGGTCTGTTCCACATTGCCGGCGTGACGCCGGAAGCGCCCGATGCGAACACCATTCTCGCCGGCACGACGCCGGAGACGGTGATCCACGTCACGTCTGAAATGGCCGCGAAGGCACGTGCCGGGCTGTCCACGGCGGCGGCGTCGAAAACGATCGACGCGGTTGCAATCGGCAGCCCGCACCTGTCGCTCGCCGAATTCGACGCGCTGGAGCGGCTGATCGCCGGCCGCCGGCTCAGCGTGCCGATCTATGCCTGCACCGGCCGCCATGCGCTGTTCGGACTCGAGCAAAGCGGCCGGCGCAAGGCGCTCGAGGCAAGCGGGGTGATCATCGTTGCCGACACTTGCGTGGTGGTGACGCCGATCATGCCGGAGCTCAGCAACGGGGTGCTGATGACGAATTCGGGCAAGTTCGCGCACTACGCGCCGGGCAACACCGGCTACTCGGTGCTCTACGCCTCGCTGGCCGACTGCGTCGAAAGCGCCGTTCTTGGTAAGCCACGCTTTACGGATATCGCAGCATGAACGCCCGAGCCGAGATCCTGGTGCCCGGCAAGGGCGGCGAAGGCGAGGCGCTGGTGCTGACGGCGCCGATCAGCTTCTGGGGCGGCGTCGACCCGAAGAGCGGGCGCATCGCCGATGTCCGCCACCCGCAGCATGGCGAGACGATTTCCGGGCGCGTGCTGTTCCTGCCGGGCACGATCGGCTCATCCTCGGCTTCGGCCGTGCTGATGGAGCTTGTCCACAATGGCCGGGCGCCGGCCGCACTGGTGCTGCACGAGCCGGACGCAATCCTCCTGCTCGGGCTGATCGTCGCCAGGGAAATGGGCTGGCAGACGCCGATGGCGGTCCAGCTCGAGCGCGATATCTTCGAGACCTATCGCGGAAGCATTGCGAAAATCGCTGAAGACGGCGCCCTCACCATCGCCGGCTGAAGACCGCAAGTCGTCAGGTCCTCAGCGGCAGCACCCGGTCCGGCGGGCGGTGGCCGTCGAAGAAGGCGCGGATGTTGATGATCACCTTCTCGCCCATGTCGATGCGGCCTTCGAGCGTCGCCGAGCCCATATGCGGCAGGAGCACGACCTTGCCCTTGGCGGCGAGCTTCAGCAGCTTGCTGTTCAGCGCCGGCTCGTGTTCGTAGACGTCGAGGCCGGCGCCGGCGATCTTGCCGTCATGGATCAGCTTGATCAGCGATTCCTCGTCGATGATGTCGCCGCGCGCGGTGTTGACGATGTAGGCCGACGGCTGCATCAGCGCCAGCCGCCGCGCCGAAAGCAGATGGAACGTCGCCGGCGTCGACGGGCAGTTGACCGAAATGATGTCCATGCGGGCCAGCATCTGGTCGAGGCTCTCCCAATAGGTCGCTTCCAGCTCGTCCTCGACCGCCGGCAGCACGCGGTGGCGGTTGTGATAGTGGATCGACAGACCGAAGGCCTTGGCGCGCCTGGCAACCGCGGTGCCGATGCGGCCCATGCCGACGATGCCGAGCCGCTTGCCCCAGATACGGCGACCGAGCATCCAGGTCGGCGACCAGCCGGCCCATTTCTTGTCGCCGGTGAGCACGTTGGCGCCTTCCGCCAGCCTGCGCGGCACGGCCAGCATCAGCGCCATGGTCATGTCGGCCGTGTCCTCGGTCAGCACGTTCGGCGTGTTGGTGACGGTGATGCCCTTTTTCGCCGCCGCCGCGACGTCGATCTTGTCGACGCCATTGCCGAAATTGGCGATCAGCTTGAGATTGTCGCCGGCCTGGGCGATCAGCGCCGCATCGATATGATCGGTGATCGTCGGCACCAGCACATCGGCTTCCTTGACCGCGGCGACCAGCTCCGGCTGCGTCATAGGCCGGTCCTCGACGTTCAGCCGCGCGTCGAACAGCTCGCGCATGCGGGTTTCGACCGGGTCGGGCAGCTTGCGTGTGATGACGACGAGGGGCCGTTTTTTGCCTGCCATTTTATCCCCGAAGCTTCCTCGAAACCGATCTCGTTGAGACCTCTTTAACCAAGACAGGCGAAACTTGTAGCCAATCGCGGTATCCGCCCACTCCTGTAACAAGCGGTGCTGCCGAAGACAAAGAAAAAGGGGCGCCGGGGCCGACGGGCAGGCGCCGAAAGGAAACAAAGTGTCTGGTTTCGCGACGCTCCGCCTGGCTTTCAGCGCAGCAGTCCTCGGCGCTCTTCTTTACTCTCCGCAGCAAGTGTCGGCACAGGGCGCCGCCGCTCCCGGGCAGACGATCACGCTCGGACCGAGCGGCCTGCCGCTGCCGCGCTTCGTCAGCCTGAAATCGGGTCGCGTCAATTCGCGCGTCGGCCCTGGCGCCAACTATTCGGTCGACTGGATGTACATGAAGGCCGGCCTGCCGATGGAAATCATCCAGGAGTTCGACACCTGGCGGCGCGTGCGCGACGCCGACGGCTCGGAGGGCTGGATCAACCAGTCGCTGCTGTCGGGACGCCGCACGGCGATCGTCGCGCCCTGGCAGCGGGGCAAGGGCGGCCGAATCAATCTGCTCGACGACAAGGACAAGGACGCCGGCGTGGTGGCCATCGTCGAACCCGGCGTCATGGGCGCGATCAAGGCCTGCGACGGGCAATGGTGCGAGATGACCTTCGAGGGCCATACCGGCTGGCTGCCGCAGTCGGTCGTCTGGGGCGCCTATCCGGGCGAACGGGTCAAGAACTAATCCGGCCTGACACTAATGCGGCGGGACAGGCGCTTGGAGTTCGCGGCGTCCGATACGGCCGAGATGGGTATCCTGAAAACCGCTGGGCAGCTTCAGGCCGTAGCCGAGCGCGCGGTCGATGGCGATGTGGGCGATCCAGATCAGCGCGACCGCTGTGGTCATCGAGGTGCCGAGGACGTGGCCGCCCAGCGCCAGGACGAGCGGGACAATCAGCATGTGCAGGGCGTTATAGGCGACGGCGCCGATACGCGGTCCCGCTAGGTATCCCAGCATCGACAGATCCGGCGCCAGGATGAGCAGCGCGAACAGCCACCAGGAAGCGCCAGTCATCGCATAGAGGACGACGGAAGCCGCCGCGGCGACCCACCATTCCAGCTTTACCGCGAGATCGAGAGGCCGCATCGCAAACGGATCAGTCGCGGCGCTTCGGGCGCAGCCTGACCACGATATCGACATTGGCGATTTCCATGCCCTGCGGAGGCTCCGGCAGGTTGGAGACAGTCACCGGGCCGCTGGCGATATCGAAGATCCTGTTCTCGCCTTCGATGTAGAAATGATGGTGGTCGGAGGTGTTGGTGTCGAAATAGGTCTTCGACCCCTCGACGGCGAGGATGCGCAGCAGACCCGCCTGGGTGAACTGGTGAAGGGCGTTGTAGACGGTGGCCAGCGACACCGGCACGCCGGCGGCGATCGCCTCCTCGTGCAGCTCCTCGGCCGAAAGATGGCGGTCGCCCTTGGCAAAAAGCAGATCGGCCAGCGCAACGCGCTGACGTGTCGGCCTCAGGCCGGCCTCGCGAACCCGCTTGTCCACAGCGACATTGTCCTTCCGGCTGCCCTGATCCATCTATCCCGTCGAAGCTCGCGCTTTCGGCCCAAAAACACGTCCAGAGTGGCGAAAAAACGTCATCGGCCGAAACTGGACACGTTCCGACATATATTCTGTCGGCCGAATGCGATCAATAGAGCAAGACGCTTGTGCGCAGGCGCGCATTGACCCGGGCAGACGGGCAGGTTAAGCGCAAACGCCGGTTTCCGGCCTTGGAAAGATTGTGTTAGGAAGCCAACGACAAGGGCGCCCCACCGCCCGGGACGATCACGGGGACGAAATTCATGGCGGGTTCGAAGTCCAGCTACGAGTATGAGGAACTGCTTGCCTGCGCCCGCGGCGAGCTGTTCGGACCGGGCAACGCGCAGTTGCCCTATCCGCCGATGCTGATGTTCGACCGCATCACCGAGATCAGCGAGACCGGCGGCGCCTTCGACAAGGGCTTCATCCGCGCCGAGTTCGACATCAAGCCGGACCTTTGGTTCTTCGCCTGCCATTTCATCGGCAACCCGATCATGCCGGGCTGCCTCGGTCTCGACGCCATGTGGCAGCTGACCGGGTTCTATCTCGGCTGGCTCGGCGAGCCGGGCAAGGGGATGGCGCTGTCGACCGGCGAGGTGAAGTTCAAGGGCATGGTGACGCCGTCGGTCAAGAAGGTGGAATACGGCATCGACTTCAAGCGCGTGATGCGCGGGCGTCTGGTGCTCGGTATCGCCGATGGCTGGCTGAAGGCGGATGGCGAACCCATATACGCGGCGACGGATCTGAAAGTGGGTCTGTCCAAGCAATCAGCGGCGGCTTGACCGGCGCCACCACCGCGCCATGCGCCCTTTGCATGCGGGACCGCGTGGCGCTTTGATTTTGCGTATGATCGTTTGCGAATTCCGATCACGGTTTTCGACATCATGCGCCGGAAGGAGTTGCGAATGAGACGGGTCGTAGTGACGGGCCTCGGCATCGTGTCGTCGATCGGTAACAACGCCAACGAGGTGCAGGCCTCGCTGCACGATGCCAAATCAGGCATCAGCTTTTCCAATTCCTTCGCCGAACACGGTTTCCGCTGCCAGGTCTGGGGCGCGCCGACGCTCGATCCGTCGGCCATGATCGACCGGCGCGCCATGCGCTTCCTGTCGCAGGGCGCGGCGTGGAACCACGTCGCCATGGACCAGGCGATTGCGGATGCCGGGCTTGGCGAGAGCGACATCACCAACGAACGCACCGGCATCGTCATGGGCTCGGGCGGCCCTTCCACCCGGACCATCGTCGAGGCGGCCGAAACCACGCTCAAGAACGGCAGCCCCAAGCGCATCGGCCCGTTCGCGGTGCCGAAGGCGATGTCGTCGACCGCATCGGCGACGCTTGCCACCTGGTTCAAGATCCACGGCGTCAACTATTCGATCTCGTCGGCCTGCTCGACCTCCGCGCACTGCATCGGCAACGCCTATGAGCTCATCCAGTGGGGCAAGCAGGATGTGATGTTCGCCGGCGGCCACGAGGATCTCGACTGGACGATGTCGGACCTGTTCGACGCCATGGGCGCGATGTCGTCGAAGTACAACGACAAGGCATCCACCGCTTCGCGCGCCTATGACGTCAACCGCGACGGCTTCGTCATCGCCGGCGGCGCCGGCGTGCTGATCCTGGAGGAGTTGGAGCACGCCAAGGCGCGCGGCGCCAAGATCTATGCCGAGATCGTCGGCTACGGCGCGACCTCCGACGGCTACGACATGGTGGCGCCCTCGGGCGAAGGCGCGGTGCGCTGCATGCGCCAGGCGCTCGCCACGGTGTCTACGCCGGTCGATTACATCAACACGCACGGCACCTCGACGCCGGTCGGCGATTCCAAGGAGATGGGCGCCATCCGCGAGGTGTTCGGCGACAAGATGCCGTTCATCACCTCGACCAAGTCGCTGACCGGGCATTCGCTGGGCGCCGCCGGTGTCCAGGAATCGATCTACTCGATCCTGATGATGCAAGGCGGCTTCATCGGCGAGAGCGCGCATATCGAGGAGCTCGATCCGGAATTCGCAGGCATGCCGATCGTGCGCAAGCGCATCGACAACGCCAGGATCGACACCGTTTTGTCGAATTCCTTCGGTTTCGGTGGCACCAACGCAACGCTGATTTTCCAGCGCTATTCCGCATAAGGATCGCCAGTCATGGACGGACTGATGAAGGGCAAGCGCGGGCTTGTCATGGGTGTCGCCAACGATCATTCGATCGCCTGGGGCATTGCCAGGAAATTGTCCGAACACGGCGCCGAACTCGCCTTCACCTATCAGGGCGACGCTTTCGGGCGCAGGGTCAAGCCGCTTGCCGACAAGCTCGGTGCATCGCTGGTGGTGCCTTGCGACGTCGAGGACAGCGCCTCGGTCAGCGCCACGTTCGAGACCCTCGGCAAGGCCTGGGGTGGGCTGGATTTCGTCGTCCATGCCATCGGCTTTTCCGACAAGAACGAGCTCAAGGGCCTCTACGCCGACACCAGCCGGGACAATTTCGTCCGCACCATGGTGATCTCCTGCTATTCCTTCACCGAGGTGGCCCGCAACGCCGCGCCGCTGATGACGGATGGCGGCTCGATGATCACGCTGACCTATGCCGGCTCGGTGCGGGTCATGCCGAACTACAACGTCATGGGCGTCGCCAAGGCCGGACTGGAGGCCAGCGTGCGCTATCTCGCCAATGACTATGGCCCGCGCGGCATCCGGGTGAACGGGATTTCGGCAGGGCCGGTGCGCACGCTCGCCGGCGCCGGGATTTCCGACGCCCGCCACATGTTCTCCTACCAGCAGCGCAACTCGCCGCTGCGCCGCACGGTGACCATCGACGAGGTCGGCGGCTCGGCGCTCTATCTGCTGTCCGATCTCTCTTCCGGCGTCACCGGCGAGATCCATTATGTCGATTCCGGCTATCACATCGTTTCCATGCCGACGCTCGACGAATTGAAGCAGACCGACGGCGCCCGGGAATAATCCCGCGGGAAATACTCGGCTTCCGGTAAAATTGGATGCATTGGCGGAAACTCATTTTAAGGAGATTTCCGCTAGAACGTCCCGCAACTTAGGGACTCTGCATGTCTGCTGCTGCCAGCAACCCGAAGCGAACACCGTTGTTCCGGCTGCTCACCATAGCAAGCTCGGGCATGGGCAGCTTTATCCTCGGCATCTGGGGGCTGAAATTCGGTTTCGGCGACGGTCTTGCCGGCATGCCGGCGGAAACTATGGCCGGCATCATCGCTGCGCTTTGCGCGCTGGCGGCGGCGGGTGCCGCTCTCTCCTTCTTCGCCGGTGTCGATGAATCGGAGCAGTATGTCTTCAACGAGACCAATTTCGACAAGCTGACGGGCCTGCTGGCGCGTCCGGCGATGGTCGGCAAGATCGCCGAGGCGGCATCGGCGACGATCCGCACCGGCGAGCCGGTGTTCCTGATCGACATCGACATCGACCGCTTCAAGCACATCAACGACGCCATCGGCTACAGCTATGGCGACGAGTTGATCCGCGCCTTCGCCGAACGGCTCAAGGACCGCATGCCGGAGGGCGCGGTGCTTGGGCGCATCGGCGCCGGCGAGTTCGCGGTGCTGCTGGCGGACCGCGAGCTGAAGGGCTCGGTCGAGCAGACGATCGAGAAGCTCATCGACGAGATGATGGAGCCCTATCAGCTCAATTCACATCAGCAGTCGGTCAGCCTGTCGGTCGGCATCGTGGCGATGCCCAAGGACGGCGTCGACCCCGTCCTGGTGCTGCGCCGTTCCAATCTGGCGCTGCAGAATGCGCGCGCCGGCGGCGTCGGCAACTGGTCGGTCTTCCATAGCGACATGGGCCGGGTCGCCGACTATCGGCAATGGATCGAATCCGAACTGCATACCGCGTTCGA
This sequence comes from Mesorhizobium abyssinicae, assembly GCF_049887195.1. NCBI lineage: Bacteria > Pseudomonadati > Pseudomonadota > Alphaproteobacteria > Hyphomicrobiales > Phyllobacteriaceae > Mesorhizobium > Mesorhizobium abyssinicae. Next base: position 113,366 of record NZ_JARAKC010000003.1, read on the forward strand.
GCGCGGCGATTTCGACCTCCACTACCAGCCGCAGCTCGACCTTCCGAGCGGCCGCATCATCGGCTACGAGGCGCTTATCCGCTGGAAGCACCCGGAACGCGGCATGATCCCGCCGATCGAGTTCATCCCGATCGCCGAAGAGACTGGCATGATCAACCCGATCGGCGAATGGGTGCTGCGCAAGGCCTGCAGCGACGCCCAGTACCTGCCCGAGGACTGCTTCGTCGCCGTCAACATCTCGCCGGTGCAGTTCATGACCAAGGATTTCGTCGGCCTGGTGCGCGAAACGATGGTCGCCACCGGCATCAAGCCGTCACGGCTCGAGCTGGAAGTCACCGAAACCGCAATGATGCAGGACCGCGACCGCGCGGCCGTCATCCTGCAGCAGCTTGCCGAGATGGGCATCTCGGTGGCCGTCGACGATTTCGGCACCGGCTATTCCAATCTCAGCTACCTTATCGATTTCTCGTTCGGCAAGCTCAAGATCGACCGTTCCTTCGTCAGCCGCATCGACACCGATTCCAACTCGGGCGCGGTGGTCTCGACCATCGTCGGGCTGTCGCGCGCGCTCGGCGTCGGCATCATCGCCGAAGGCGTCGAGACCGAAAACCAGGCGACGCTGCTCAGGGCCGCCGGCTGCGAGGTGGTGCAAGGCTACCTGTTCGGCCGGCCGGCGCCGCTCAAGGTCGGGATGGGCGAAGCGCGCTTCGTCGAAAAGCGCGAGGCGCGCATCGTCAGCGTACATTAAGGCGTCCGTTATCGGCGCCCCGACAGCACCTTGAACATGCCGTCGCGGGCGATCTCGGCATGGCTTGAGAAGGCCGCCGCCAGCACCGCTTCGTAAGGCAACTGGCGGTTCGCCACCATGAACAAGCGTCCGCCCGGTTTCATCGCCTTCGCCGCCGCCCGGATCATGCCGGCGCCGATCTCCGGCTCAGCCGCCCGACCGCGATGAAACGGCGGGTTCATGAGGATGGCGTCGTAGCGCCGCTCGACCGGCTCGCCGAGCAGATCGGTCCAGAAGAAACGCGGCTCGACCGACGTGCTGGCCACATTGGCCTTCGCCGCCTCCAGCGCCTCGAAATCCGCCTCGAAAAGATCGAGCCCGGTGAGCCCCGGGAAGCGCGACGCCGCCTCGGCCGCCACATAGCCCCAGCCGGCGCAGAAATCGGCAACGGCGCCCCTGATGTCGCCCGGCAGGCTATCCACCAGCAGTTTCGAGCCGGCATCGAGCCGATCGAAGGAGAACATGCCCGGGGCCGTATGGAAGCGGCCTTCTACGACAACCGCCGGATTGGCCGACCGCAGCACGGCCGCCGCGCCGACGTCCGCGGGCCGGCGGAACCAGAAGGCGACGCCGTGATGCTTCGGCAAATGGCCGTCGAGCGGCACAAGCTCGTCGACACGCTTGCGCAGGCTAGCGATGCCATCCTCCTTGCCGCCCGCGACCAGGATCAGCCCACCCGACGCCACGCGTTCGATCGCTTCGGCGACCCGCAGCTCGTTCTGGCCGCGGTGACGGCCGGCGAGCACGAGCGCGGCATCGAAGCCGGCGCCGTCCGCTCGCGGCGTGACGTGAAAACCCGCTGCCTGCAGCGCGCGAAAATGCGGGCGAAAACCCTGCACGAGATGGAGCGCGGCTGCGAAGCCCCCGGGCAGACGGAAACCGGGTTCGGCGCCGAGGAAAAGCACGCGCTCGCCCTCTTTCGGCAAGTCGAGGGCCTCAGCCTCATACGGATGGAACAGCGTCTTCAGCGGCTCTGCCGACATTTCCTTGCCCCGCGGGAAACACGCCCCCTAAACGAAAACGGGCGCGACATAAGCCGCGCCCGTCTCAACTATCTGGTCAGCCCGATCAGGCAGCGTCTTCCTCGCCGCCTTCGGCCTTCTTCTCGCGCACGATTTCCTTGCCGGTGGCCTGGTCGACGACCTTCATCGACAGGCGGACCTTACCGCGCTCGTCGAAGCCCATCAGCTTGACCCAGACCTTGTCGCCTTCCTTGACGACGTCTGAGGTCTTGGCGACGCGCTCGTTGGCCAGCTGCGAAATGTGGACGAGGCCGTCGCGGGGACCGAAGAAGTTGACGAAGGCGCCGAAGTCGGCGGTCTTGACGACCGTGCCTTCATAGATCTCCCCGACTTCCGGCTCGGCAACGATGGTGTGGATCCACTTCTTCGCCGCCTCGATCTCCTTGGCGTTGGCCGAAGCGATCTTGATCGTGCCGTCGTCCTCGATGTTGATCTTGGCGCCGGTCTTCTCGACGATCTCGCGGATGACCTTGCCGCCGGAACCGATGACATCGCGGATCTTGTCGGTCGGGATGTGCATGACCTCGATGCGCGGCGCGAACTCGCCGAGTTCGGGGCGAGCGCCGGTCAGAGCATGCGCCATCTCGCCGAGGATATGCTGGCGGCCATCCTTGGCCTGGTCCAGCGCGATCTGCATGATCTCCTCGGTGATGCCCTCGATCTTGATGTCCATCTGCAGCGAGGTGATGCCATTGGCTGTGCCGGCGACCTTGAAGTCCATGTCGCCGAGATGATCTTCGTCACCCAGGATGTCGGAGAGCACCGCGAAGCGCTCGCCTTCCTTGATCAGGCCCATGGCGATGCCGGCAACCGGCTTGGCCAGCGGCACGCCGGCATCCATCAGCGCCAGCGAGGTGCCGCAGACGGTCGCCATCGAGGACGAACCGTTGGACTCGGTGATCTCCGAGACGACGCGCAGCGTGTAGGGGAACTGGTCGGCGGAGGGCAGCATCGGCCGGATGGCGCGCCAGGCAAGCTTGCCGTGGCCGATCTCGCGGCGGCCCGGCGAGCCCATGCGGCCGGTCTCGCCGACCGAGTAGGGCGGGAAGTTGTAGTGGAGGAGGAACTTCTCCTTGTACATGCCGGTCAGCGAGTCGACATACTGCTCATCCTCGCCGGTGCCGAGCGTGGCGACGACCAGCGCCTGGGTCTCGCCGCGGGTGAACAGCGCCGAACCGTGGGTGCGCGGCAGGACGCCGACTTCGGAGACGATCTTGCGGACCGTCTTCAGGTCGCGGCCATCGATGCGCGAGCCGGTGTCGAGGATGTTCCAGCGCACGACCTTGGCCTGGAGTTCCTTGAACACGGAGCCGATCTGCTCGGACGTGTACCTGGCTTCCTCGCCTTCGGCCGGCGCGAACGCCGCCTTGACCTTCGCCTTGACGGCGTCGACGGCGGCATAGCGGGCCTGCTTGTCGGTGATCTTGTAGGCATCGCGAAGCTCGTCGCCGACGATCTTCAGCATCTCGCCTTCGAGCGCGGAATAGTCCGGGGCGGTGAAGTCGCGCGGATCCTTGGCAGCGACCTCGGCCAGCTTGATGATGGCTTCGATCACCGGCTGGAAGCCCTTGTGGCCGAACATGACGGCGCCGAGCATCAGCTCTTCGGAGAGTTCCTTGGCCTCGGATTCGACCATCAGCACGGCATCGGTGGTGCCGGCGACGACGAGGTCGAGCTTGGATTCCTGCATCTCGTCGATATGCGGGTTAAGCACGTACTCGCCGTTGATGTAGCCGACGCGGGCGCCACCGATCGGGCCCATGAAGGGGACACCGGACAGCGTCAGCGCGGCCGAGGTGGCAACGATCGACAGGATGTCCGGATCGTTCTCGAGGTCGTGCTGGACGACGGTGACGACGATCTGGGTGTCGTTCTTGTAGCCATCGGCGAAGAGCGGGCGGATCGGGCGGTCGATCAGGCGGGAAACCAGCGTTTCCTTCTCGCTCGGACGTCCCTCGCGCTTGAAATAGCCGCCCGGGATCTTGCCGGCGGCGTAGGTCTTTTCCTGGTAATTGACGGTCAGCGGAAAGAAATCGAGGCCGGGCTTCGGCTCCTTCATCGAAACGACCGTGGCGAGGACCTTGGTCTCGCCGTAGGTGGCGAGCACCGCGCCGTCAGCCTGGCGCGCGATCTTGCCGGTTTCCAGAACGAGCGGACGGCCGCCCCACTCGATTTCCACTTTGTGGTGATTGAACATGTCTTGTCCTTCATATGCGGAAAGGGTCGCGCGGCTTGTCGTGCGCGGATGCCCTTTCCCCTGGCTTCTTTTCTCGGGCAGCCACGGGCAAGACAACGGGACGCTCGCATCAATCCCGGCACGCTGGCCGCACGAGCATCCTGCAATCCTGCCCCATGACCGTCCATGGGCGGTTCCAAGCAGCCCTTTGCTGGCTCGAAACCGGGTCTGGCCGATCGATCCGACCGGCCTTGCGCATGACCTGAAAGCCGCGGCTCCCGGAACGGCCCTGCGCAAATGCCAACTTCGCGAAGCGTTCGTTTGCGTATCCGATCGATGCGCGGCGCTTCATCCTGTCACTGGTGCACTGGAGCGATCCGATGCACCAAATGCGCGACCGGCGGGCTCTCCCGAGGAAAGCCCGCCGGTCAATTCGTCAACGGCGCAGACCGAGCTTCTCGATCAGCGTCTGATAGCGCGCGTCGTCCTTGCGCTTGAGATAATCAAGCAGGCTGCGGCGCTGGGAGACGAGAGCGAGCAGACCACGGCGGGAATGGTTATCCTTCTTGTGGTCCTTGAAGTGGTCGGTCAGGTTCTTGATGCGCTCGGAAAGGATGGCCACCTGGACTTCCGGAGACCCGGTATCGCCCTTGGCGGTTGCGAATTCACCCATCAATTCCTTTTTGCGCTCGGCAGTAATCGACATCGTGTTTTTCCTTATCTGTTTGAGGAAACGGGTCGCCCTCAGCCGGGATGTCGTCCAGCAGGGGCCGGTGCAGGCAACGCGACACGGCGCGAAGCTGCGGCGCATATAGGGCAATTCCCCGGAAAACGCCAGCCCAAATCACAAGCCGGCTTGTCGCAGGCCTTTTCCCTGAAAACTGAAGATTTGCGTTCGACTACAACCACTTCTTCCACTTGAAGAAAGCAATCAGCCCGGCGGCAACGAGGGCCATGAACAGCAGCGCCGTGGGGTAGCCGTAATAGGCCTTCAGCTCCGGCATGTTCCATGGCGAGGTATCGGGGTCGAAGTTCATGCCCCAGACGCCGACTAGGAAGGTCAGCGGCATGAAGATCACCGAGACGATGGTCAGATAGGAGATGACGTCGTTGGTGCGCGCCTGGCTCAGCGACAAGTGCATCTCGATCAGCCCGGTCAGCATGTCGCGCTGGGTTTCGACCAATTCGATCAGGCGCAGCGAATGATCGAGCGTGTCGTTGAAGAAGACCTTGGTCTCGGCCTTCACGTAGGGCACGTCGTTGCGGATCAGCGTCGCCAGCGCATCGCGCATCGGCCAAAGCACACCCTTCAGCACATTGGCGTCGCGCCGCAACTCGTGCAGTTGCCGCATCTGCTGCTTGTGCGGCGCGCGCAGCATCTCGTCCTCGATGCCGTCGACCAGTTCGCTGGCGGCCTCGATCGGCGGGAAATAGCTGTCGACGATGGCGTCGATCAACGCATAGGCGAGATAGTCGGCGCCGCGCGCGCGCAGCCGGTTCGGTACCGAGCTGGCGATCCGCTTGCGAACCGGATTGAACGGATCGCCCTCGCGCTCCTGGAAGGTGACGACGAAGGTGCTGCCGAAGAAGACCGCGATCTGCTCGTAGCGATGGGCCGTGACATCGTCGATCATGCGCATGACGACAAAGGCATGGTCCTCGAAGAAGTCCACCTTCGGCCGCTGGCCAGTGTTGACGACATCTTCGAGCGCCAGCGGATGCAGGCTGAAGATGCGGCCGATCTCCTCGATCAGCGGGATGTTGGCGAGGCCGGTGCAATCCAGCCAGACGACGGGCCACTGGTCGCAATGGGCATTGAGATCATCGATGCTGGCGTTCTCGATGGTCTCGAATTTGTCGGGCGAGATCAGCGTTAGCCGGAGCTCGCTGCGCCGTGCCGCCGGATCGGCAATCAGTGTGCCCGGCGAGGCGCCGACCGGTGGCCGGCGGGTCTTCATTGGCCCGCGCTTCGTTGCCGTCTCAGCTTTCGCCATATCCCCCTGCCCCCAATGCCGAACCGAAACTAGCCGAGCGCCGTCATCCGGCAAAGACCCGCTTGGGCTTGAACATGCCCTGCTCGATGGCGCCGATGGCGACCAGCCTGCCGCGCACCGTGGCGCAGGCTTCCTCGGCCTCGACCGGAGCGTCGCGGCCGCGGATGATGACCGGATTGCCGAGCCGGATCCTGGTCGCCGCGTCGTCGCTGACGGTGACCTGCGGCAGGCACTCGAGCGCTGCCGCGGTGTCGACCAGCAGCGCGTCGATGGCATCGAAGTCGACCGGCGCGTCGGATGCGTCGTCATCGCCCGCCACCTCGCCGCGTTCGCCGAAACGGGCGGCTTCGAGTTCGGCGACGGTGACGAAGTCCTCCGGCGTGAACGGCTCGACCTCGACACGGCGCAGCTCCGCGATATGGCCGAAGCAGCCGAGGTCGCGGCCCATGTCGCGGGCGAGCGAACGCACATAGGTGCCTTTGCCGCATTCGACCTCGAAAACGGTGCGGCCGGCGTCGTGTTCGACGATGTCGAGGCGGCCGATCTCGATCTCGCGCGCGGGGATGTCGACCGTCTCGCCCTCGCGGGCGAGGTCATAGGCGCGCTCGCCGGCGATCTTGATGGCGGAGAACTGCGGCGGCGTCTGCATGATGACGCCGGTGTATTTCGGCAACAGCGCCTTCACCTCGGCCTCGGCCGGACGGCGCTCCGAGCTGTTGGTCACCGGGCCCTCGAGATCATCGGTCGAGCGCTCCTCGCCCCAGGCGACGGTAAAGCGATAGACCTTGGCGCCGTCCTGCACGTAGGGCACGGTCTTGGTCGCTTCGCCGAGCGCGATCGGCAGCATTCCCGACGCCAGCGGGTCGAGCGTGCCGGCATGGCCGGCCTTCTCGGCCTGGAACAGCCATTTGATCTTGGAGACGGCCTCGGTCGAACCCATGCCGACCGGCTTGTCCAGAACCACCCAGCCGGAAACCGGCCTGCCCTTCTTCTTGCCGCGACGGCCCACTATTCGCTGTCCTTCTTGTCGTCTTTGTCTTTGTCGTCGTCGTGGCTGAGATCCCGCGCCACTTCCGGCGACTTCAGCAAATCGTTGATGCGGGCGAAATTGTCGAAGGACGTGTCCAGCCGGAAGCGAAACTCCGGCATGTACTTCATCTGCCTCAGCGCGCCCGAGACACGGCCGCGGATGAATTTCGCATGCTTGTTAAGCGCTTCGACCACTGCATTGTCGTCGCTGGCGCCGAGCGGCGAGACGAAAGCGGTGGCGATCTTCAGATCGGGCGACATGCGGACCTCGGAAACCGAGATCACGCTGTTCTCGACCAGCGGATCGATAATCTCGCCGCGCTGCAAGGTTTCGGACAGCGCGTGGCGCACCTGCTCACCGACACGCAGCATGCGCTGGGACGGGCCTGACGTGGTTGAACGGGACATTTTCCTCGGTCCTGAAATCGTGATGCGCGGGATGGGACCGCGCCGCATGTCTCATGTGGTGTGGGCGGCGGCCTTGCGACCACCGCCCGGACTTCTCGATGCGATGCTCGAACTCAGAGCGTGCGGGTTACCATCTCGATGCGGAAGCACTCGATGACGTCGCCGACGCGCATGTCCTCGTAGTTCTGGAAGGCCATGCCGCACTCCTGGCCGCCCGGCACTTCCGAAACCTCGTCCTTGAAGCGCTTCAGTGTCTTCAGCGTGCCTTCGTGGATGACGACGTTGTCGCGGATCAGGCGCACGCCGGCGCCGCGTTCGACCTTGCCTTCGGTGACACGGCAGCCGGCGATCTTGCCGACCTTGGTGATGTCGAAGATCTCGAGGATCTCGGCATTGCCGATGAAGGTCTCGCGACGCTCCGGCGAGAGCATGCCGGAGAGAGCCGCCTTCACGTCATCGACGAGATTGTAGATGATCGAGTAGTAGCGGATCTCGATGCCGGCGGCCGCGGCGGCAGCACGTGCCTGCGTATTGGCGCGGACATTGAAGCCGATGATCGCGGCACCGGAGGTCTCCGCCAGCGACACGTCGCTTTCGGTGATGCCGCCGGCTCCGGCATGTACGATGCGCGCGCGCACTTCGTCGTTGCCGAGCTTCTCGAGCGCGGCGCTGATCGCCTCGATCGAGCCCTGCACGTCGCCCTTGATGACCAGCGGGAACTCCTTCAGCCCGCTCGTCTGCAGCTGCGACATCATCTGCTCCAGCGAGCCGCGCTGGCCGGCATGCTTGGCCACCGCCTTCTCGCGCGCCAGGCGCTGACGGTATTCGGTGATCTCGCGGGCGCGGGCCTCGTTGTTGACGACGGCGAAGCGATCGCCGGCCTGCGGGGTGCCCTGCAGGCCAAGCACCTCCACCGGCATCGCCGGCGGCGCTTCCTTGACGTGCTCGCCGCGATCGTTGACCAGCGCGCGCACCCGGCCCCACTCGTTGCCGGCGACGAGGATGTCGCCCGGCATCAGCGTGCCGGTCTGCACCAGCACGGTGGCGACGGGGCCGCGGCCCTTGTCGAGCTGCGCCTCGATGACGACGCCCTCGGCGGTGCGGTCCGGATTCGCTTTCAGGTCCAGGATTTCGGCCTGCAGCAGGATCGCTTCGAGCAGCTTGTCGAGATTGGTGCCCTTGGTCGCCGACACTTCGACGTCCAGCACCTCGCCGCCCATGGATTCGACGAAGACCTCATGGCGCAGCAGTTCGGAGCGCACCTTTTGCGGGTCGGCGTCACGCTTGTCGATCTTGTTGATGGCCACGATGATCGGCACGCCGGCCGCCTTGGCATGGCTGATCGATTCGATCGTCTGCGGCATCACGCTGTCGTCGGCCGCAACCACCAGCACGGCGATGTCGGTCGCCTGGGCGCCGCGGGCGCGCATCGCCGTGAAGGCGGCGTGGCCGGGCGTGTCGATGAAGGTGATCTTCTGACCGTTCTTCTCGACCTGGTAGGCGCCGATGTGCTGGGTGATGCCGCCGGCTTCGCCGGAGACGACATTGGCGTTGCGGATGGCGTCGAGCAACGAGGTCTTGCCGTGGTCGACATGGCCCATGATCGTGACCACAGGCGGACGCGCCACCAGGTCTTCGGCACGGTCGGCGATGTTGAACAGGCCTTCCTCGATGTCGGACTCGGCGACGCGGCGCACCGTGTGGCCGAATTCAGTGGCCACCAGTTCGGCGGTGTCGGCGTCGATGACGTCGCCCGGCTTCATGATCTGGCCCTGCTTCATGAAGAACTTGACCACGTCGACGGCGCGCTCGGACATGCGCTGCGCCAGTTCCTGGATGGTGATGGTTTCGGGCAGGATCACTTCGCGCATGACCTTCTCGCGCGGCTCGTTATGCATCGCGCGCTTGAACTTCTCTTGACGGCGGCGCATCGACGACAGCGAGCGAGCGCGCGCATCCTCGTCGGAGAGCGCCGAATTCAGCGTCAGCTTGCCGCGGCGGCGATCTTCCTCGCCCTTGGTCGGCTTGGCTGGACGCGCCACTTCGGGCGTAACCAGGCGGCGCACGGGGGCGCCTGCGCCACTGGTGCGCTTCGGCTTGACCTCTTCCTCATCGTCCGGCGTCGCCAGCTCGGCGGCCTGCGGGGCGCGGCGGCGCGCCTCTTCCTCGGCGCGGCGCCGGGATTCGGCCTCGGTCTGCAGCCGCGCTTCTTCCTCGGCCTGGCGGCGCGCGGACTCCTCACGCTCGCGACGGCGACGTTCCTCGTCATCGGCGCGGCGCTTGGCATCTTCCTGGGCGCGCTGGCGATCTTCGATCTCGCGCGCCTTGGAGCCTTCGAGCGCCCTGCGGCGGGCTTCCATCTCGCCGCGCGACAATTCGTTGAGCACCATGCCGCCACGCTCGGCTGGAGGCGGCGGCGGTGGCGCCTTCGGCGCTTCCTGGACAGCGGGCGCCGCCGCGGCGGCGGGCTTCGGCGCGAAGACGGACACGGGAGCGGCCGCCGGCTCCGGCTTGTCGCCGTGCAGCGAGAACTTGCGCTTCTTGGTCTCGACGACGACCGCCTTGGTGCGGCCGTGCGAGAAGTTCTGGCGCACAGTGCCCTGTTCCATGCCGGGGCGCTTCAGCGTCAAGGTCTTCTTCGGCGTAACGCTCAACGTCTTGTCGTCGCCCGATTTCGTATCGCTCATTCCATATCCTCTGCGGCATCATCTTCGTCAGCAACGTCCGCAAGCATTGCCAGATCGTCCGGGGTACCGCCCCGATACCGGTCGAGCGCAACCATGCGCTTCTCAACCGCCCTTCCCGCGTCTTGCGCGAGGACGGCAGCATGTATCACATTTGTACCCCCCAATGCCAAGCTCAACTCGGCCTCGGGGAAAAGTTTGTAGGCAGGGATGGCTGGGCCGCCGAGATGAACGGTCGCCCGCCGCGCCTGGCTGATCTTGCGAACGCCGTCATCCGATGCTTCGGTCGCATGAAGCACCAGCAAAGCCTGACCGTCGCGCACCGCGTTCTCGACCTTGGCAGCGCCGAGAACGACCGCGCCGGCCTTGCGGGCGAGGCCCAGCATACCCAGCGCGGATCGGGAAAGCAGCCCGTCGACCATGCCGCCGAGATCGGCGGGAACGTTCACCTGCGCCTTGAAGGCGCGGGCAAACAGGTTTTTCGCCGCTGCCTTGTCGACATGTAGGCGTTCGGCGCTGACCCAGCAACCGCGGCCGGGCAGATTTCTCTTGAGGTCCGGGACGACGGCCGAATCCGGGCCGACGACGAAACGGATCAGTTCATCCGGTTCGGCCTGCTTGCGGGTGACGATGCAGGTGCGATCGTTCATCTCGTCCGGGGGCGGGTTCTGTGCGATGCGGTTTCACCTCACGCACCGACGGCTTCGTCAGCCGGCGCTTCCTGCGCGGCAAGCTCGTCCTCGGTGATCCAGCCGGCCTTGAGGCGGGCAGCCAGAACCATCTGCTCGGCATCGGCGCGCGACACGCCGTGGCTGGCGAGCACACCCGGATAGACCTTGGTCTCGCCGTCCTTGCGTTCCTTCCAGCCGGTCAGGTCGTCCGCGGCATAGCCGGCGAAATCCTCAATGGTCTTCACGCCGTCCTCGCCGAGCGTCACCATCATGGCGGTGGTGATGCCGGGGATCTCGCGCAGTTCGTCCTCGACGCCGAGCGCCTTGCGCTTGTCGTCATGCTCGGCCTCGATCTTCTCCAGATATTCGCGGGCGCGGGTCTGGATCTCCGAAGCGGTGTCCTCGTCGAAGCCATCGATGGAGGCGATTTCGCCGGCATCGACATAGGCGACTTCCTCGACGCTGGTGAAGCCCTCGGAGGCCAGCACCTGGCCGACCATCTCGTCGACGTCGAGGGCTTCCATGAACAGCGCCGAACGCTCGACGAATTCCTTCTGGCGGCGCTCGCTCTCTTCCTGCTCGGTCAGGATGTCGATGTCCCAGCCAGTGAGCTGCGAGGCAAGGCGGACGTTCTGGCCGCGACGGCCGATGGCCAGCGACAGCTGGTCGTCCGGCACCACGACCTCGATGCGCTCGGCATCCTCGTCGAGCACCACCTTGGCGACCTCGGCCGGCTGCAGCGCGTTGACGATGAAGGACGCGGCCGACGGCGACCACGGAATGATGTCGATCTTCTCGCCCTGCAATTCGCCGACCACCGCCTGGACGCGGCTGCCGCGCATGCCGACGCAGGCGCCGACCGGATCGATCGAGCTATCGCGCGAGATGACGGCGATCTTGGCGCGCGAGCCCGGATCGCGGGCCACCGACTTGATCTCGATGATGCCGTCGTAGATTTCCGGCACTTCCATGGTGAAGAGCTTGGCCATGAACTGCGGATGGGTGCGCGACAGGAAGATCTGCGGGCCGCGCTGCTCGCGGCGCACGTCGTAGACATAGGCGCGGACGCGGTCGCCATATTTGTAGTTTTCGCGCGGAATCAGCTCGTCGCGGCGGATGATCGCCTCGCCGCGGCCGAGATCGACGATGACGTTGCCGTATTCGACGCGCTTGACGGTGCCGTTGACGATCTCGCCGATGCGGTCCTTGTATTCGTCATACTGGCGGTCACGCTCGGCCTCGCGCACCTTCTGGACGATGACCTGCTTGGCCGACTGGGCGGCGATGCGGCCGAAATCCATCGGCGGCAGCTGTTCGGCGATGAAGTCGCCGAGCTGGGCGTCGGGGTTGCGCTCGCGGGCCGAGGAAATGGCGATCTGCGTGGCGTAGTCCTCGACCTTCTCGACCACTTCCATCAGCCGCTGCAGCTTCATCTCGCCGGTGTTGGCGTTGATGTCGGCGCGGATGTTGGTCTCCTGGCCATAGCGCGAGCGCGCAGCCTTCTGGATCGCATCGGCCATGGCGGCGATGACGATCGACTTGTCGATCGACTTTTCACGCGCGACCGCGTCGGCGATCTGCAGCAGTTCCAGTCTGTTGGCGCTTACAACCATTGTCTTTCTCCCGAGCCTGTTGCCGGACCTGTCGCCGGGCGGCTCAAATCAATTGTCCTGTTCGGTTTCGTTTTCCGTATCCGCGGCAGCGTCTTCCGCTTCGCCGCGACGCTTCTTGGCTTCCTTGCGCGCCCTGTTGTCCTTCGACAGGGCGTCGCGGATGAGATCGTCGGTCAGCACCAGCCGGGCATCGGCGATCGCATCGTATGGCACGCGCACCGTCGGCTCCTCGCCATAGGCCGCCTTGTCGCGGGCGATCAGCACGCCATCATCGTCGCTCTCGGCGATCTTGCCCTTGAAGCGCTTGCGGTCGCCGACCAGAACCGAGGTCTCCATCTTGACCAGATGGCCGGTCCAGGTGGTGAAATCCGACTTGCGCACCAGCGGCCGGTCGATACCGGGCGAAGACACTTCGAGATGATACGCCTTTTCGATCGGATCTTCGACATCGAGTGCGGGCGACACGGCGCGGCTGACTTCCTCGCAATCCTCGACGGTCATGGTGCCGTCCTCGCGTTCGGCCATGATCTGCAGCGTCAGCCCGTTCTGGCCCGACAGATGCACCCGCACCAGGCGGAAGCCGATGCCGCGCAGCACCGGCTGCACGATCAGCGCTATGCGCGCATCGATCCCGCTTTCGCGGATGATACGGTCGTCGGCGTCGATTGCCGCTGCGCTCATCAGGTCCCTGTCACTCTTTTTCGTGGCTGGCCGGCAGGTAATAAAAAAGAGCGGGACCGGGTGGACCCACTCTTCGTCATACCGACCAAGAATTTGAGGCTGATATAAACGATCCCGCTCGGCGTTTCAAGCCTGCCGTGAGGAGCGTGGCAAACGCGGCGCTCTTGCTGCAGATCACCCGGCCAATGGAGGCCGGCGCAAGCAGCCTTGCGCCGGGCGCATGGCGTCCATGCGGCAACGCCTCTGTGATCCCAGGCGCGCCGTGCCTATCTATGTTGCATCGCACAACAAGAGAAATTGCGCGCGGTGGCGCGCGAAAGGTTGAAAATCATGGGTAGCCGCAAGCTGTTTTCCGCCATCGGCGACATCTTCACCACCTTCGGCAGCGCCGTTGCCGCGTCGCGGTCCGTCGAAGCCGGACGCAGGCCGCGCGCCAACGACCTGCGCAAGCTCGGCATGGACCCGGCCGCCTTCGACAGGATGGGCCGCTTCTAAACGATCGGGCGGTTCTGATGCCCGCCTGGTGCGGCTAACCGTATCGCGCCGGGCCTATGTCCTAACGAAAGTCAGATAGGCGGGCTGCCGGCCCTCACGCAGCGCCTTGGCCTCATAGCGCGTGCCCGGCCAGCCATCGTAGGGCCGATGCCAGTCGGCCGCTTCCTGCGCCTGCCATGCAAAGGCGCCGTGCGCCCGGCAATGCAAAAGTGTCCAGTTCACATAAGTGTCGATGTCGGAGGCGAAGCGGAATTTTCCGCCCGGCTTCAGCACATGGGCGAAACGGTCGAGATTGACCGGACCGACGAAGCGCCGCTTCCAGTGCTTCTTCTTCGGCCAGGGATCGGGATAGAGCAGGTCGATGCCGTCGAGTGAAGCCGGCGGCAGCCAGTCGAGCAGCCGCGTGGCGTCGTCGTCATGAACCCTGAGGTTGGCCAGCGGCTTTTCCCGGACCGCCATCATCAGCTTGGCCATGCCGTTGACGAAGGGCTCGACGCCGATGAAGCCGGTCTGCGGGTCCGCCGTCGCGCGATGCAGCAGGTGCTCGCCGCCGCCGAAACCGATCTCGAGCTGGACGGCGGAAACGTCGGCGTCAAACAGCGTCCGCAATTCGGCCGGCGGCGCGGCCGCCAGATCAAGCCTGTAGGTCTGAAAACCGCTTTCCAGCGCCGCGGCCTGCTGCGGACGGATGGTCTTGCCGCGCCGGCGACCGAAAAAAGCTTCGGTCGCGCGGCTCGGTCTGTCTTTTGGATCCATGGACAGGTCTGCAGTCGCCGTCAGGCGGCGACAGCGTCCTTCAGCGCCTTGGCGAGATCGGTCTTCTCCCAGGAGAAGGAACCGTCGCGGCCGGCCTTGCGGCCGAAATGGCCGTAGGACGAGGTTTTCGCGTAGATCGGCCGGTTGAGGTCGAGGTGACGGCGGATGCCGGAAGGCGACAGGTCCATGACCGAGCGCAGCGCATCCTCCAGCCTCGCCTCGTCGACCTTGCCGGTGCCGTGCAGGTCGACATAGACCGACAGCGGCTGGGCGACGCCGATGGCGTAGGACAGCTGGATGGTGCAGCGGTCGGCGAGCTTGGCGGCGACGACGTTCTTGGCGAGGTAGCGCGCCGCATAGGCTGCCGAGCGGTCGACCTTGGTGGTGTCCTTGCCGGAGAAGGCGCCGCCGCCATGCGGCGCAGCGCCACCATAGGTGTCGACGATGATCTTGCGCCCGGTGAGGCCGGCGTCACCATCCGGACCGCCGATGACGAACTTGCCGGTCGGATTGATGTACCAGTTGCAGTCCTCGGCGATCTTGAGATCGCCCAGGGCCTCGCGGATATAGGGCTCGACGACCTTGCGGACCTTCTTGGAATCCCAGGTCGCATCGAGATGCTGGGTCGACAGCACGATCTGCGTCGCTTCCGCGGCCTTGCCGTCGACATAGCGCACGGTGACCTGGCTCTTGGCGTCCGGCCCGAGCTTGCCGGCATCGCCGTCGCCTTCATGGCGCGCGGCGGCCAGGAGTTCGAGTATCTTGTGGCTGTAGTAGATCGGCGCCGGCATCAGGTCCGGCGTCTCGCGGCAGGCGTAGCCGAACATGATGCCCTGGTCGCCGGCACCTTCCTCGCCCTGGCGGTCGGCGGCGCTGTCGACGCCCTGGCCGATGTCGGGCGACTGGCCGTGCAGCAGAACATCGATCTTCGCCGTCTTCCAGTGGAAGCCGGCCTGCTCGTAGCCGATCTCGCGGATCGCCTTGCGGGCAACCGACTTGAACTTTGCCGGATTGACGACCGGATGACCGGCGGCGTCCTTGAGGATGTTGCCGGCCTTGTCTTTCTTCAGCAGCGTCTCTGGAACCCGGACCTCGCCGGCGATGACGACGCGGTTGGTCGTCGCCAGGGTCTCGCAGGCGACGCGGACTTTCCACGGGTCCATGCCGGTCTTCTTGGCCTCGCGATAGACCAGATCGACGATTTCGTCGGAGATACGGTCGCAAACCTTGTCGGGATGGCCCTCGGCAACGGATTCCGAGGTGAAGAAGTAGTTCAGCCGCGTCACGGGTGTCCCCTCTTGAAGAAAGATCGGCAGGTTGCCGATTTTTGGCGCGCCACGTGTTAGCGGTGCCGGGCGCCGCTCGTCAAGCGCTGCCGCGGTTCCGGGCATGAATGTGAGCACAGTTTGTCTTGTGCCACCACCAGCGGGGCGCCGCCGGTGGCACAAGTCCCCTGGATCAGTCGGCGTCGTCGGTAGAAAGCGATTTCACCAGATCAATGATCCTGCGACGCACCTTGACGTCGGCAATCTTGACGAAGGCGCGGTTGAGCTGAAGCCCTTCCGGACTGCCGCAGAACTCGACGGCGAATGCCATCGACGGGTCTTCGGCGAATCCTCGGTTGCCCACGGCCTCCTGACCCGGGGCATCCTCGAAAAAGAAGGCTACGGGCACGCTGAGGATGGACGCTATGGCCTGCAAACGGCTGGCGCCGACCCGGTTCGTGCCTTTCTCGTACTTCTGGATCTGTTGAAACGTGATGCCGAGATTCTCACCCAGCTTCTCCTGGCTCATTCCAAGCATATTGCGCCGAAGCCTGATGCGACTTCCGACATGGATGTCGATCGGATTCGGTTTTTTCTTATTTTCTTCTGTCATTTTCTCCTCGCCGAATTTTTCCGGCTTTTTCTATTTTTTCTTGCCCAAACGAAGCCGGAGCCAACTGCCCCAACAGAACCTCCAACCGACTTCGAGAAATTTCAGGCGCTTACAGTATGAGTTTCTAATGTGTCGGCTGTCAATTCACCCGTAGCCGTAGCCTTACATTCGATAGGAGTGCTCCCAGCGCGAACAGGAACATGATCATCAATCCGTTAATTCGCCGCTGGCGGGCGGAAATGAGGGCGCGCCCAGAAATCGGCACATGCGCATCGATTGCGCCGCGCGCATTGACGGCGAGCGCGTCGACAATACGGCCGCGCGGATCGACAATGGCGGAAATGCCATTGTTAGCCGCACGCAACAAAGGCAATCCATTCTCCACCGCGCGAATCTGGGCCTGCCTGAAGTGCTGGTATGGGCCCGGCGTATCACCGAACCACGCATCGTTCGTGACGTTCACAATAAGCTGAGATGACGTAGCGTCAACTGCCACAAGGTCGGGGAAGATGACCTCGTAGCAAATGAAGGGGAGCGCGCGGACGCCATCCGGCAATGCGATCGGATGGCGCTCGTTGCCGGGCGCGAAATTCATCGGGCCGGCGACCAGCTGCTCGACCCCGAAGCGGTCGAAAACGTCGGCGAAAGGCAGATATTCGCCGAACGGCACCAGATGGATCTTGTCGACGGCGTCGGCGATCTCGCCCTTGTCGTTGATCGCCACCACGGAATTGTAATAGCGGCTGCCGGCGCCTGCCGCCGAGCCGCCCTCCTCGCGGACGACGCCGGCGATCAGCATCTGGCCTTCGCCGAGCATGTCGCCCAGCGCCGTCAGCGCGTCCGGGCGCTCGGTGAACAGGAACGGCACCGAGGTCTCCGGCCACAGGATCAGCTGCGGCCTGGCATGGCCGGGTTCCGGCGCCTTGCCCGACAGGCCGAGCAAGGTGGCGAAGATGCGGTCGCGAACCGAAGCGTCCCATTTTTCGCTGAGGTCGACGTCCGGCTGGACGATGCGGACATCGACCGAACGGGTCGCCGGCTCGAGCGGAGCGGCAAGCCTGACATAGCCGAAGCCGACATGGGCGGCGACGAGGATGCCGAGCAGCGCGAAGCCCAGGCGAAGCTGGCGCCGCGCAGCGACCAGCGCGGGCAGCGAAAAGACGAAGACGGCGAGCGCGTTCATGCCGATCATGCCGGTCACGGACACACTCTGCATCAGCAGGGGAACCGGCATCGCCGCATAGCCGACGGCGTTCCAGGGGAAGCCGGTGAACAGGAAATCGCGCAGCCATTCCGCCAGGCCGAAGCCGAAGGCCAGTGCCGCGATGCGGCCGATGCCGTTGCTCCACAACAGCCGCGCCACGACCGTGGCGAAACCGTAGAAGAAGGCGAGCCCGAAGGGGATGCCGACCACCGCGAAAGGCAAGGCCCAGGCGAAGCTGTCGGCCTCGACAAGCAGCGCCTGGCCGATCCACCACAGGCCGGCGAGAAAATAGCCGAAGCCGAACCACCAGCCGATGGCGAAGGCCGGCTTCAGCCGCCTCAGCCAACCGTCGGAAGCCTCGCCGGTGGCGCCGTCGAGCAGCCAGACCAGCAGCGGGAACGAGATGAAGCAGACGGCGAAGAAATCATAGGGCGCCTGGGCGAGGACCGCCAGCGCTCCGGCGAGAAACGCCACCAGCGCCCGTCGCCACCCCCAGAGCAGAATTATCCGGCCGGCCAGGCGCTGCATTGAGGCTTCCGAGTCGCGCGAATCACGGCAAAAGATTTATCAGGCCGCGGTCCGCGCTCCAAACATCGATAAGCGCAATCTGATGTTACCGGTGCCAGCCCTCGATGCTGTGGCCGCTCAGCCGCTCGGCTTCCTCGCGCGGGACCGCGCGCAAGGTCTGCGTGAAGGTCCAGACATGGCCTTCGGGGTCGCGGGCGCGGTATTGCCGTTCGCCATAGAACTGGTCGGTCGGTTCCTGGATGATCTCGGCCCCGGCCAGCCGCGCCTGCTCGCAATGGGCGTCGAGCCCGTCCTTCAGCCGGATATAGACAGACTGGGTGTTGCGGCCACCGACGGAAGCGGGGCTGGCGACATGGTCGGCCCACTCTGAATCGACGACGATGTAACCGTCGCCGAAGCGCATTTCGGAATGGACGAGGCGGCCCTCGGCATCGCTGACGACCATGCTCGGCTCGAAACCGAAGGCCGCTTCAAGCCAGGTCAAAGCCGCACGCGGGTCCTTATAGAATATGCCGGACCCAAGGACGGCATGCTTGAACGGATCCTCGACCGTCATCAGGCGGGTTTCAGGCCTGCTCGGTGCGGGCGGCGCGGCGGCGGCGCTCGCCCTTCTGGACCTGCACGATGCGCACGCGCTTGACGCGGCGCGGATCGGCGTCGAGGACATGGAACTCGAAGCCGGGTATGGCCTGCACCACCTCGCCGCGGGCCGGCACGCGGCCGAGCGTGTTGAAGATCATGCCGCCGATGGTGTCGACATATTCGCCATGCTCACCGGCGGTGAAATCCTCGCCGATCATCTTGGCGACCTCGTCGATCTCGGCCTTGCCGTCGACGATGAAGTTGCCCTCGCCGGACTGGGTGATCATCGGCTCATCGTCGTCATGCTCGTCCTCGATGTCGCCGACCACCATCTCGACGATGTCTTCCAGCGAGGCGAGGCCGTCGGTGCCGCCATATTCGTCGATGACCAAGGCCATCTGGGTGCGCGTCGTCTGCATGCGGCCCATCAGGTCGGAGGCAAGCATGGAGGGCGGCACGAACAGCACCGGGCGGATCAGGTTGAGGTCGCCGATGGTGCGGGCGAGATCGACCTGGGCGAGGTCGAGAAGCGCCGCGGCCGGCGTCTTGCGGCTGGTGCGACCCTTCTTGACGCGGGCAACCTTGGTGATGTGGGCGAGCACGTCGCGGATGTGGACCATGCCGCGCGGATCGTCGAGCGTCTCGGAGTAGACCGGCATGCGGGAATGACCGGACTGCTCGAACAGACCGAGCAGATCGCCGAGCGTCGTCGTGATCTCCACCGCCTCGATGTCGGCGCGCGGCACCATGACGTCCTCGACGCGGACTTCACGCAGCCGCAGGATGTTGTTGAGCATGGCGCGCTCGCCGGGGGAGAAGGCGCCGGCATCGCTCGCCGTTTCGGCAAGCGCGCCGGCGATCTCCTCGCGCAGGCTGGTGCCGTTGCGCTGCCTGAACAGGCCGAGCACGCGATCGAACAGGGAAGGACCGGCAGGCGATGGCTCGCTGGCGATGCTGCCGGTCGTGGTACTCGGACTCGAGCCCTCTTCCGTCTTTTCGGAAGGCTTGGCCGCACTGCCGGCGTCGGGGCGGGCGGCAGTCTCTGGTTTGTCGTTCATCGTCGTCCGGTCAATTGGTCTTTTTAGTTACGCGTAGGGATCGGGAATGGCAAGCCTTGCGAGCGCCGCGCGCTCGATCGCTTCCATCTCCTCGGCCTCGGCGTCGGTCTCGTGATCGTGGCCCAGAAGATGCAGCAGGCCATGGATGACGAGATGGGTGATATGGTTCGCCAGCGGCTTGTCTTCCAGTGCCGCTTCCCGCGCGACCGTCTCGGCGGCGAGCACGATATCGCCCAGCATCGGCGGCAGCGGACCGCCCTTCGGGAACGGAAAAGCCGGGAAAGACAAGACGTTGGTCGGCTTGTCCTTGCCGCGCCAGCCGGCGTTCAGCGTGCGGATGTGGGCGTCGTCGGAAAACACGATGCTGAGCTCGGAAGCGCCGTCGACGCCGGTTTCGGCAAAGGCGGCAGCCACGGCGCGATCGACCAGGCGCGTCAGCCCCGCCTCGTCGGGCCAATCGCCGGCCTCAATCGAAATATCGATGTCGACGGGCAGGCCGCCGCCTGGTTTCCTGTCTTCAGCCATGCGGCTTTTTCGTCAGCTTTCCGCGCCCAGGCCCCTGGCCAGCTTGCCGTCGCGGTCATAGGCCTTGACGATCTCGGCGACCAGCGGATGCCTGACGACGTCGCCCTCGTTGAAGCGCACCGTCACCATGCCAGTGACGCCGTCGAGGATGCGCAGCGCCTCGACAAGCCCGGACTTGGTGTTCGGCGGCAGGTCGATCTGGGTCGGGTCGCCGGTGACGATCATGCGCGAATTCTCGCCGAGACGGGTGAGGAACATCTTCATCTGCATCGGCGTCGTGTTCTGCGCCTCGTCGAGGATGACGGCGGCGTGCGCCAGCGTGCGGCCGCGCATGAAGGCCAGCGGAGCGATCTCGATCACTTCGGCCGCGATCGCCCGCTCGACCTTGTCGGCCGGCATCATGTCGTAAAGCGCGTCGTAGAGCGGCCGCAGATATGGATCGACCTTCTCCTTCATGTCGCCGGGCAGGAAGCCCAGCCGCTCGCCGGCCTCGACCGCCGGCCGCGACAGCACGATGCGCTCGACCATGCCGCGTTCGAGCAGCATCGCGGCATGCGCCACCGCCAGATAGGTCTTGCCGGTGCCGGCCGGGCCGATGCCGAAAACGAGCTCGGAGCGCTCCAGCGCCCGCATATAGGCGTCCTGGTTGAGCGAGCGGGCGTAGATGGTCTTCTTGCGCGTCGCTATCTGGGCGGCGGACATCTTGCCCTTGCGCTCCAGCGTCGGCAGCGTCAGCTGGTCGTCGGCGGCGATCGCCATGCGCACGGCGCCGTCGACGTCGGACTGGCCGATGTCGACGCCCTTCTGGAGGATGCCGTAGAGGTTGTCCAGCGCGCGGCGCGCCTGCTCGGCGGCCGAGGCCGAGCCCTTGATCGTTAGCTGGTTGCCGCGCGAGCGGATGTCGACGCCGAGCTTCTGCTCGAGCCGCGCCAGGTTCTCGTCGAACTGGCCATACAGGGCGCTGGCAAGCTTGTTGTTGTCGAAGGTCAGAACGATGTGCGCCATGTCGGAAGCCCCGGATGCCTGGTTCGGGGGCAGGTTCTTCAGTTCAGCAGCGCTCAACCGTCTCTCCTCATCTGCCGAGGCTTGTGGCTATGCATGTCGTTGTCCCAAAACCGCGGGCACAATCTAGCGACATGCATCAGGCCAACTCGGCGAACAGGCTATTGTAGCCCGTCCTTGTGATTCGTACCTCGATAATGTCACCGATTTCACCGGCCTTTTCATCAACAATAACGGGCTGCAGCCAGGGCGAACGGCCGACCTTCTGGCCAGCCTGGCGGCCCGGCTTCTCGATCAGCGTGCCGATGGTCCTGCCGACGAGGCTGGCGCCGAAATCCTGCTGCTGCTTCAGGAGCAGGGCCTGCAGGCGCTGCAGGCGATCGTCCTTGACGGCTTCCGGCACGTGATCGGGCATTTCGGCGCCAGGCGTGCCCGGACGCGGCGAATATTTGAACGAGAAGGCCGAGGCATAGTGGACCTCGCGCACCAGCTGCATGGTCGCCTCGAAATCGGCTTCCGTCTCGCCGGGGAAGCCGACGATGAAATCGCCGGACATGGCGATATCGCCGCGCGCGGCGCGAATGCGATCGATCAGCGCCAGATAGTCGCGCGCCGTATGCCTGCGGTTCATCGCCTTCAGGATGCGGTCGGAGCCCGACTGCACCGGCAGATGCAGATAGGGCATCAGCGCCGGCAGGTCGCGATGGGCGGCGATCAATTCGTCATCCATGTCGCGAGGGTGGCTGGTGGTGTAGCGCAGCCGCGCCAGGCCAGGGATCTCGGCCAGCCTGAACAGCAGGCGGCCCAGCCCCCATTCCTCACCGTTTTCGCCCTCGCCGTGCCAGGCATTGACGTTCTGGCCGAGCAGCGTCACCTCGCGCACGCCGGCCTCGGCCAGGCGTTCGGCCTCGGCAACGATCTGCGCCACCGGCCGCGAGACTTCGGAGCCGCGCGTATACGGCACGACGCAGAAGGTGCAGAACTTGTCGCAGCCTTCCTGGACGGTGAGAAAGGCGGTGACGCCACGCCTGGCGACCTCGGCGCGCTTCGGCTGCGGCAGATGCTCGAACTTGTCCTCGACGGCGTAGTTGGTCTCGACGATCTTCTCGCCGCCCCGCACCCTTGCCAGCACGTCGGGAAGCCGGTGATAGGTCTGCGGGCCGATGACCAGGTCGACGGCCGGCGCGCGGCGGATGATCTCGGCGCCTTCGGCCTGCGCGACGCAGCCGGCGACGCCGATCAGCAGCTCGCGGCCGGTGCCGGCCCGTTCGGCCTTCATGTCGCGGATGCGGCCAAGCTCGGAATAGACCTTTTCCGCCGCCTTTTCCCGGATATGGCAGGTGTTGAGCAGCACCAGGTCGGCATCATCGACCATATCGGTCGCGACATAGCCGTCGGCCGCCAGCGCATCGGTCATGCGCTGCGAGTCGTAGACGTTCATCTGGCAGCCATAGGTCTTGACGAAGACTTTCTTCGCCGCCGGAGGGGCAGCCAGGCTGTCGGCAGCGATGCCGATATCGTTGCGTTCTGTTGTGTTCAGGTCCATCGGGCGGCTTCTAACGCCTTTCAGCGACAAAAAACAGACGATTCTGCGCCCTGGCGGCGTGCCCCGGACGCGCGGGGGGGCGCGTCAGCGGCTCGGGCGCGGCTCGGCAAGCGCCGCCCGCACCATCTCGCGCACCCGGCTTTCCATCAGCCTTGCCGTCTCCTTGCGGTTCGAGCCCTTGGAGAAGGCAATCGGCTCGCCGAAATGCAGCTCGACATCGAGCGCGCCTTCGGCGAGCAGCACCTTGAGATGCGGCATCAGGTCCTCGTCGCCGATCCAGGCGGCGATCGGCCGGTGGCGGCGGCCGAGCGGCACGCCATGCAGCCTGGTGTAGACGATCGCCACCGGCTGGATGAACACTTGCTCGGTCGCTCCTTCCGAAATCGCCATCGAGGCGGCGCCGAACAGCGTGCTCTTGAAGGGCAAAAGCAGGTTGCCGTCGCCGGTCGAGCCCTCGGCGAACAGCACCATGGCGTCGCCATTGGCCATGCGGCCGGCGATCTCGCTGGCCTGGTCACCCGAGCTGCGCTTGCGCTCGCGCTCGATGAAGACGGTGCGCTGCAGCTTCGACAGCATGCCGATCATCGGCCAGTTCGCCATGTCGGCGCGGGCGATGAACTTCACGTCGACCCTGGAGCCAAGCACCATGATGTCGGTCCAGGAGATGTGGTTGGATGCGACCAGCAAGGGGCGCCTGGCCGACAGCGCGCCCTTGACGTGGATGCGCAGGCCGAGCGCCCTGGCGATCATCCGGTGCCAGATCTTGAGGATGAAGGTTTCCGGCCACAGCCCGGTCTTCATCGACAGGATCTGCAGCGGCACCAGGACCAGCGAGCCGGCGACGACCAGAGCAAGCGCCAGGAAAATCCGTAATTTCTTGATCATCAGCGCGCAGGCCCTGTCTCGGCGTGTCGCTAGCGAAGATCGCGGCGCATGACAAGCGCGCCGGTCGGGCCGCGCTCGGGCGATCTGTAGTAGTTGGCGCGCTTGCCGACCTCACGGAAGCCGAGCCGCCGGTAGAGCGCGATGGCCGCGACATTGGTCTCGTCGACCTCGAGGAACAGCGCCTCGGCTCGTTGCGCGTGCAATTCGCGCAGCACCGCGTCCATCAATTGCCAGCCAAGCCCCTGGCGGCGGTGGGAGCGGGCGACGGCGACGGTGAGAATCTCGCCCTCGCCTGCCGCCAGCCGCGCCAGCACGAAGCCGACCGGTGGCTTGCCGCCCTGTCCGGTTTCGCGCGCGGCATAGCCGAATACGGTGTCCTGTTCGAGCAAAGCCGCGAACTCGCCGTCGCTCCACGGCCGCACAAAGTCCTCCTGATGCAGCACCGAGACAGCCTCGCTGTCGGCAACCGTCAGCGGCTGAAGCGCATAGTCCCTGCGGCGCGGCTGAAAGAAGGGAATGCGCATCAGCTCTTTTTTCCTTCCGGACCATGATCTTGCCCAAAAACCGGGGCCCACTTTTTGGGATCATGGTCTTGTCTTGGAAGAATGAAACCGGCCTGCGGCTTGGCATCGGCGCCGCGCAGATAGAGCGGCTTGGGCTTGTCGCCCACGCCCTTTTCAGCGGCCAGCCGGGCATAGACGGCGATGTCGGCGGTGGCGCCGGTCGGGCCGATGTCGAAGGCGCGGCCGGCCGAGGCGGCGATCTTCTCCGCGGCGGTGCCGGCCAGCACGGTGGACGTCTCCACGGCAATGGCGGTGGCTTGCGCGAGCGTGGCCACCGCCGGACCGTAAGTCAAAACTAACGCTTTGTCATAGGCGGCGACATGGATCTCCTCGCGCCCGGCGTCGAGGGCGGCGAGCACGGCACGACCGGGAAAGAACGCGGCCGCCTCCGCCGCCAGGGCCTCGAGCGTGGTCACGCCGATTGCCGGGATCTTCAGCGCCAGCGCCAGGCCGCGCGCCGTGGAAACGCCGACACGCAGGCCGGTGAAGGAGCCGGGACCGACGGAGACGGCAATGGCGTCGAGGCCTGCGTAGCCTGTGCCGGCCGCTTTCAGCGCCGCGTCGATGACCGCCATCAGATGCTCGGCATGGCCCTTGCCGAGGTCGAGCACCTGGCGGCCAAGCTCGCGCCCGGCCGCGGCGTCATAAACGCTGGCGGCGCAGAGAGTGGCGGCACAGTCGATGGCAAGCAGCTTCATGGTTCGCCGGTTAACGCCCTGGGTCGAAAAACAATTCCCTGTGCCCGCCACGGCCCGTCCCTGCAAGGGGCAAGGTGGATATTTGTTATGCGGCTTGGCATGGCCAGGGTCGAGAACATCCCTCCAGCGATCGCCGTGGCTACGCCGGCTCTGAGATGCGCAGCACGTGATTGTCCCAGACATAGTCGGGCTCGGAGCGCCTGGCGCCATTGTCCTCGACGATCTCGCCGGCGCCGGTGGTGGCCATGAAGCCCGAACCATCGGGCGCCAGGCCGCAGACCTCGACCAACGCGCTGGTGGCGACGACGTCGCCGCTGGCGGCGTCGATGACGGCGAGCGAATTGCCCTCAGGCGAGGTGACGGCGACCGTGCCGGCGGCCGGATTGGCGGCGACCGAGCCGATATAGTTGCGGAAGCCCGCGAGCACGTCCTGCGGCATGTCGAGCAACTGCAGGTCCTTGCCGCGCGCCGCGCGACCGATCAGCAACGGCCGGTCGGCCGCCGGGCCGCGATACTGGCAGCCGAACCAGACCGTGCCGGCCTGGTCGCAATCCATGTGGCGGATCGACAGCTGGTGGAGCGCCGACGGCAATTCGTGCTTTTCGATCAGATCGCCGGTGACGCGGTCGACCAGCACATAGGACGGTTTCATGGTGGCGATGTTGAGCTCGGCGCGGCCGTAGTCCGGATGGGTCTCGATGCCGCCATTGGCGACCGCGATCGTCCGGCCATCGCCAAGCAGAAGCAACTCATGCGGCCCCATGCCGTAGGTCGGGAACTCGCCGATGCGCTTGAAGCCCGAGCGCGCGTCATAGACGCCGACGACGCCGGCAGCGTTGTCGAAATCATTCTCGGTGGCATAGAGCAGAGCGCCGTCGGGCGAGAAGACGCCGTGGCCGAAGAAATGCCGTCCGGCGACGCTGGCGATGGTCAGCGGCTTGTCGCGGCCGGTGTGGTCGAACACCAGGGCAAAGGTGCCGGGCTGCCGGGCAAAGACCACAGAGCGCTTCGAGACCGGGTCGAAGGTGACGTCGTGGCCACGGTCGGGCAGGTCGATCGCATGCAGCACATCGCCTGCCTCGGACAGCACGGCGGCGCCATAGCTGCCGTCGCGCTTGACGAAGGCGGTGGCGAAGACCGCGTCGGCATCAAGCGTCTTCGCCCAGGCCCGCGGCGTCATCGTGGCCATGAAGCCGGCGCCGGCGGCCCTCAGGAAATCGCGACGGTCGATCAGCGGCGTGCGTACCGCAGTCATGGCTCAATCTCCGTCCAGGGACGAAAACCCGGCGGTCAGGCCGAACTCGGCGGTCAGCCTGGTGCCGATCAGGGTGGTCAGGCTGGAGGTGATCAGCGCGAAATGATCGAGCTTGCCGCGCAGCACCGGATCGGCGAGCGCCTTGTCGATCGGACCGGTGACGGATTTGGCGGTCGCGACGCCGTTGGCGAGCTGGATGTGGATGGACTCGGCCATCCATTGCGCATCGGCCGGAAGCGCATCGCCAAGTTTCGAAGCCACGAACAGCGCATCGATACCGGAGAGATTGCCGGCCAGGGAATTCGTCGTGTTTTGCGAGCGCCAATAGATCGCCTGCCTGGGCTTGTCGCCTTCCGGCTTGCCGCCCAGGAACCCTTTGAGGCGCACGTCGCGGACCATCTCCAGCTCGTTGATGAAGACGCTGACCAGTTCGGTCACAGCTTCGGTGCCGTCGCGGTAGAGCGCGTTCTGCGGTCCCGGATTGGCCCAGAGCGCGGCAAATCCGTCGGGCTTCCTCCAGGCCTCGTCAATCTCGGCGGCCATCGTTTCGATATTGCC
Source organism: Mesorhizobium abyssinicae (assembly GCF_049887195.1). NCBI lineage: Bacteria > Pseudomonadati > Pseudomonadota > Alphaproteobacteria > Hyphomicrobiales > Phyllobacteriaceae > Mesorhizobium > Mesorhizobium abyssinicae. Next base: position 139,964 of record NZ_JARAKC010000003.1, read on the forward strand.
TGCGACGGCCGCGCCATAGCCGCAGCGATAGGGATCGTCCTTGCCGGCAAGAGCGTCGCCGCCGTCGCCGTAAAGCACGAACTCGAGCGCGCCGAGCCCTTGCATGGCGACGCTCTTGCCCGCCAGCTGCGCCGTATCGGTGGCGGTCGGGTCCTTGCCGGCCAATGCCGCCTGCACCTGCTTCAGGCCGATGCCCTTGCGGTCCGGCCAGTAGAGCATGCGCTCGAGCCGGTTGTTCTCCTTGATCGGCCCGAAAGCGATGATTTCAGCCGATGACCAGGCCTCGAGCGTGGCCGAAAACTCGGCGCGCGCCGCCTCGAGGCTGCTTTGCGACGGCGCATCGCACAGCGCCCGCATGGCCTTGGTCAAGCTGCCGGCATGGTCGCGCAGGCTGGCATAGGCAGGACGAATAAAACCATCGATCGCCCGCTGGATGACAGCGGAGGCCTTCACCTCGGCCGATGCCGGGGATGCGCCGACCATCGCCAGGGGAAGAAGGAGAGCAAATGCAAGACGCTTCGACATCACAGGGACTCCAGGAATTTGACCAGCGCATCGCGGTTCGCCGCATCGGCGGCGGCAAAGCGGTCGCGCGCCTTCTGCCCCTCGCCGCCATGCCACAGGATCGCCTCGGCGAGGGTGCGGGCGCGCCCGTCATGCAGGAAGAACATATTGCCGTTGACCGTTCCGGTCAGGCCGATGCCCCACAGCGGCGGTGTGCGCCATTCACTGCCTGTCGCGTCGCCGACAGCCTGTCCATCGGCGAGGCCCGGCCCCATGTCATGCAGCAGGAAGTCGGAATAGGGCCAGATCAGCTGGAAGGCCTGCGCCTTGTTGGGCGTGCCGCGCAACGTGACGAATTTCGGCGTGTGGCAGGAAATGCAGCCCATCTCGTAGAACTGCTTCTTGCCGGCGAGCACCTGGCGGTCGTCGATGTCGCGCCGGGCCGGCACGGCGAGGTTCTGCGAATAGAAGGTGACGAGGTCCATCACCGGCGGCGGCGCCTCGACCGGGCCGAGCCGCTGCTGCACGCCGTTCGGCATGGCCAAGCAGGCCTTTTCGGCCGCGGTGCAGTCGCCCCAATGCTTCGGCGCCTCCGACGTCGAGATGCCGATGTCGCCGGCGAAAGCGTCCGCCGCCTGCTCGCGAATGGACGGCGTCTCAGCCTTCCAGCCGAAGCGGCCGAGCGTTAGCCCGCCGCTGGCGCCATCGCCCACGATGTTGGGACGGCCGGAAATGCCGTCGCCATCGCGGTCATCCGGATCGGCGTGGGCGAGGATGTCGGCGGGCGCGATCTGCTCGATCAGGCCGAGGCCGATCATCGGCGGCGTCAGGCGCGGCGACAGCGTGGTACGCGGATCGAGCTGACCGTAGCCGAGGCCGTCGACGGAATAGCCCGGCTTGCGCAGTGAGACCACGGAGCCGCCGGCGAGCGTCACCTTCTCTTCCTGGTAGTCGACGCGCATGCGGCCTTCGCCCTTGAGGCCGGGAACCGCCAGCCCCTGCAATTGCGAGCCGTAGACCGGATCGGGGAAGTTCCGCAACTTGCGGGCGGCAAGCTCGGCTCTCTCTTCCTCGTTGCTTGCATCGCGCGCCAGGCGCAGGAACATCGAGGTGGTGCCGGCGCCGCCTTCCGGCGGCCGGCCGCGGCCGTCCTTCAGATGGCAGTTCTGGCAGGCGCGCTCGTTGAACAGCGGCCCAAGCCCGTCCGATGCCTGGGTCGAGGAGGGTGAGGACACCCAGTTCTTGCGGAAGAGCGCATTGCCGAGCCTGAAGGTGCCTTCTTCCTCGAAGGTGATGTTGGCGGAGGGCTGCGAGAAGGCGTCGCGGCTGACGTCCTTGCGCGACGTGCCGGCGCCACCCTGCATCAGCTCGAACGGCTCGGGTTTGGAGAAATCCGCGGTTGGCCTGGTGACGGCGATGACACGCGCCAGGTCCTTCGGCGTCAGATCGGTGCGCGCGGCGGCAAGGCCCGCGGGCAGCGGGTCTCCAGCCAGCGCCGAAGCGGTGGCCACCACGGCGGGAATGAAAGAAAGCCCGCGAACCAGCCAGGCCAGCGAGCTTTTCCTGGAAGGCGAGGAAGGCGAGCCCTCGGCCCGCAGCGAGCGGCGCAGGAAATCTAGGCGGCGCCGCATTCCCGCATGTCCTTACTCCGCCTCGTTGGCCGAGTCGGCATTGAGCTGGCCGTATTTCTCCTCGCCGATCGAGGCGAGCAGGTCGAGCTGCGTCTCGAGGAAGTCGATGTGACCTTCCTCGTCGGCAAGCAGTTCCTCGAACAGTTTCATCGACACGTAGTCGCCGGCCTCCTGGCAGATCTCGCGCGAACGCTTGTAGGCGGTGCGCGCGTCATACTCACCGGCAAGATCGGATTCGAGCACTTCCTTCACGTTCTGGCCGATGCGCAGCGGCGCCACGGACTGAAGGTTCGGATGCCCCTCGAGGAAGATGATGCGGGCCACCAGCCGGTCGGCATGCTGCATTTCCTCGATCGATTCCGCCCGTTCCTTCTTCGCCAGCTTGGTGTAGCCCCAGTCCTCGAGCAGCCGGTAATGGACCCAGTACTGATTGACGGCCCCAAGCTCCAGAAACAGGGCTTCGTTAAGCCGCTCGATGACCTGCGGTTCGCCTTTCATGGGTTCTGCTCCCGTATTGGCCGCGCAAGCCTCTGACGCGGTCCAGGTGTGAAACGATGTCGGCGCCGCTCGCCTCCGAACGGGCGTGGTAGTGCTCGGTGACCCGAATGATCGTTTCCACCACATTTGGGAAGCAGCCGCAACAGCGACCGCGCTTGCGCATGGCATGGTAGACTTTCGCCGGCACTATCAGCTGCCAGGGATCCTCATCCAGCAGGCCGACGATCGTCTGCTCGATCTCCTTCTCGGTGATGATGTTGCAATGGCAGATCAGCATTCACTTGCCCTGGCTGACGGCGCCGCTCCGGCGCCGTTTGGCTTGTTTCTCATTCGAGCATGATCTTGTCCAAAAACCGACTACCCCTTTTGGGGATCATGCTCGCGCCTTACTTGAACACCTTGTCCGGCGCGTCGAGGCTGTCGGAACCTTCGAAGGCGATGTCGTTGAGCTTCAGGGAGCCGACGGCGCGCTCGATCGACTTGGTCTGGTCGATCAGCGCATCGATCGCCGCCTGCACGGTGGCGTTGCCTTCGGCGTTGCCCTCGGCGATCTGCTGGTCATAGGCCTCGCCGGCGAGCGCGCGCGCCTTGATCGCCTCCATCCTGGCGACGGAGACGTCGAGCTTGTCCGACAGTTCCTTGTCGATCGCCGGGTCGGCGGCCTTGACCATGTCGGACACGGAAGGTCCGGAAACCACCGTGCCGTCGAGCCGCGTGTAGCTGGCATGGTAGGCGGCGCGGATGCCAACTGCGTCATAGAGGTGCGAGTTGTAGGTGTTGTCAGAGAAGCAGTCGTGCTCCTCTTCCGGATCATGCAGCAGCAGGCCGAGCTTCATGCGCTCGCCGGCGAGTTCGCCATAGGACAGCGAGCCCATGCCGGTGAAGATGGTCGAGATGCCGGCATTGGCGTCGCCATCGACCAGGTTCTTGCGGGCAGCGCCGCCTTCCTTCCAGTTGTCGACCATCTCCTGCAGGTCGGAGACCAAAAGGTCGCTCGCCGACTTCAGATATTCGGCGCGGCGGTCGCAATTGCCGCCGGTGCAGTTGGCGAGGTCATAGTCCGTGTAGGGTCGCTCGCCGGCGCCGGGACCGGTGCCGTGCAGATCCTGGCCCCAGAGCAGGAACTCGATGGCGTGATAGCCGGTCGCGACATTGGCCTCGACGCCGCCCGCCTCCTGCAGCGTGCCGGACAGGAATTCCGGCGTCAGCTTCGAGGCGTCGACCTTCTTGCCGTCGATCTCGATCTCCTTGTTGGCGATCACGTTGGCAGTATAGAGCGAATTGGTGTCGGACTCGCTGCCGTAGCTCTTGGCGACATAGTCGATCAGGCCTTCGTCCAGCGGCCAGGAATTCACCTTGCCTTCCCAGTCGTCGACGATCTTGTTGCCGAAGCGGTAGACCTCGGTCTGCTGGTAGGGAACGCGCGATGCCTTCCAGGCTTCGCGGGCGGCGTTCAGCGTCTCCGCCGACGACTTGGCGAGGAGCGCGTCGACGGCCTTGTCGAGCGCCTGCGCGGTGGTCAGCGAATCCTCGTATTTGGCGAGCGCGATGTCGGCATAGGTCTTGATGACCGCCTTGGCGTCGGTTGCGGCCTTGGCCGGCAGCACGAACACCGCAGCGGTCAGCGCGGCAGTCGCGCAGATAGCAGCGAGCCTGCCGCCATTACGTGCTGTCATCATCGTTCTCCAGTTCCTTGGGAATTCGCTAAAGGGCGCGCGTGCCAGCCCGCGCCGAGGCATGGGCATGCCGCCGGGCACAACATGGACCGCGCCGTTGCGCGGCTCGTGGAAGAAAGACACCGAAATGCCTCCAATCGAAAGGGTTCAAGGCCCAGACATCAAAGGGATGCGCTCGTCGCGCGAGCCCCCATAAAGCGGCGAAGGGGTTGGAAGTCAACAGGCCTATCCAAGAAAATTCAATTGAAACAACTGTTTAGAATAATTCTAAACTATAACTATCAACTTTAAGCCTTTGCCGACGCGACGTAATCGTGGAATGCGGCGATTGACAGGTGACCATTCCGGGTGCGACCCGGACCGGGGCGATTGCGGCGGCGGCAGACAATCGCCACCTGGCGGAAGATCCTAGATTTGAACGCAAAAAGGGCTGCGATGAAGAACGGGGTGGTCATTGTCGGTGCGGGTCACGCTGGCGTGCAAGCGGCGGCGAGCCTGCGCGAGGAAGGTTACGACGGCCGGGTCATCCTGATCGGCGACGAGAGCGAACTGCCCTACCACAAGCCGCCGCTGTCGAAGACCTTCATCAAGGACCCGGACGCAAAGCCGCAGCCCCTGCGCGGCGAAGCCTTCTATTCGGGCAGCGCCATCGACTACCGGCCGGGCGTCCGCATCGAGGCCATCGATGCCGGCGCCCGCAGGCTGGACGTATCGGGCGGCGGATCGCTCGCCTTCGATCACCTTGTTCTGGCGACCGGCGCCCGGCCGCGCCTGCTCAAGCTGCAAGGCTCGGAGCTTTCCGGCGTGGTGTCGCTGCGATCGCTGGCCGATGCGCGGCTGATCCGCGAGCTCAGCGCCCAAAGCGAGGATGTCGTCATCCTCGGCGGCGGCTTCATCGGCCTCGAGATCGCCGCCACGCTCAGGGCGGCAGGGCGCAATGTCACCGTCGTCGAAGCCGTCGACCGGCTGCTCGGGCGGGCGGTGGCGCCGGTCATCGCCAGTCATGTCAGGCAGCGCCTGGAAGCGATCGGCGTGCGGATTCTTACCGGCACCACCGTTGCCGGCCTGGAAGGCGAAGGCGGCCGTGTCTCGGCCGCGATCACCTCCGGCGGCGAAAGGCTGCCGGCGCAGATGGTCATCATCGGCATCGGCGTGGTGCCGAATGTCGAACTGGCCGAGGCGGCCGGCATCGCGATCGCCAACGGCATCCGCGTCGACCAGCAGATGCGCAGCTCGGCACCGGATATCCTCGCCATCGGCGACGCCGCCTCCTACCGGCACTGGTTCACCGGCGCCGATGTGCGGCTGGAATCGGTGCAGAACGCCACCGACCAGGCGCGGCTTGCCGCGCGCACCATCCTTGGCCACGCGGACGCCTATTCGGCGGTGCCCTGGTTCTGGTCGGATATCGGTGACATGAAGCTGCAGATGGTCGGGCTGACCTCGGGCGGCGACAGCCATGTCGTGCTGGGCGACCTGGCCGAGAACAAGTTCTCGATCTACCACTATGCGGGCAGCCGGCTGCTCGGCATCGAATCCGTCAACCGCCCCGGCGACCATATGCTTGGCCGCAAGATGCTCGGCGCCGGCTTCTCGCCGACGCCGCAGGCCGTTGCCGGCGGGCCCGATGTGCTGAAGGCGGCGCTCGCCGCCTTCCAGGAGGAGCCCGCCAGGGCTGCAGGCTAGACGCTCTAATCTCTCCCCGTGAGGAGGGTGGCTGCGAAGCGACGGGGGGCATCAGCCCCACCCGGACCTTCGGTCCGACCTCCCACAAGGGGGAGGCAGGGGTGGCGCTACGCGGCGCGCGCCTCGCGGATCGAGCTTTCGAGAATGTCGAGCGCCTCGTTCATGACGCTATCCTGGATGGTGATCGGCGACAGGAAGCGGATGACGTTGCCGTAGACGCCGCAGGTGAGCAGGATCAGGCCCTTGTCCAGCGCCTTGAGGCGCACCGCATTGGCGATTTCGGCCGAAGGCAGGCCCTTTTTCAGATCGTTGAACTCGACCGCGTTCATGAAGCCGGGCCCCCTGATGTCGACGATCTCCGGCACGTCCTCCCGGATCGACTGCAGCCGCTGCTTCAGCCTGCTGCCCAGCGCATTGGCGCGATCGCAAAGCTTTTCCTCCTCGATGACGTCGAGCACGGCGTTGGCGGCGGCGACGCCGATCGGGCTGCCGCCATAGGTGCCGCCGAGTCCGCCGGGGCCGGGCGCATCCATGATTTCGGCGCGTCCGGTGACCGCCGACAGCGGGAAACCGCCGGCCAGGCTCTTGGCCATCGTGGTGATATCGGGTGCCACCTCATGATGGTCCATGGCGAACATCTTGCCGGTACGGGCAAAACCGGTCTGCACCTCGTCGGCGATCAGCAAAATGCCGTGCTGGTCGCAGACCTTGCGCAGCGCGGTCATGAAATCGCGCGGCGCCTCGTAGAAACCGCCCTCGCCCTGTACCGGCTCGACGATGATGGCGGCAACGCGGGCGGGATCGACATCGGCCTTGAACAGCCTGTCGAGGGCGGCGAGCGAATCGGCGACCGTGACGCCATGCAGCGCCACCGGGAACGGCGCGTGGAAGACATCGGCCGGCATGGCGCCGAAGCCGACCTTGTAGGGCACCACCTTGCCGGTCAGGGCCATGCCCATGAAGGTGCGGCCGTGGAAGCCGCCGGAAAAGGCGATGACGGCCGGGCGGCCAGTGGCATTGCGGGCGATCTTGACCGCATTCTCGACCGCCTCGGCGCCAGTGGTGACGAAGATCGTCTTCTTGTCGAACTTGCCGGGCAGCAGGCCGTTCAGCCGTTCGGCAAGCCTGACATAGCTCTCATAGGGCACGACCTGGTGGCAGGTGTGGGTGAAGCGGTCGAGCTGCGCCTTGACCGCCCCGATCACCTTGGGGTGGCGGTGGCCGGTGTTGACGACGGCGATGCCGGACGCGAAGTCGATGTAGCGGCGTCCCTCGACATCCCAGATTTCCGAGTTCTCGGCGCGATCGGCATAGATCTGCGTGGTCATGCCGACGCCGCGCGAGATCGACTGGTTCTTGCGTTCGGAAATGGCTGAATTTTTCATCTCATCCCTCATCGGGCCATCCCTCATCGAGACTGGGCCCGTTCTCGTTTGATGCCGTTGGCACCCGTTCTCGCCTTATTTAACGTTTTCCTCAAGTCGGCACCATCGCCGGGCAATTGGGCCTGCTCGGCACGGACGCTTGAACATAGCCGGTTCGCCCCTGCGCGCAGGACAGAGGTTTTCTTTTTTCGGAGATCGATTATCCTCGCGATCGTCCGCGGCGCCTGCCGTAGGGAGCGGCCCGCGCGGTTGAGGGAACCATGAGCAGGAACGCGACGCCTTCCGTCCGGCCGCTTCCGGTCAACGCCTTAAAACTGTTGTCTTTTCCTGGTTCCACGATGCTCGCCTGCGCCTTGGCGGCGCTGTCGCTCGCTGGGTGCCAGAAACAGGAGGCGGCGGCAAAGAAATTGCCGATCATGGTGCGCGCGGAAACGGTCAGGATCGCCGACTACGCGCCACGGACCTCGCTGACCGGCGTGATCGCCGCGCGCACGCTGAACAACCTGTCTTTCCGGGTCGGCGGCCGGATCGCCGAGCGGCTCGTCGACGTCGGCCAGCATGTCGACAAGGACGCGGTGCTGGCCCGCATCGATCCGCAGGAGCAGGAATCCGACCTGCGCTCGGCGCAGGCCGATCTCGATGCCGCGCAGGCGCAGTTGACGCAGGCCGCCGCCGCCTTCGAGCGCCAGAAGACCTTGCTCGGCCAGGGTTTCACGACGCGGCGCGACTATGACACGGCCGATCAGACGCTGAAGGTGGCGCAAGGCAGCGTCGATGCCGCGCAGAGCGCCTTCGCGAATGCCAAGGAGAACCTGTCCTTCACCGAGCTCAAGGCCGGCGCGGCGGGCTTCATCACCGCCCGCCAGGTCGAAGCCGGGCAAGTGGTGCAGGCGGCGCAGACCGTCTTCACCATCGCCGAGGACGGCGATCGCGACGCGGTGTTCAACGTCCAGGAGACGCTGGTCGCGCGGACGCCGCAAACGCCGGCGGTGACGATCACGCTCCTGTCCGACCCGCAGGTCAGGGCGATCGGCAAGGTGCGCGAGATCTCGCCGGCGGTCGATCCGGCCTCGGGATCGATCCGGGTCAAGGTCGCGATTGCCGACACGCCCGCCGCCATGCCGCTGGGCGCGGCCGTGATCGGCTCGGCCAGCGCCAAGCCGATCAAGGCGATCCTGCTGCCCTGGCAGGCGCTGACCTCGACCGACGGCAAGCCGGCGGTCTGGGTGGTAGACCCATCGACCAAGGCGGCGACGACGACGCCGGTCGAGGTGCTGGCCTTCGATTCCGGTGTGGTCGTCATCAGCAGAGGGCTTGAGGCAGGCCAGAGTGTCGTCACCAATGGCGGCCAGCTGCTCAGCCCCGGACAGGCGATCGAGATCGCGGGAGCAGGCCAATGAAGCGGCTGCCACCCGTGCTTGTGCCCGTCCTGCTGTTGCTTGCGCCGCTCGCCGGCTGCTCGCAATCGGAAGACAAGCCGCCCGAGATCATCCGGCCAGTGCTGTCGGTGGTGATCGAGCCGCGCACCATCCAGACCTTCGGCTTCGCCGGCTCGATCGAGCCGCAAGTCAGCGCCGACCTCTCCTTCCGCCTGCTCGGCCGCGTCGTCGCCCGCGACGTCAAGGTCGGTGACATCGTCACCAAGGGCACGACGATCGCAGCCCTCGACCCGACGGCGCTGGAGCTTGCTGTGCAGGCGGCCAAGGCCGAGCTTTCCAACGCCGAGGCGCAGTTCGCCAACGCCGCCGCCAGCGAGGAGCGCCAGCGCCAGCTGCTGGCCGCCGCCAACACCTCGCAGGCCGTCTTCGATGCCGCCCAGCAGGCGCGCAAAGCGGCCGAGGCCGGCGTCGAGCGGGCCAAGGCCTCGCTTGCCAAATCGCAGGAGCAGCTCGGCTATGCGCGCCTGTTCTCGGATTTCGACGGTGTCGTCACCGCCGTCGGCGCCGAGGTCGGCCAGACCGTGTCGCCGGGCCAGACGGTGGTCACCGTGGCGCGCTCGGACCTGCGCGAAGCGGTGGTCGACATCCCCGACCAGCTGACCGGCGACCTCGCCGCCGGCACGCCGTTCGAGGTTATCCTGCAATCGCTGCCGACCATCCAGACCGAGGCCAAGCTGCGCGAAATGGCGCCGCAGGCCGAGGGCTCGACCCGCACCCGCCGCGTCCGGCTGACGCTGACCGATCCGCCGGTAGCGTTCCGGCTCGGCTCGACGGTGACCGCGACGCGCATGACCAAGGTCACGCCGACGATCGAACTGCCGCTGTCGGCGCTGCTCGAGAAGGACGGGGCCGCCAAGGTCTGGATCGTCGACCCGAAGACGTCGAGCGTCAGCGCGCGCGAGATCAAGGTGGCCGCCAAGGGCGCCGCCACCTTCACCGTCGGCGAAGGGCTCGAGGCCGGCATGCGCGTCGTCACCGCCGGAGTCCACAGTCTCGCCGAAGGACAGCAGGTCAAGCTACAAGAAGGGGGAGCCATATGAAGGGCTTCAACCTCTCCGACTGGGCGCTCAACCATCGCTCGCTGGTGTGGTACTTCATGCTGGTCTTCGTCGCGGCCGGCGTGTCCGCCTATCTGAACCTGGGCCGCGAGGAAGACCCCGCCTTCACCATCAAGACCATGCTGATCCAGGCCAACTGGCCCGGCGCCTCCGTCAACGAGACGGTGACGCAGGTGACGGATCGCATCGAGAAGAAGCTCGAGGAGCTCGACAGCCTCGACTATACCAAATCCGTCACCACCGCTGGCAAGACCGTCATCTTCGTCAACCTGAAGGACACCACCAAGGCGCGCGATGTCGTGCCGACGTGGATCCAGGTGCGCAACATGGTCAACGACATCTGGCCGCAATTCCCGCAGGGCGTGGTCGGGCCGTTCTTCAACGACCGTTTCGGCGACGTTTTCGGCAACATCTACGCCTTCACCGCCGACGGGCTGACGCCGCGCCAGCTGCGCGATTATGTCGAGGATGTCCGCACCAAGATCCTGACCGTGCCGAACGCCGGCAAGGTCGACCTTGTCGGCGCCCAGGACGAGGCGATCTACCTCGAATTCTCGAGCCGCCAGATCGCGGCGCTCGGCCTCAACCAGCAGGCGATCGTGGCCAGCCTGCAGGCGCAGAACGCCATCACGCCGTCCGGCGTCATCCAGTCCGGACCGGAGCGCATCAGCGTGCGCGTCGGCGGCCAGTTCACCTCGGAAGAGAGCCTGCGCGCCATCAACCTGCGCGTGAACGACCGCTTCTTCCGGCTGAGCGACGTGGCGACGATCAGGCGCGGCTATGTCGACCCGCCGACGTCGCTCTTCCGCTTCAACGGCCAGGACGCCATCGCGCTCGCCATCGGCATGAAACCCAACGCCAATCTGCTGCAATTCGGCGAGGCCCTGCACGAGGAGATGAACAAGGTGCTGGCCGACCTGCCGGTCGGCGTCGGCGTGCATCTGGTCGCCGACCAGCCGGTGATCGTCGAGGAAGCGGTGTCGGGCTTCACCCGCGCCCTGTTCGAGGCGGTGGCCATCGTGCTTGCGGTGTCCTTCATCAGCCTCGGCATGCGCGCCGGCTTCGTCGTGGCGCTGTCGATCCCGCTGGTGCTCGCCATCACCTTCACCGTCATGGCCTATCTCGGCATCTCGCTGCAGCGTATCTCGCTTGGCGCACTGATCATCGCGCTCGGCCTGCTGGTCGACGACGCCATGATCGCGGTCGAGATGATGGTGGCGCGGCTGGAGGTCGGCGACAATCTGCGCAAGGCGGCGACCTACGTCTACACCTCGACCGCCTTCCCGATGCTGACCGGCACGCTGGTGACGGTCGCCGGCTTCATCCCGATCGGCCTCAACAACAGCGCCGCCGGCGAATACACCTTCACGCTGTTCGTCGTCATCGCCGTGTCGCTGCTGGTGTCATGGATCGTGGCGGTGCTGTTCGCGCCGCTGCTCGGCGTCACCATCCTGCCGGCGACGATGAAGGCCAAGCATCACGACCAGCCCGGACGCTTCACCTCGATGTTCCGGCGCGTGCTCGTCCTTTCGGTTCGCCGGCACTGGCTGACCATCATCGCGACGGTGCTGCTGTTCGCCGCCTCCATCGCCGGCTTCGGCCTCGTCCAGCAGCAGTTCTTCCCGCCGTCCGACCGGCCGGAGCTGATCGTCGACTGGAACCTGCCGCAGAATTCGTCGATCACCGAGACGCGCGACCAGATGGAGCGCTTCGAAGGGCGCGCGCTGGTCGGCAATCCCGACATCGACCATTTCTCATCCTATATCGGCCAGGGCGCGGTGCGCTTCCTGCTGGCCTATGACGTGCAGCCGGCCAATCCCTATTTCGGCCAGACGGTCATCGTCACCAAGAGCATCGAGGCGCGCAACCGGGTCAAGCCGGCGCTGGAAAAGCTGCTGCGCGAGGAGTTCGTCGGCACCGATGCCTTCGTCAAGCCGCTCGAGCTCGGGCCGCCGGTCGGGCGCCCGGTGCAGTACCGTGTCGGCGGTCCCGACATCCAGACGGTGCGGGACCTGGCGCAGGAGTTCGCCGGCATCATTTCCGCCAACCCGCAGCTGGCGGCGCCCACTTTCGACTGGAACGAGCCGCAGCGTATGCTGAGGGTCGACGTGCTGCAGGACAAGGCGCGCCAGCTCGGCATCACCTCCTCCGACATCGCCAGCGCGCTGAACAGCACGGTCGGCGGCGCCACCATCACCCAGCTGCGCGACGCCACCTATCTGATCGATGTCGTGACGCGCTCGCGCGAGGCTGATCGCGGCTCGGTCGCAACACTGCAGAACATGCAATTGCCGACCGGGACCGGCGATGCCATCCCGCTCGCCGCGGTGGCCAACATCCGCTACGAGCTCGAGCAGCCGACAGTGTGGCGGCGTGACCGGATTCCGACCATAACCGTGCGCGCCGGCCTGGTCGGCGACGTGCTGCCGGCCACTGTCGTCAACGAGCTGAAGCCGTCGGTCGACGCGTTCATCGCCAAGCTGCCGCCGGGCTATTCGGTCGAGACAGCGGGCTCTGTCGAGGAAAGCGCCAAAAGCCAGGGGCCGATCGCGGCCGTCGTGCCGTTGATGCTGTTCGTCATGGCGACCATACTCATGGTGCAATTGCAAAGCTTCCAGCGCCTGTTCCTGGTCGTGGCGGTGGCGCCGCTCGGCCTGATCGGCGTGGTGGCGGCGCTGGTGCCGAGCGGCGCGCCGCTCGGCTTCGTCGCCATCCTCGGCGTGCTGGCGCTGATCGGCATCCTGATCCGCAACTCGGTGATCCTGATCGTGCAGATCGAGGACCTGGTCGCCGAAGGCAAGGACCGCTGGGCCGCCGTCATCGAGGCGACCGAGCACCGCATGCGGCCGATCGCGCTGACGGCAGCGGCGGCCAGCCTGGCGCTGATCCCGATCGCGCGCGAGGTGTTCTGGGGACCGATGGCCTATGCCATGATGGGCGGCATCATCGCCGGGACGGCGATCACGCTGCTGTTCCTGCCGGCGCTTTACGTGACGTGGTTCCGGATCAAGGAGCCGAAAGACCGGCGGCAAGACGGCGTGCATAGCGAGACGGTGTCAGAGAGTGGTGCGGCGCATTTGTGAGTCAAGTTGCGCGGCACAGAAGCTACGCCCTCACAAACCCCTCACTCGCCCTCAGCAGGTTGCGCGTATAGTCCTCGCTGACCCGGTGGCCGATCAACTGGCTCGCGGTCAGCGTCTCCACTGCCTCGCCATTCTGCATCACCATCAGCCGCTCGCACATATGGGTGATGATGGCGAGGTCGTGGCTGACCATCAGGAAGGTCAGCTTGCGCCGCCGCCGCACCTCTTCGAGCAGGTTCAGCACCTCCGCCTGCACCGAGGCGTCGAGCGCCGAGGTCGGCTCGTCGAGGAGCAGGATCGAGGGTTCGAGGATCAGCGCGCGGGCGATGGCGACGCGCTGGCGCTGGCCGCCGGAGAGCTGGTGCGCGTAGCGGAAGCGAAAACCATTGCCGAGACCGACCTCGTCCAGCGCGCGTTCGATGCGCTTCTCGCCGTCGGCAAAGCCGTGGATGGCGAGCGGCTCCTGCAGCAGGCGGTCGACCGTCTGGCGCGGATGCAGCGAGCCGTAGGGGTCCTGGAAGACCATCTGCACCTCGCGGTAGAAGGCCTTGTCACGTTTCTTGCCCAGGGTCTTGCCGTTGACGGTGATGCTGCCTGAGGCGATCGGCGCCAGGCCGGCGATTGCCCTCAGAAGCGTCGATTTGCCGGAGCCGCTCTCGCCGACCAGCCCGTAGGACTCGCCTTCCCTGACCTCGAGGCTGACGCCCTTCAGCGCGCGAAAGCGATCGAAGATCACTTCCACTCCGTCGACGGAAAGCGCCGCGGTCATGCAGCCCACTCCGGCTTGCGGTCGAGCACCGGCAGCGGATGGCGCTCGAAGCCGATCCTCGGCATGCAGTTGAGCAGGCCGCGCGTATAGGGATGCCGGGCGTCGCGCAGCTCGGAAGCCTTGAGCTGCTCGACCACCTTGCCGGCATACATGACGATCACCCGGTCGCAGAAGGACGAGACCAGGCGCAGATCGTGCGAGATGAAGATCAGGCCCATGCCGCGCTCGGCGACCAGCCTGTCGAGGATGTTCAGCACGTCGAGCTGCACTGTGACGTCGAGCGCCGAGGTCGGCTCGTCGGCGATCATCAGCTCCGGCCCGGCGATCAGCATCATGGCGATCATGGCGCGCTGGCCCATGCCGCCTGACACCTCGTGGGGGTGGAGGTCGAAGACGCGTTTGGGATCGCGGATCTGCACCGCCTCCAGCATGGCCAGCGCCCGCTCGCGCGCTTCGGCCTTTGAGACGCGCTCATGCGTGCGCAGCGTCTCGACGATCTGGCGGCCGATGCTCATCACCGGGTCGAGCGAATATTTCGGATCCTGCAGGATCATGGCGATGCGGTTGCCGCGCAGCGCCCGGCGCTGGCGCGACGGTATGGAGAGCAGGTCGATGCCGTCAAAGCTGAGCTTCTTGGCCGAGACCTCGGCCTGCGGCGCGGTCAGGCCCATGATGGCGCGGCCGGTCTGCGATTTGCCGGAACCGCTCTCGCCGACGATGCCCAGCCGCTCGCGGCCGAGCGAGAAGGTGACGCCGCGCACCGCCTGGACCAGGCCGGTGCGGGTCGGGAAGGTGACCCGCAAATCTTCGACGTCGAGGAGTGGCCCCTTTGACTGCGCGCTCATTGGTCGCCGCTCCTCGGATCGAGCGCGTCGCGCAGGCCGTCGCCGAGCAGGTTGAAGCCGAGGCTGACGATAAGGATGGCGGCACCCGGTGCGGCGGCCACCCACCACTGGTCGAGGATGAAGCGCCGGCCTGACGCGATCATCGCGCCCCATTCGGGCAGCGGCGGCTGCGCGCCGAGGCCGAGGAAGCCGAGACCGGCGGCAGTCAGGATGATGCCGGCCATGTCGAGCGTCACCCGGATGATCAGCGAGGAGATACAGAGCGGCATGATGTGGCGCAGCACGATGCGGAACGGCGAGGCGCCCATCAGTTGCACCGCCTTGATGAAATCCGAATTGCGCACGGTCAGCGTCTCGGCGCGCGCGATGCGGGCGTAAGGCGGCCAGGAGGTGATGGCGATCGCCAGCACGGCGTTCTCGATGCCGGGGCCAAGCGCGGCGACGAAGGCCAGCGCCAGCACCAGCTTCGGGAAGGCGAGGAAGATGTCGGTGATGCGCATCAGGACGGCGTCGGTCCAGCCGCCGGCGTAGCCGGCGACCGTACCGACCAGAAGGCCGATCGGCGCAGCGATGACGGCGACGAGGATCACCACATAGAGCGTCCAGCGCGAGCCGTAGACGATGCGGGAGTAGATATCGCGACCGAGGTCGTCGGTGCCGAACCAGTGCGCGGCGCCGGGCGGCAGCAGGCGCGCATTCTTGAGGTCGCCGACGGTCGGCGAATAGGGCGCCAGCACGTCGGCGAAGGCGGCGACCACCAGCAGGGCGATGATGATCAGCAGGCCGAGAACCGCCAGCCGGTTGGCGGAGAAGCGCCGCCACGCCACATAGGCGCGGCCGAGCCTTGCCTGCATGCGCGAGGCCGGCCGCTCGCTGAGCAGCCATTCGCGACGGCTCTGGATGGTCTCGGCGCTCATGCAGCCTTGGTCCTCGGATCGAGCACGCGGTAGAGCAGGTCGGAGAGAAGATTGATGCCGATGAAGACCGAGCCGATGATGATGGTGCCGCCGAGCACGGCGTTCATGTCGGCGTTCTGCAGCGAATTGGTGATGTAGAGGCCGATGCCCGGCCAGGAGAACACGGTCTCGGTCAGCACCGAGCCTTCGAGCAGGCTGGCATAGGAAAGCGCGATCACCGTCACCATCGGAACCGCTGCGTTGCGCAGCGCGTGGCCCCAGATGATGCGCGTTTCCGACAGGCCCTTGGCGCGCGCCGCGACGATATATTCCTGCGCCAGTTCGTTCAGCATGAAGGAGCGGGTCATGCGGCTAATATAGGCGAGCGCGAAATAGCCGAGCAGCGAGGCCGGCAGGATGATGTGGCGGAAGGCGTCGTAGAAGACATCCCATTGCCCCTGCATCGCCGCGTCGAGGAGGTAGAAGCCGGTGATCGGCGTGAAGGTGTATTCGTAGACGACGTCGAGCCGCGCAGGAAAGGCCACCCATTGCAGCTTGGCGTAGAACAGGACGAGGCCGAGCAGTCCCAGCCAGAAGATCGGCACGGAATAGCCGATCAGTCCGATAATACGCACGATCTGGTCGATGAGACTGCCCCGCTTCACCGCTGCCAGTACGCCGAGCGGCACGCCGATGACGGCGCCGATGATCGTGCCCAGCGTCGCCAATTCGATGGTCGCCGGGAAGACGCGGCGAATGTCGGACATCACCGGATTTGTGGTCAGCACCGATGTGCCGAAATCGCCGCTGAGGGCGCTTTTGACATAGATGAAGAACTGCTCGATCAACGGCAAATCGAGGCCCATCTCGCGACGCGTGCGCTCGACGACGGCGGTGGGAGCCCGGTCGCCGAGCACGGCCAGAACCGGATCGATCGGAATGACGCGGCCGATAAAGAAGGTAACCGCAAGAAGACCGAGATAGGTCGTCACCGCGATCACCAGGAAACGGCCGAGCGACGACAAAACGGCTCGGGCGCTGCCGCGCCCCGCCGCCGCCTGGGTTTCAGCCGCGCTCACGCGGCGTCCGCCGACACTATTCCTTCGAGACTGCGCCGACGAAATTGGTGTCGAAGCTCGGGCCGAGCGCGAAGCCCTTGATGCTCTTGCGCAGACCAGCCACTTCCAGTTGCTGGTGGATGATGACGAAGGGGCTGGTGTCGACGATCTTCTTCTGCAGGTCCTTGTACATATCTGCGCGCTTGCCCGAATCCTTCTCCAGAAGTGCTGCCTCAGTCTCCTTGGTCAGGTCCGGAATGTCCCAGGCATTACGCCAGGCGAGCGTCTTGATCTTGGCCGCGTCGGAATTGTCCGGGTTCGAGGCGAAGGTCTGGGCGTTGGAGTTCGGATCGAAATAGTCCTGGCCCCACTGGCCGATATAGATGTCATGGTTGCGGGCGCGATACTTGGTCAGCGTCTGCTTGCCGTCGCCCGGAATAATCTCAAGCTTGATGCCAACCTGACCCAGCGTCTGCTGGATCGACTCGGCCATGCCTGTCTCCGGCTGTTTGCTGCGCACGTCCATGGTCACGCTGAAGCCGTCCGGCAGGCCCGCCTTGGCCAGGAGTTCCTTGGCCTTGGCGACATCGAGCTTGAACGGATTGTCGTCGATGGCGCCGAGGTCGCCCTTGGGCAGGAAGGACTGGTGGATCTCGCCGATGCCCTTGAGGATGGTCGAGCTCAGGGCATCGTAGTCGACCAGATATTTGAACGCCTGGCGAACCTCCGGCTTGGCGAGGTTCGGATTCTTCTGGTTGAGGCTGATGTAATAGACCGTGCCCTTGGGCGCGCTGGTGGTGGTGAGGTCGGCGTTCTTGGCGACGGCGTCGAGGTCGTTCGGCTCGAGGTTGCGGGCGACGTCGATATCGCCGGCCTCGAGCGCCAGACGTTGCGCCGCGCTTTCCTTCATGTAGCGGTAGATGACGCGGGCGAGCTTGGCCTTCTCGCCATTGTAGTTGTCGTTGCGCTCCAGAACGACGGCCTCGTTGGCGCGCCATTCACGCAGCTTGAACTGGCCGGAGCCGGCGTAGCCGGTCTTCAGCCAGGCATTGCCGAAATCATTGTCCCATTTGTAGTCGGCGCTCGGCGTGACCGCCGCGACATGTTCCTTGACCAGCTTGGCATCGACCACCGACGCGACCGTTGCCGACAGGCAGTTGAGGACGAAGCTTGGCGCATAGGCCTTGTCGACGACGAACTGGAAGGTGGTGTCGTCGACGGCCTTGGCCTTTTCGGTGACGTTATCGCCGCTGATGCCGAACTGGTTGATGATGAAGGCCGGGCTCTTGTCCAGCTTAATGGCGCGCTCGAATGAATAGGCGACGTCGGCAGCAGTGATCGGGTTGCCGGAGGCGAACTTCATGCCGGGCTTGAGTTTGAAGGTATAGGTCAAGCCGTCATCGGAAACGGCCCAGCTCTCGGCAAGATCGCCCTTGACCTTGGAGGTGTCGCCGAGGTCGAGGCGGACCAGCAGGTCATAGGTGTTGCCGGTGACCTCGGCGGTCGACAGTTCGAACGCCTCGCCCGGATCCATGGTGATGATGTCGTCGAACGCGAAACCTTCGACCAGCGTGTCGGCGGGCGTCACGGCGAAGGCGGGCGCGGCGAGCAGCGCAGACATCGCCACACCCGCAAGCAAGCTACGCAGAGCAAACTTTTCCAGCATCATGGTGATCGTTCCCTGTTCTGTTGGTTGTTGACCTGAGTTCCCGGCTCAGGATTGCGAAATTCTTTTCTAGGTCGCGCGTTTTCCGGGCGCTACCGTCCTGTTTTTTGTCCAGTTGGTCAACACCATATCGGGCGGTGCCGAAGCCCGCAACGCGCATTTGCGGACCTCTCTATTGGACCAGAACGGGTGGTGGCCGGGCGACGCATGAGCCGGCCAATTGGCGCCGCCAAGGGGGAAAATCTTGCTATTTTTGCCGCTACTTCAGCGCGGCGACCAGGGCGGCGTCGGGGAAGCAGGTGGCGGCGCGACCGTTCTTTGCCTGCCAGTCGCCGATCGAGCGGCGCGTCTTGAAGCCCGGCAGGCCATCGGCGCTGCCGACGTCGTAGCCCTTGGCCTCCAGCGCCCGCTGCAGGGCGGCGATGTCGGAGCGGTGGAGGTCGCCGACCGGCCCCCAGTTTGCGGTAAAGGTGGCATCCCCCCTGGCGATGCGGTCGGCGGCATGGCCGATGAACAACGCGTAGAGGTCGCTGGTGTTGTATTCTTTGAGCACATAGAAATTCGGCGTGACAATGAAAGCCGGTCCGCTGCGGCCGGCCGGCATCAGAAGTAAGCCTTCGGCCTTGAGCTCGCTTGCCTGGAACGCCTTGTTGTCAGCGCGCCTTATGCCCATCGCCACCCAGTCGGCAATCTTCTTGCCCTGGTCGGGCCCTTCGAGCGAGCAGGATACTTTGGCAGGCACGATCACCTCGGTTCCCCAGCCGCGACCCCTCACCCAGCCATAGTGGACGAGATAGTTGGCGATCGAGGCAAGCACATCCGGCGTCGAATTCCAGATGTCGGGCCGGCCGTCGCCGTCGAAGTCGACGGCATGCTTGAGGAAGGAGGTCGGCATGAATTGCGGCTGGCCGAGCGCGCCCGCCCAGGACGATTTCATGGCGTTGACCGGCGCCAGCCCACGCTCGACGATCGCCAATGCCGCCAGCACCTCGGTGCGGAAGAAATCCTTCTTGGTCGACATGAAGGCCTTGGTGCCCAGCACCTCGAAGGCGTCATAGGGCATCTTGGCCGCGCCGAAGCCGGTCTCGCGGCCCCAGATCGCCAGAAGCACCTCGCCCGGCACGCCGTAGCGTTTCTCGATCAGCCCCAGCACCCTCGCATTGGCGCCCTCGCGGGTCCGTCCGCCGGCGGTGACGGCGCGAACAATCTTCTCGGCGAAATAGGCGCCGGGCGGCCCGAACTCGGCCTGGTGCTGCTTCTCGGGCGGCGTCGGCTTCTCGCCGGGCATGACGAGGTCGGGCAGCTTCAGGTTCGGCTTCACGCCGATGAAGGCCTCGTCGAAGGTTTTCCTGGAGATGCCCTTGGCCTTGGCTTCCGGCCAGAGGTCGCTCTGCAGCCAGGAGCGAAACTGGTCGTCGACGGACGCGGCGCGGGTTGGGAGGGTGAGGAAGAGGCTGAGCAGTGCGAGCAGAAGAAATACGAAGCTGTACTTGGAAAAGCCGCGTTCTGTCGCCCCCCTCTCTGTCCTGCCGGACATCTCCCCCTCAAGGGGGGAGATTGGCTGTCGGTTCGGCTTTCGCCAATCACCAGCGCGGGGAAGAGGACGCGGCCGATGAAGCTGCCAATCTCCCCCCTTGAGGGGGAGATGTCCGGCAGGACAGAGGGGGGTGCCTGGCACGAGCTTCGAAGGATGCATTTCAGTCATAGCGCGCATCCTCGGGTACATCATCTCAAAACGCTGTTCTTGACCGCAGCGCGGCGGCCAGCGTGCCTTCGTCGAGATAGTCGAGCTCGCCGCCGACCGGAACGCCATGCGCGAGCCTTGTCATCTTGACCTCGAAGCCGGAGAGCTGGTCGGTCAGGTAGTGCGCCGTGGTCTGGCCTTCGACCGTGGCGTTGACGGCGAGGATCACCTCCTTGACCTCGCCGCCGGCGACCCGGTCGACCAGCGAGCGGATGTTGAGCTGGTCGGGGCCGATGCCGTCGAGCGGCGACAGCGTGCCGCCGAGCACGTGGTAGCGCACATTCATCGCCGCCGCGCGCTCCAGCGCCCAGAGGTCCGAGACGTCCTCGACGACGATCAGCGTGCCGGCATCGCGGCGCGGATCGGTGCAGATCATGCAGGGGTCGGAGGTGTCGACATTGCCGCAGGTCGAGCAGATGCGCACCTTGTCTACCGCCTCGCCCATGGCAGCGGCGAGCGGCTCAAGCAGCTGCTCCTTCTTCTTGATCAGATGGAGCGCGGCGCGCCTGGCCGAACGCGGCCCCAACCCCGGCACCTTGGCCAGGAGCTGGATCAGGCGTTCGATCTCTGGACCGGCGATTCGTTTCGACATCGCACTGATCTAGGATTTTTCAGAGCGGTTTGGAACATGCATCAGCGGGAATGATCCGCCATGCTGCCAGGCGGACCATCGATTGCCGGTCAGATCAGTAGGCTTCGAGCGGCCGGCTCTGGCTGACGATCATTGCGCCGATGGCATCGGTGTTCTCGGGCGTCGACTGGAAACCCATCGCGGCTTCCTGCGGCGCGCTCGGCACCGAGGTGATGTAGCGGTTGTTCAGGGCGCCGCCGAAACGTGAAGCATCCGGCTCCGCCATCGGCTCCTGCATCGCCACCACAACCGGTTTCGCCGCGACGCGGCCCGCCTTCGCCGCAGGCGCAATGGCGGCGGTCACATAGGTTTGCTCGGCAGCACCGGCTCGGTTCGTTGCCGTCCGGGCCGCGGACGCGGGCTCCACGGCAGCGGTCATCAAGGCCTGCTTGGCCGGATCCGGATGGACAATCGTCTTGACCACCGGCTCGGCGGACGCGACCAGCACCGGGGCGGCGGCAGGCGCCGGCTGCCTTGGCGTGGCCGAGGCCATGGCGATCATCGGCTCGTCCGGCAGCGGCTGCCAGTTGCGGCCGCGCTTCTCGTAGAAGGCGTTGCCGCCGGCGACCATCGTGTAGTGCATGTTCTTGTAAGGGAAGCGCAGGCCGGCGGTGTGGAAGAACATGGTGTTCTTCAGCTTGGCGTTGCGCTCGCCCTTGAGCACGGCGTCGGCGGCCTCCTCGACATCGGGCATCGCCCTGGAATTCATCGGCCGCGTCATCACGCCGGGCGCGAACTGGCCCCTCTCGCCGACGACCTCGCAGATCGTGCTGCCGTGCTGACCCGAGCGCAGCCGGTTCATGACGACCGTGCCGACGGCGATCATGCCGTCGCGGCTCGACCGGTTGGATTCGAAGAACATCGCCCTTTGAAGGCATTCCCTGTCCTTGGGGGTGGCGCCGTAGGAGCGCGAGCTCAGGAAACTCGGCGTGATGGCATCGGTCAGCTTGGCCACCGACATGCCGTGCGAAGTGGTCTGGCTGCAGCCGGCCAGAAGCAAGGGGGAAGTGACGATGCCGAGGAACAGCAGCGGCGTCTTCCATCGCGTCGCGATCAACAAAAAAGCCTCATTTCCAGATGCCAGCCCGCCCCGAGATGTGGCAAGAATGAGACTCTTAAAGGCAAAAAGATGGCTAAAGGATTAGCATTCGTGCAGCATAGGTAAAACTTTATGAATGGCTGGAAACGACCGCGTGAACAAAGCCGGGGAATGTCTTAACAACTGCCCCGGCGTCCGATTTCCGTTCATAATCAATTAACTGGAGGCAGCCGGCTCAGAACGGCAATTTCATTCCGGGCGGGATCGGCAAGCCTGCCGTGAGCGCCTTGGTCTTTTCCTGCATGACCTGCTCGACCTTATTTTTGGCGTCATTGTGGGCGGCGAGAATGAGGTCCTCGACGATCTCGGCCTCATCCTCCTTGAGCAGCGACGGATCGATCTTCAGCACCTTCATCTCGAACTTGCCGGTCAGCGTCACGCTGACCAGGCCGCCGCCCGCCTGCCCGGTGGCTTCGAGCGTGGCGATCTCATCCTGCATGGCCTGGAACTTGGCCTGCATTTCCTTCGCCTTGCCCATCAGGCCGAGAAGATCCTTCATCCAAATGTCCTCTTCAGTTCATTGTTGGAGCATGATCTTGTCCGAAAACCGGTTTCCACTATTCGGGATCATGCTCTAGATTTCGTCGTCATCCGCCGCTGGCTCGACCGCCAGGTCGGCCTCGGCCTCTTCCACTTCCGGCACGTCCGGAATCCGCACATCGATGATCTTGGCGCCGGGGAAGCGGGCAAGGATGGCGGCGACCGTCGGGTCGCTCTTGGCATCAAGGAAGGCGATCTCGCGCTTCGTCGTTTCCATCTCCGCCAGCGTCTGCCCGCCATCTTCCTTCGACAGCGAGACCAGCCAGTTGCGGCCGGTCCAGGCACGCAACTTGGCGGTCAGGTCGTTGAGCAGCATCTTCGGCGCATCTTCGGTCAGGCTGACGTCGAGGCGGCCGGGCTCGATGCGCACCGGCCGCACGCAGCGCTTGATCAACACCTTGAAGGCGATGTCGCGATTGGCATCGGCAAGGGCGGCAATGTCGGCCAAGGACTTCACCGGCACAGCAGGCGTTTCGACGACCGGTTCCGGCGCCGCGACAAAGGCCGCGGGCACGGGCTGGGTTTCGACCAGCCGCATCGTCTGCGCGCCGCCACCGGCGGACGGCATGCGCGCCTGCGCCACAGCGCTGGCGCCGCCATTGCCGGGGCTTGCCGGCGCCCCGTTGGCGCGCGGCGCGCCATTCGGAACCGGCGAAGCGCCCTCCAGCGATTTCAGCGCCTCGTCCAGTGTCGGCAGGTCGGCGGCATGGGCGAGGCGGATCAGCACCATCTCGGCGGCGCTCACCGGCCGGTTGGAGGACTGCACTTCGGGGATGCCCTTCAGCAGCATCTGCCATGTCCTGGACAGCACGCGCACCGACAGGGCGCTGGCGAAATCGCCGCCGCGCCGGCGCTCATCCTCGGAGAGCGAGGCATCGTCGGCAGCCGTCGGCACGAAGCGCAGCCTGGTGACGAGGTGGTTGAATTCGGCAAGGTCGGTGAGCACCGCGGCCGGATCAGCGCCGGTGTCGTACTGGGCGCGGAATTCGGCCAGGGCCGCCGCGACGTCGCCCTTCATGACATGCTCGAACAGGTCGACGATGCGGGCGCGGTCGGCGAGGCCGAGCATGGCGCGCACGGCCTCGGCGCTGACCGTGCCGCTGCCATGGGCGATCGCCTGATCGAGGATGGAGAGCGAATCGCGCGCCGAGCCTTCGGCGGCGCGCGCGATCATCGCCAGCGCGTCGTCGTCGACCGAAATGCCCTCCTTGGCGGCGATCGCCGACAGATGCGCGACCAGCGCGCCGGCATCGATGCGCCTCAGATCAAAGCGCTGGCAGCGCGACAGGACCGTGATCGGCACCTTGCGGATCTCGGTGGTGGCGAAGATGAATTTGACGTGCGGCGGCGGCTCTTCCAGCGTCTTCAACAGGCCGTTGAAGGCCTGGGTGGAGAGCATGTGCACTTCGTCGATGATGTAGACCTTGTAGCGGGCCGAGACCGGCGCGTAGCGCACGCGCTCGATGATGTCCCTGATGTCGTCGATGCCGGTGTGCGAGGCGGCATCCATCTCGATGACGTCGACATGGCGGCCCTCCATGATCGCCTGGCAATGCTCGCCTGGGATCGACAGATCGACCGAAGGCTGGTCGACGGTGGCGGTCTTGTAGTTCAGCGCCCTGGCCAGGATGCGCGCCGTGGTCGTCTTGCCGACACCGCGCACACCGGTCAGCATCCAGGCCTGGGCGATGCGCCCGGAGGCGAAGGCGTTGGTCAGCGTGCGGACCATCGGCTCCTGGCCGATCAGCTCGGAGAAATTCGAGGGGCGGTATTTGCGCGCCAGAACGCGATAGGCGCCTGCCTTATCCGTCCCCAAGTTTCCGGCTTCGCTCATTCGCCGTCAAAGCTCCCAGGACCGCGACGGAAGGCGGCCGATACCTGCGCATAGTTTCGCCCGCACGGCTTGGCGCCGTCAATGTCGCGAGAGAAAGGCGAAGAGGCGGGAGGCTGGAACAATGACCCGTTCCGGGCTCGTTAGGGCTGCTTCCTTCCGGACCTGACCCGGTTGGCGAGTGGATCGTCCACCACCAACCTCCCGCGCTCCATATCGGCAATTCGGCGATGAAATGCAAGGGCAGACCTGATTGAGCAGCCCAAACCGGATGTGCCGCGGGGCAGCAAGACCTTCAAATCCGCAATATCGGCCAATGATTCGCTTGCAGCCCCATTGCAGCCGCTCTAGCGTTCATGGCTCAAAAGACGCTGCAATGCCCACAAAAGTGAAGGAAACGCCAATGCTGCCGGGCCTCAAGGCCGGATTCACGCTCGACGCCAGGCTGGAGGCGGACAGCGAGCAGCTGATGTGGCTCGGCCTGTGCGAACTCAGGCTGATGAACGATTGCCGCTGGCCATGGCTCATCCTGGTGCCGCAGCGGCCGGGCGTGGAGGAAATCCATGACCTGACGCCGCTCGACCAGGCGATGCTGACCTTCGAGACCAACATGGTGGCGCAGGCGCTGAAGAAGGCGACAGGCTGCACCAAGATCAATACCGGCGCGCTGGGCAACATCGTGCGCCAGCTGCACATCCATGTCATCGCCCGTTCGGAGGGCGATGCGGCCTGGCCAGGGCCGGTCTGGGGGCATGGCCTGCGCGAGCCCTACAGCAGTTCCGAGATCCGGCGGTTTGCCGAAACGATCAAGGCGGCGCTATAAGCTGACCTCGTGTCCATCCCCGAAGCCCTGAGTCCCCATGACCTTCCGCCTGTTTGACGCGCCCTTGCGGGAGCCGAGCCAATTCGTCGGCTTCGCCGGCAACACGATCGACCGGCAGTCGGAGACGCGCGCCGACGACTCCGTCGAACAGGCGCTCGCCGATGCCGCGACGCGGCTTCTCTTGATGCATGGCGGCCGGCTCTACCTGAAACTCGACGCCGACAACTTCGACCCCTGGTTCGCGGCACCGGAAAGCCAGCCGTTCAAGGTCGCGCTCGACCAGGGTGTGCTGCTCGGCTTTTCCGACGCCGGCCCGGTGCTGGCGGTGCCGGCGGGCATCGAGCCGGAAGAGCTTCCCGAGACCGTCAAAGCGATCGACTACCGCTCCGTCTATATGCAGGGCCTGATCGACGAGGCGGCGGCCGGCGCGCTGGCGCAAGGGGCGGCTCTTCTTGCCTGGCATGCCAGCCACGCCTTCTGCTCGAAATGCGGCCACCGTTCGGAAATGCGCGCCGGCGGCTACAGGCGGCACTGCCCGGCCTGCGGCACCGATCACTTCCCGCGCACCGACCCGGTGGCGATCATGCTGACGGTGACGGCGGACAAATGCCTGCTCGGGCGCGGCCGGCATTTTGGGCCCGGCATGTATTCAGCACTTGCCGGCTTCATCGAGCCCGGCGAAACGATCGAGGCGGCGGTGCGCCGCGAAACGCTGGAGGAGGCCGGCATCCGGCTCGGCCGCGTCGTCTACCACGCCAGCCAACCGTGGCCGTTCCCCTATTCGCTGATGATCGGCTGCTTCGGCGAGCCGCTCAACGACGACATCCAGGCCGATCTCAACGAGCTGGAGGACTGCCGCTGGTTCTCGCGCGACGAGGTGCGCCTGATGCTCGACAGGACGCATGCCGATGGCTTGATCACGCCGCCCAAGGGGGCCATCGCGCATCACCTCATCCGCGCCTGGGTCGACAGCGAATAGGAGCAGAAGAATGATCCGTCACACCGTCGTGTTCACGCTGAAGCATCCCTTGCAGTCGCTGGAAACGAAGCGCTTCCTGCACGACGCCAAAAAGATCCTCACCGGGATCAAGGGCGTCACGCATTTCGAGCAGTTGCGGCAGGTGAGCCCGAAGAACGACTACCAGTTCGGCTTCTCGATGGAGTTCGCCGACCAGGCGGCCTATACCCGCTACAACGAACATCCCGACCATGTCGCCTTCGTCCGCGACCGCTGGGTGCCCGAGATCGAGAGATTTCTCGAAATCGATTATGTGCCGCTTGGCTTTGGCTGAGATTGGATCGAGCGCCAACGTCTGAGATTGGCCCGGACCTTCGTGAGGTCGTCATCCCAGGCGAAGCGACGCACCAAAGGGCACAGCGGAGCAGAATTCTGCACCGTGGGCGGCGCTCGACCGCAACGGCATGGATGCTCGGGTCTGCGCGCGTCGCTTCGCTCCTTGCTTCGCCCGTGGATGACGAAGCATAAGCGTCTCGCCTGACCTCGCAGGTGCAGCCAGCTAATCCGCGACCTTCCACTGCTCGCGCGACGCGCTTGCCGGATAGACGCCGAGGATGCGCATCTCGCGCGAGAAGAAGCGCAG
Organism: Mesorhizobium abyssinicae; assembly: GCF_049887195.1. Lineage (NCBI taxonomy): Bacteria > Pseudomonadati > Pseudomonadota > Alphaproteobacteria > Hyphomicrobiales > Phyllobacteriaceae > Mesorhizobium > Mesorhizobium abyssinicae. The sequence continues at coordinate 166,427 of NZ_JARAKC010000003.1, forward strand.
CTCGTCGAGCGCCAGCTTGACCAGCGGATCGTCAGGATGGCCCTCGATGTCGGCGTAGAACAACGTCGCGGTGAAGGCGCCGAGCTGGTAGCTCTCCAGCTTGGTCATGTTGATGCCGTTGGTGGCGAAGCCACCCATCGCCTTGTAGAGCGCGGCCGGCACGTTGCGGACGCGGAAGATGAAGGTGGTCATCATCTTGGCATCGGCAGACGGCCGCTCGGCCCACTGCTTGTTCTTGGTCAAAACGACGAAGCGGGTGACGTTGGAGTCGGTGTCCTCGACGTTCTTCTCGATGATGTCGAGGCCGTAAAGCTCGGCGGCGAGTGCCGGCGCCAGCGCCGCCATGGTGCGATCCTTGACCTCGGAGACCATCTTCGCCGAGCCCGCCGTGTCGCCGGCGACCACCGGCTTCCAGCCGTTCTTGCGGATGTATTTGCGGCACTGGCCGAGCGCATGAATGTGGCTGTGCACGGTCTTGATCTCTTCGCGCTTCACCCCCGGCAGCACCATCAGTTGGAAATGGATCGGCAGGAAATATTCGCCGACGATGTGCAGCCGCGATTCCGGCAGCAGGTGATGGATGTCGGCGACGCGCCCGGCAATGGTGTTCTCGATCGGGATCATGGCGAGCTCGGCCTTGCCGGTCTCGACCGCGTTGAAGGCATCCTCGAAGGTCGGGCACGGCAACGGCTCCATCGACGGGAACATGTTGCGGCAGGCGGTGTCGGAATTGGCGCCCGGTTCGCCCTGGAAGGATATTCTGTTGGTCTTTTCAGGCATGCCCAATATCTCAGTTTGAAAGGATTTCCCTGGCGCGCTCCAGGTCGTCGGGCGTGTCGACGCCGAGCGGCACGGACTGCACGATCTCGGCATCGATGCGCATGCCGGCCTCCAGCGCCCGCAGCTGTTCCAGCCGCTCGCGTCGTTCCAGCGGCGACGGCTTCAGCGCGACGAAGCGCTCGAGCGCGGCTCGCCGATAGGCGTAGAGGCCGATATGGTGATAGAGCGGCCCCTCGCCCCAGGGCGCGGTGGCGCGGGTGAAATAGAGCGCCCTGAGCCGTGTCGCAGACAGCGGCGAACCGACGATCTTGACGACGTTCGGATTGGTCTTCTCCTCGTCGCGGACGATCTCGACGCCGAGCGTGGCGATGTCGACCGATTTATCCTCGAGCGGCCTCAGCGACGCGCCGATGATCTGGGGATCGATGGTCGGCAGGTCGCCCTGCACGTTGACGATGGTTTCGACCTTTTTCTCCGGATCGAGCGCATTCAGCGCCTCGAAAATGCGGTCGGAGCCGGACTGGTGATCGTCACGCGTCATCACGGCCTCAAAGCCGTGCGCGCGCACCGCTTCCGCCACCGCCTCGGTGTCTGTCGCCACCACGACCCGGCCAAGCCCGGCCTCGGCGCCGCGGCGGGCGACATGGACGATCATCGGCACGCCAGAAATGTCGGCCAGCGGCTTGCCCGGCAGGCGGGTCGAGGCCATGCGGGCCGGGATAAGGATGAGCGTGGACATCGGTGCGACGGGGCGTTGGAAAAGGGGGCTGGCGAAAGTGGCAAAAGGTCTCACTGGAAGCGCCCTTATAGGTGTTGCAACGCCGGAGCAAAAGACCTAGTTTCCGCCCGATTTGATCGGCCTGAGAGGTCGGTTCGGGATACCGACGGACGGAGTGGACGGATCGGTCCGCCGGAAAAGGGAGCAAGGGGCGTATGGATTCCAACGAAGTCAACAAGCTGCTCGCCGGTCTCCTTGGCACCGTCTTCGTCGTCTTTTCGGTCGGCATCGTGTCCGACGCACTGTTTGCCTCGCCCGCACCCGAGAAGCCCGGCTTCGCCATCGAGGCGGCAGAGCCCGCCGAAGGCGGCCCGGCCGCCCCGGCCGCTGAAGCCAAGCCGATCGCCGACCTGCTCGCCACCGCCAATGTCGAGGCGGGCGCGGCCGTGTTCAAGAAATGCCAGGCCTGCCATTCCGGCGAGAAGGGCGGCCCGAACAAGGTCGGCCCCGATCTCTGGGACATCGTCGACCGTCCCGTCGCCGAGCATGAGGGCTTCGCCTATTCGGCCGGCATGAAGGATTTTTCCAAGGGCGGCGCCGAGAAGTGGACCTACGACAACCTCAACCACTTCATCACTTCGCCGAAGAAGTTCGTGAAGGGCACGGCGATGGGTTTTGCCGGCCTGCCGAAGGACGAGGACCGTGCCAACGTGATCGCCTATCTGCGCACGCTGTCGGACAGCCCCAAGCCGTTGCCGGCGCCGGGCGCTGCGGCCGAAGCCAAGCCTGCTGAAGGTGCCGCGCCGGCCAAGCCGGCCGAGGGCGCAGCCCCCGCCAAGCCGGCGGCACCCGCTCAATAAACAATTTGTCATAAGACATCCTCAGAAAAGCCGGGTTCGTCCCGGCTTTTCTGTTAGGAAAACCGCATGTGTGGCGACAAAGCCTGCGCATTGCGGTTTTCACGGTCGTCAAATGATCTAGATTGCCGGTGGGGATTGTTCGCTAGAGGAGAACGCATGACGGTTGGCCGAACTGTTCTCAAATCCGCACTGATCGCGGCCGCCCTTGCCGGCAGCCTGCAGGCCGGCTTCGCGGATGAATGGCGCACCACCTCCTCGCTGATCGGCGACTCCAAATACGGCGACAACTTCCAGCACTACGACTACGTCAATCCGGACGCGCCGAAGGGCGGCACCTACAATTCCGTCGTTCTCGGCACCTTCGACAGCTTCAACCCCTACATCGTGCAGGGCTCGCCGGCCGCGGGGCTGGTCGGCTTCGGTGGCGGGCTGCTCTACGACACGCTGATGGAGCAGTCGACCGACGAAGGCAGCACCAGCCATCCGCTGATCGCGGACGCTTACAAATATCCGGCCGACTATTCCTCGGCGACCTACCGGCTGGACCCGAGGGCAAGATGGCATGACGGCCAGCCGATCACCACCGACGACGTGATCTGGTCGTTCCAGGTGCTGAAGGCCAACAGCCCGCAATACAGCCGCTATTTCGAGAACGTTACCGACGCCGTCGCCATCTCGGACCGCGAGGTCGAGTTCCATTTCAACCAGAAGGGCAATCGCGAGCTGCCGAAGATCATCGGCGACCTCGCCGTGCTGCCGAAGCACTGGTGGGAAGGCACCGACGCCAACGGCAAGAAGCGCGATGTCACCAGACCGACGCTGGAACCGCCGCTCGGCTCGGCCGCCTACAAGATCGCCAGCTTCAAGCCGGGTTCGGAAATCGTCTGGCAGCGCGTGCCGGACTATTGGGCCGCCAAGCTGCCGGTGAAGATCGGCCGCGAGAATTTCGATACGCAGCGTTTCACCTACATCCTCGATGACAATGCCGCCTGGCAGGCCTTCACAAAAGGCGGACTTGACGACATCAAGCCGGAAAACAGCTCGAAGCGCTGGAAGACGTTCTATAATTTCCCGGCGATCCAGGCCGGCGACGTCATCAAACAGGAGTTCAAGACCACCTCACCCGAGCCGATGCAGGCCTTCATGCTGAACCAGCGGCGTCCCCTGTTTGGGGATCGCCTGGTGCGCGAGGGACTGACCTATCCGTTCGATTTCGAGACGATGAACCGCACGCTTTTCTATGGTTTCAACACCCGCACGCAGAGCTATTTCCAGGGCACGGAACTGGCATCCAGCGGCCTGCCGCAGGGCAAGGAGCTGGAAATCCTGGAAAAGTACCGCGACAAGCTGCCATCCGAGCTCTTCACGCAGGAATTCAAGCTGCCGGTCTATGATACCCCTCAGGCCGAGCGGAAATATCTGAAGCAGGCGGTCGAGCTGTTCGCCAAGGCCGGCTGGGTCATCAAGGGCGGCAAGATGGTGAATGCCAAGACCGGCGCGCCATTCAAATTCGAGATCCTCGGCTGGAACGATACCGACCAGGTCATCGCCAGTCCCTGGATCGCCAATCTGCGTAAGATCGGTGTCGATGCGACGCTGCGCATCATCGACCAGACCCAGTATGTCAACCGCGTCAACAATTTCGATTACGACGTCATCATAGGTCAGCTCGGGCAGTCTGAATCGCCCGGCAACGAGCAGCGCGACTTCTGGAGCTCGAAGGCCGCCGACAAGCCTGGGTCGCGCAACTATGCCGGCATCAAGGATCCGGTCGTCGACGCGCTCGTCGACCGCATCATCTTCGCCACCGACCGCGACGACCTCGTCGCCGCCACCCACGCGCTCGACCGGGTGCTGCTGTGGAACTTCTATGTGGTGCCGCAATACTACCGCGCCGTGCTGTGGCTCGCCTACTGGAACAAGTTCGGCATCCCGGAAAAGCAGCCGACCTATAGCGGCGCCGACCAGAGTTCCTGGTGGATCGACCCGGCGAAGGAAAAGGCGCTGGCCGCCAAATACAAGAGCAGCAATTGATGGGTCGACAACCGACGATGGCGCTCTCCCGCCGCGATGTCCTGGCGCTCGGCGCCGCCGCCACGGCCGCCGCGCTATTACCCGGCCGCGCCTTCGCCGCCACTCCGACGGGCGTGAAACTGCACGGACTGTCGGCGTTCGGCGACTTGAAATACAAGCCGGATTTCGCGCATTTCGACTACGTTAACATCGACGCGCCGCAAGGCGGCACATTCAACTTCTCGCCGCCCAACTGGGGCTACAACCAGAGCCCGCAGACCTTCAACACGCTGAACTCCTACACGCCCAAGGGCGATTCGCCGCCCCGCATGGGCCTGTGCTTCGATTCGCTGATGACCAGGGCGCTGGACGAGCCGGACGCCGTCTACGGCCTGATTGCCGACGGCGTGACGATTGCGGACGACCGCAACAGCTTCACCTTTTCGCTGAGGCCCGAGGCGCGCTTCCATGACGGCACGCCGCTGACCGCCGAGGACGCGGCCTTCTCCTTGAAGCTGTTCAAAGAAAGGGGCCATCCCGACCTGTCGCTGTCGCTAGCCCATCTCGAGGATGCGGTCGCCGTCGATCCGCGCACGCTCAGGCTGAGTTTCTCCGGCAAGCAATCCGCCCGCACCATCCTCAACATCGTCGAATTCCCGATCCTGTCGAAGGCCTTCTATACCGCCAACCCATTCGATTCCTCGCAACTCAACCCGCCGCTCGGATGCGGCGCCTACAAGGTCGGCCGCTGGTCGGCCGGGGCCTGGATCGAATTTGAGCGGGTGGCCGACTATTGGGGCAAGGATCTTCCGGCCAATCGTGGCCAGAACAATTTCGAGCGCATCCGCATCGAATTCTACCAGGATCGCACCGCCGGCTTCGAAGCCTTCAAGAAGGGCGAGATCCTCTACAGGGAGGAGTTCACTTCGCGGGTCTGGGCGACGGCTTACGACTTTCCGGCCTTCACCGCCGGCAAGGTGGTCAAGCACGAATTCCCGGCCGAGGCCTTGCCCTCGATGCAGGCCACCGCCGTCAACCAGCGGCGTGAGCAGTTTCGCGACCCGCGCGTGCGGCAAGCGATCGGGCTCTGCTTCGACTTCGAATGGACGCGGCGCAACTTCTTCTACGGCTCCTACGAGCGCTCGCAATCGTGCTTCGAGAAATCGGACTTTCGCGCGCAAGGCACGCCTTCGCCCGAGGAGCTTGCCCTGCTGGAGCCGCTGCGCGACCAGCTGCCGCCGGAGACCTTCGGCGAGGCGGTGACGCAACCCGCCTCGGACGGTTCGGGGCGCGACCGCAAGATGCTGGGCAAGGCGGCCAAGCTGCTCGCCGAGGCCGGCTGGAAGCGGTCCGGCGATTTCGTCGTCAACGACAAGGGCGGACGGCTGGCGGCCGAGTTCCTGGTCGATGACGAAACCTTCGTCCAGGTCTATTCGCCCTGGATCGCCAACATGAAGGCGGTGGGCATCGACGCCACGATCAGGCTGGTCGATTCGGCGCAGTATGAGCTCAGGCAGTCGACCTTCGATTTCGATCTGTTGTCAGCCGCCTTCTCCTTTTCGGCGACTCCGACCCGCGACGATGTCGAGATCTTCTTCCATTCGAGCACGGCGACGGTCACCGGCTCGCGCAACCTGCCGGGCATAGCAAGCCCGGCGATCGACGCTCTGATCGACGCCGTCGGCGCCGCCAAGGACCGCGAAAGCCTGACCGTTGCGATGCGGGCGCTCGATCGGGCCTTGCGCGCGCGGCGCGATTGGATTCCAAGTTGGTTCCTGGCGAATCACCGAAGCGCCTATTGGGACATGTTCGGCTTTCCCGAGCAGAAACCCGATTTCGGCTTTCCGGTCGAAACGCTGTGGTGGGTCGACAAGGGCAAGGCGGCAAAGATTGGCAAAGGGTGAATTTCTTGCGGGCGTTGGCGCCGCCCCTCACCTGCCTGCCGGCATCCTCTCCCCGTATAGTAACGGGGAGAGGGAGGCCTTCACCAATGGTTTCGCCAATCGCAAGCGTCGCAGCGAAAGCGCCGAGATTGGGGCCAGCCCCTTTCTCCCCGTCTCTATACGGGGAGAAATGTCCGGCAGGACAATGAGGGGCGGCGCCGGCGTCGACAATTGGTCTGAAGCGACTGCCTTGGCGACGCTTTCAGGTACGGCGGGCCTACTCAAGAAGGACGATGCCTGATGGGCGCCTATATACTGCGCCGCATCCTGTTGATGATCCCGACCCTGTTCGGCATCATGGCGATCTCCTTCGCCGTCATCCAGTTCGCACCCGGCGGGCCGGTAGAACAGGTCATCGCCAGGCTGACCCACCAGGGTGGCACCGATCGGCTCGGCGGCGGCGGTGGCGATGCCGGCGGCGGTGGCGGCAATTTCGATGTCGCCGGCGACGTCAGCTCGAAATATCGCGGCGCGCAAGGGCTCGATCCGGAATTCATCAAGAAGCTGGAAAAGCAGTTCGGCTTCGACAAGCCGCCGCTCGAGCGCTTCGGCATGATGCTGTGGAACTACGCCCGCTTCGATTTCGGCGACAGTTATTTCCGCGACATCTCGGTGCTCAAGCTGATCCTGGAAAAGATGCCGGTGTCGATCTCGATCGGCCTGTGGATCACGCTTCTGTCCTACCTGATCTCGATTCCGCTCGGCATCCGCAAGGCGGTCAAGGACGGCTCGGCCTTCGACGTCTGGACCAGCGGCGTGGTCATCGTCGGCTACGCCATTCCCGGCTTCCTGTTCGGTATCCTGTTGATGGTGCTGTTTGCCGGCGGCTCGTTCTGGGACTGGTTCCCGCTGCGCGGCATCGTCTCGGACAATTGGGACCAGCTCTCGTGGCCGGACAAGATCGTCGACTATTTCTGGCACATGACCTTGCCGCTGACGGCGCTGGTGCTGTCGGCCTTCGCCACGACGACGCTGCTGACCAAGAACTCCTTCCTTGAAGAAATCCGCAAGCAGTATGTGGTGACGGCGCGCGCCAAGGGCCTGTCGGAGCGCAAGGTGCTCTACGGCCACGTCTTCCGCAACGCCATGCTGATCGTCATCGCCGGCTTTCCCGGCGCCTTCATCTCGGCCTTCTTCACCGGGTCGCTGTTGATCGAGAACATCTTCTCGCTCGACGGGCTCGGCCTGCTCGGCTTCAAGTCCGTCGTCGACCGCGACTATCCGGTGGTGTTCGCCAACCTCTACATCTTCTCGCTGCTCGGCCTGTTCATCAATCTTCTGTCCGACCTCATCTACACCTGGGTCGATCCGCGCATCGATTTCGAGCGGAGGGACGTCTGATGGCGGAAGCCGCTGCCGCAACGACGCCGGCCCGCATCGCCCGCCACTGGCTGTCGCCTCTCAACCAGCGGCGCCTGCAGAACTTCAAGTCGAACCGGCGCGGCTTCTGGTCGTTGTGGATCTTTCTCATCCTGTTCGTGCTGTCGCTGTTTTCCGAGTTCATCGCCAACGACAAGCCGATCATCGCCTCCTATAAGGGCGAGATCCTGTTCCCGGTGCTGGTCGCCTATCCGGAAGAGAAATTCGGCGGCTTCTATGCCGTGACCGACTATCGCGACCCCGTCATCCAGGACGAGATCAACGCCAATGGCTGGATGATCTGGCCACCGGTGCGCTACTCCTACCAGACGGTCAACAACGCCATTCCCGAGGCGGCTCCGACCAAGCCTTCCTGGCTCTACGACAAGAAGACGCTCTGCAACCAATACCCGCAAGGCGCGGCCGACCCGAACTGCTCGGTCGGCAACTGGAACTGGCTGGGCACCGACGACCAGGCGCGGGACGTGCTGGCGCGGCTGATCTACGGCTTCAGGATATCCGTCCTGTTCGGCCTGATCCTGACTGTGGGATCGTCGCTGATCGGCGTGGCGGCCGGCGCCATGCAAGGCTATTTCGGCGGCTGGACGGACCTTTTGTTCCAGCGCTTTATCGAGATCTGGTCGGCGATCCCGGTGCTCTATCTGCTGCTCATCGTCGCCGCCATCTTGCCGCCCGGCTTCTTCATCCTGCTCGGCCTGATGCTCTTGTTCTCCTGGGTGGCGCTGGTCGGCGTGGTCAGGGCCGAGTTCCTGCGCGCCCGCAACTTCGAATATGTCAACGCCGCGCGCGCCCTCGGCGTGCCCAACCGCACTATCATGTTCCGGCACCTGTTGCCCAACGCCATGGTGGCGACGCTGACCTTCCTGCCCTTCCTGCTCTCCGGCTCGATCTCGACGCTGACCTCGCTCGACTATCTAGGCTTCGGCCTGCCGCCGGGCTCGGCCTCGCTCGGCGAAATGCTGAAGCAGGCGCAGCGCAACCTCAACGCGCCGTGGCTCGGCATTTCCGCCTTCATCGTCATCTCGCTGATGCTGTCGCTGCTGGTTTTCGTTGGCGAGGCGACGCGCGACGCCTTCGATCCGCGCAAGACGTTCAAATGAGCGAGCCCCTGCTTTCCGTCCGCGATTTCAGCGTCGCCTTCGCGCAAGGCGGCAAGCAGTCGCTGGCCGTCGACCACATTTCCTTCGACATCGCCAAGGGCGAGACGGTGGCGTTGGTCGGCGAGTCCGGTTCCGGCAAGTCGGTCTCGGCGCTGTCGGTGCTGAAGCTCCTGCCCTACCCGACGGCCAGCCACCCGTCCGGACGGATTCTGTTCCAGGGCGCCGACCTGTTGTTCATGGACGAGCGGGCGCTGAGGCGGGTGCGCGGCAACAAGATCACCATGATCTTCCAGGAGCCGATGACCTCGCTCAATCCGCTGCACACGATCGAGCAGCAGGTCGTCGAGGTGCTGAAGCTGCACCAGGGGCTCGGCGACAGGCAGGCTCGAGCGCGCACGCTGGAACTGCTCAACGAGGTCGGCATACGCGACCCTGAAAAGAGGCTCGACGCCTATCCGCACCAGCTTTCCGGCGGCCAGCGCCAGCGTGTCATGATCGCCATGGCGCTGGCCAACGAGCCGGAGCTTCTGATCGCCGACGAGCCGACGACGGCGCTCGACGTCACCGTGCAGGCGCAGATCCTCGAGCTGCTTGCGAAGCTCAAGGCCCGCAAGGGCATGTCGATGCTGTTCATCACCCATGATCTCGGCATCGTCAGGAAGATCGCCGACCGCGTCTGCGTGATGACCAAGGGCAAGATCGTCGAGAGTGGCCCGACCAAGGACATCTTCGCCAATCCGCAGCATGCCTATACCAAGCACCTGCTGGCGGCCGAGCCGAAAGGCAAGCCGCCGGCGGCGAATGCCGACGCCAAGGCGGTGATGATGGGCAAGGACATCAAGGTCTGGTTCCCGATCAAGCGCGGCTTCTTCCGCCGCACCGTCGACAATGTGAAGGCGGTGGACGGGATCGACGTCACCGTGCGGGCCGGCCAGACGCTCGGCGTCGTCGGCGAATCCGGCTCGGGCAAGACGACGCTTGGACTGGCGCTGGCCAGGATGATCTCGTCGACCGGAACCATCCAGTTCGACGGGCGCGACATCAACCAGCTCTCCTTCAATGCCATGCGGCCGCTCAGGCGCGAGCTTCAGATCGTCTTCCAGGACCCGTTCGGCTCGCTCAGCCCGCGCATGTCGATCGCCGAGATCATCGAGGAAGGACTGAGGATCCACGAGCCGAAGCTCACGCCCGACCAGCGCGACGACAAGGTCGCCGACGTGCTGAAGGAGGTCGGGCTCGATCCCGAGACGCGCAACCGCTATCCGCACGAATTCTCCGGCGGCCAGCGCCAGCGCGTGGCCATCGCCCGCGCCATGGTGCTCAACCCGCGCTTCGTCATGCTGGACGAGCCGACCTCGGCGCTCGACATGAGCGTGCAGGCGCAGGTCGTCGACCTCCTGCGCAGCCTGCAGGCCAAGCACGATCTCGCCTATCTGTTCATCAGCCACGACCTGAAAGTCATCCGCGCGCTTGCCAACGACGTCATCGTCATGCGCAATGGCCAGATCGTCGAAGCCGGGCCTTCCGAACAGATTTTTGGCAGCCCGCAAACCGACTATACTCGGGCACTGATCTCGGCCGCGTTCCGGATCGAGACGGCGCCGACCGGCGTGGTCAGCGAATAGGCAGGGCCAGGGCTGAAATGACAGGGAAGAAAAATCCGCACATGGAAAAAGGCCGCGTCCTGCTTGCCGTCACCGGCTTTCATCCGCAGCGCTGGCGCGAGCTGCTCTCGGCCGAGCGCGAGGTGGTGCTGGAGCCGGACGGCGCCAGCGATCCCTCGATTACCTATGCGGTGGTGTGGAAGCAGAAGGCCAACCTGCTTTCGTCCCTGCCCAATCTGCGCGCCATCTTCTCGATCGGCGCCGGCGTCGACCATATCTTCGCCGATCCCGGCCTGCCCGACGTGCCGATCGTCAAGGTGGTCGCCGACAACCTCACCCAATACATGACCGAGTACGTGGTCTGGCGCGTGCTCGACCATCACCGCCAGGGCATGCTCTATCAAGCGCAGCAGAAGAAGAAGACCTGGCACGAGCCGCCGCAGCGGCCGGCCGGCGACATCTCGGTCGGCATCATGGGGCTCGGCAATCTCGGCCGCGCGGCGGCGTCGGTGCTGTTGTCGCTGGGCTTCTCGGTCAATGGCTGGTCGCGGACGGAGCGGCCGATGAAAGGTGTTTCCACCTATGCGGGCGAGGCCGGGCTGATCCCTTTCCTCAACGCCACCGACATATTGGTGGTGCTGCTGCCGCTGACGGCCCAGACACAAGGCATCGTCAACTACAGCCTTCTGAAGGAACTGCGCAAGCGCAACGGCCTCGGCGGCTCGGTGCTGATCAATGCCGGACGCGGACGCCTGCAGAAGGATGCCGACATCCTGCGCGCGCTGGAGGACGGCACGCTGAAGGAGGCGAGCCTCGACGTGTTCGAGGTCGAGCCGCTGCCGAAGACCAGCCCGCTATGGGCGCATCCGAAGGTGTTCGTGACGCCGCATGCGGCGGCGACCTCCGATCCGGTGCATCTGGTGCCGATCATGCTGCGGCAGATGGCGGCTTACGAGCGCGGCGAAAAGCTCGACAATATCGTCGACCGCGAGGCCGGATACTAGAGCGGTTCAGCGTTTCATGAAATCGCCGAACCGCTCTAACTATTTGTTTCTACGCAATTCCGGACGGAAAACCGTTACACACTTTTCCTGGAATTGCTCTAAATCCTCAAGACGGCTTCGAGCCGGGCAGCTCGAACTTGTTCTTCTTTTTCGGCTGGCCGCAGTCGCGGCGCTCGATCGACCGGTTCATGGCGTCGATCTGGCCGCTTGCCCTGTCGCTGTCGCGCGTCGCCTTGGAGCGCATGTCGGGCGTGAACGGACCAAAACCCATGGCCGGGTTGGAGAAGGTCGTCTTGGCGGTCGTCGGCAGGTGATTTTGCTCGGCCAGACCATTGCGCTGGGCAATCAGCTGATCGCAAGGCACGCTGTCATATTGCAGCGAGGACTGAACGTCCTCGTCCTGGCGTTCCGCCATCGAGGTGCCGCCGACGCAGCCGGCCATTGCCAGGCACGAGGCCAAAACCATCAAGTTCCAGCGCATGGCTTCCCTCCGTGCGATATCCGCCCCCCGCAACCCCGACACGCGATTCGGGCTTTTTCGCAGCAAAGATCAAACAGAGGCCGGCGTGACAGAGGGGATGTGAAGGATCACAGCATCGGCGGCCTTGGACGCTTCTCCGCCACCACGGCAAACCCTTCGATCGGCTCGCGGCGATCATGCCGGATAACGGTGCCTTCCAGCCGCCGGATCGAAAAGCCGCTGGCGGCCAGAACGTCCCGCACGTAGCCTTGCGAATGCGCATAGCGGCGTGACGGCCGCAGCGCGAAACCGTTGCCGCCGGCCAGTTCTCCATCAGCCAGCGTCTCGACCGAGAAGGCAAACAACCCATCCTCGGAAAGCATGCCGGCGACGGTGCTCACAATGCCTTCGAGCGCGCCGACATAGATGAACACGTCGGCCGCCACCACCAGGTCGGCCTTCGGGCCGGCAAAGGCAAAGTCCTGCAGGTCAGCCTTGACGAGCCGGTCGTAAATGCACTTGGCCCGCGCCTGCTTCAGCATGGCCGCCGAGATGTCGCAGCCCTCCAGCCGGTCGGCGATCGGCCGCAGCCTTTCGCCCATCAGGCCGGTGCCGCAGCCGAGGTCAACCGCCAGAGAGAAGCGGCCCGGCCGGACCGATCGAATGGCCTGATCGAGGAATTCTGGCATCCGGTAGCCGAGTTTGCCGACGAGCGACTCCTCAAAGGTAGCTGCATACTGGTCGAACAGGGTCTCGACGAAGGCGCTGGGTGGGCCGGCGGCAGCCGGCGCCTTGCCGATCAGCTGCAGCTTCAGCGCGGCGCCGAGCCTGTCCGCCGGCTCCAGCCGCAACGCCATCGCCCAAGCCTGCGCGGCCTGATCGGGCTGGCCGGCGGCTTCCTGCATCTCGCCGAGGCGGAACCAGCCGGCTGACCATTGCGGCGCCAGCTCGAGCGCGCCGAGCAGCAGCTCCGCCGCAGCAGTGGGATCGCCGGAGGCGCCGAGCATCTCGGCGAAGTCGGCGCGGCGGTCGGCGGTCAGGTCGCCGGATGAGGCCTGGAACGGTTTCATGGTGCAAGGATCCCACCGGCGATCTGACCGGCGGCTGGCTGTAGGATGAGTCAGCAGTCTCTGGCAACAGGCTTCCCGCGCCGGATTTAGCCACTATCTTGGGAGCCATGCGCGCCAGCGACCTGCTCAAGCCCCGCCCCGAGGGCCTCTACTGCCCGCCCGGCGATTTCTTTATCGACCCGGTGCGGCCGGTGGCCCGCGCGCTGATTACGCACGGCCACTCCGACCATGCGCGCTCCGGCCACGGCTCGGTGCTCGCGACCCGGCAGACGCTCGACATCATGGCGTTGCGCTATGGCGAGGATTTTGCCGGGGCCAGGCAGGCCGTCGACCTCGGCGAGATGATCGACCTCAACGGCGTGTCGGTCAGCTTTCATCCGGCGGGCCATGTGCTGGGCTCGGCGCAGATCGCGGTCGAGCATCGGGGCATGCGCATCGTCGCTTCCGGCGACTACAAGCGCCAGAAGGACGCCACCTGCAAGCCGTTCGAGCCGATCCCTTGCGACATCTTCATCACCGAGGCGACGTTCGGCCTGCCGGTGTTCCGCCATCCGCCGGACACCGAGGAAATCGTCCGGCTGCTGAAATCGGCGGCGCAGTTTCCGGAGCGCTCACACCTGATCGGCGCCTACGCGCTCGGCAAGGCACAGCGCGTCATGCGGCTCTTGCGCGACTGCGGCTACGACAGGCCGATCTATATCCATGGCGCGCTGGCGAAGCTCAGCGAATATTACCAGAGCCAGGGCATCGACCTCGGGCAGCTCGACCCAGCAACGGTCGACAGCGGCGGCAAGGACGATTTCGCGGGCGCCATCGTCGTCGGTCCGCCGGCGGCCTTCGCCGACCGCTGGGCGCGGCGATTTCCCGACCCGATCTCCTGCTTCGCCTCGGGCTGGATGCGCATCCGCCAGCGCGCCAAGCAGGGCGGCGTCGAACTGCCGCTGATCATCTCCGACCATGCCGACTGGGACGAGCTGACCACCACGATCAAGGAGACGGGTGCTTCGGAAATCTGGGTGACCCACGGCCGCGAGGAAGCGCTGGTGCGCTGGTGCGAGCTGGAAGGCATCGCGGCGCGGCCGCTGCATCTGGTGGGCTATGAGGACGAGGGCGATTGATGGCTGTTGATCCAACAATTGCCGGCGTCGCGATCCTTCGCGCCCCCCTCTGGCCTGCCGGCCATCTCCCCCACTTGGGGGGAGATCAGACGTCACGCCGACCTTCGCGAATCACCGACGTTGCAGAATATGAGCCGGCAGCCGCACTGCTGATCTCCCCCCTTGTGGGGGAGATGTCCGGCAGGACAGAGGGGGGCGCGACAGAACGCAGCGCTGCCCCGTTGCCACGGCCATGAACCGCTTCGCCGAGCTCCTCGACCGCCTCGTGCTGACGCCGTCGCGCAACGGCAAGCTGACGCTGCTGACCGACTATTTCCGCAGCGTCGAAGACCCGGACCGCGGGCTGGCGCTGGCCGCGATCACCGGGGACCTGTCGATCGCGGCGGTGAAGCCGGCGATGCTGCGGGCGCTGGTGGTCGAGCGCATGGACCCGGTGCTGTTCGGCTATTCCTACGACTATGTCGGCGACCTCGCCGAGACGGTGTCGCTGGTCTGGCCGCAAGCGCCCGGAAACATCCCGAACCACGCGCCGACGCTGGCCGAGGTGGTCGGCAAGCTGCAGGCGGCGAGCCGCTCCGACGAGCCGAAGGTGCTGGCGAGGCTGCTCGACAGCGCCAGCATCTCGGCGCGCTTCGCCATCATCAAGCTGGTCACCGGTGGCCTGCGCATCGGTGTTTCGGCGCGGCTTGCCAAGCAGGCGCTGGCCGATCTCGGCCAGGTCGACGTCACCGAAATCGAGGAGCTGTGGCACGGGCTGACGCCGCCCTACATCTCGCTGTTCGCCTGGCTGGAGGGCAAGGCCGGCAAGCCCGAACGGACCGCGCTGGCACTGTTCAGTCCGGTGATGCTGGCCAATCCGGTCGGCGACGGCGATCTCGAAAAGCTCGACCCGGCCGACTACGCGGCCGAATGGAAATGGGACGGCATCCGCGTCCAGGCGGTGTGCGAAGGCGGCATCCGCCGGCTCTATTCGCGCACCGGCGACGACGTCTCCGGCGCCTTTCCCGACCTCGCCGCGGCGATGGATTTCTCCGCCGCGCTCGACGGCGAATTGCTGGTCGGCGATCCGCGTGAAGCGACGGGAACCTTTTCCGACCTGCAGCAGCGGCTGAACCGCAAGAGCGTGTCGTCGAAAATCCAGCAGCAATACCCGGCCTTCATGCGTTGCTACGATGCGCTGCACATCGGCGGCGAGGATTTGCGCGCCCTACCTTTGCGCGAAAGACGGGCTCGCCTCGAAGCCTTCATCGGCACGCTCGATCCAAGCCGCTTCGACCTCTCGCCGCTGGTCGAATTCCCCGACTGGCAGGCGCTGGAAGAGCTTCGCCAGGCGCCGCCGCATCCGATCATCGAAGGGGTGATGCTGAAGCGCTGGGATTCGCCCTATCTCGCCGGCCGGCCGAAGGGTCCGTGGTTCAAATGGAAGCGCGATCCGCACACGGTCGACGCGGTGCTAATGTATGCGCAGCGCGGCCATGGCAAGCGCTCGAGCTTCTACTCCGATTACACCTTCGGCGTCTGGTCGGGCCCGGAAGGCGCGGAAGAGCTGGTGCCGGTCGGCAAGGCCTATTTCGGCTTCACCGACGAGGAGCTGAAGCAGATCGACAAATATGTCCGCGACAACACTGTCGAGCGCTTCGGCCCGGTGCGCTCGGTTCGCGCCGACCGCGACAACGGCCTGGTGCTGGAGGTGGCGTTCGAGGGGCTCAACCGCTCGACCCGACACAAATCGGGCGTCGCCATGCGTTTTCCGCGTATTTCACGGCTGCGCTGGGACAAGCCGGCGGCCGAGGCGGACCGCATCGAGACGCTGCAGGCGTTGCTGGACAGCTAGGAAATCCGCCGCAGGCGCTTCACCCCACCCGGCGCTTCGCGCCGACCTCCCCATCGAGGGGAGGTAGAATGTCGCGCCAACCCTACCTCCCCTTGATGGGGAGGTCGCGCCGAAGGCGCGGGTGGGGTGCTGCGCCTAGGTCGATGGGACGAGCGACGTTACTGCGCGATCGAGACGCGGACCTCGTAGATATCGACCGACTTGCCCTGCTTGTCGAAGTCGGAGTTGATGGCAATGGTGCCGGCCGCGCCCGGCTGCTTGTCCGGGAACTGCACGTCGAACAGATATTCGTTGCGCTCGTGACCGACCGCATAGCGCTTGCGGCCGCAATCGCCGAGCTCGCCGAAATTGCAGTCGACCGAGATCTGAGTCTCCTTGCCCTCTTCCGAGCGGGCGACGATGTCGAACATGGCATGCTTGCCGACGAGCTTTTCCAGCACGCCCTGGCCGACGTCGAAGGCGATGGCCGAGCCGGAAGCGCCGGAGCGGATGCGCAGGAACGAGCCGGTGTCGTCCTGCATCACCTCGGCCTTGGCGTCGGCGGGCGCCGCGACATGGGTCGGGTCAGCCGGTGAGAAGACACTGATCCAGTCGCGCTGCTGCGCGGCCTCGCCCTGTTTTTCCGGCGACCCGGCGGGCGGCTCGGCCGCCTCGTCGTCCTCGACCGTCGGCGGCGCCTGGGGCGGGCCGGTGTCGAGTTCGGCCGCGGTCTTGAAGACGCCGGTCTGCTTGGCGAAATAGAGCCCGATGCCGGCGGCGGCTAGCAGCGTCACGCCGAGGAAGATCGCCGTCAGCGGCAGGCGACGTCCCCTGATCCGCCGCTCGTCGCGATCCGGCGCCACCTCCGCCTCGCCGTCTTCCGCTGCGGCGGATGCCGGCGAATCGAGCGTCGGCGCATCGGGAAGGTCGCCGGGCATGATGTCGGGGACGACTGGCAGCACGCGCGAGCGTGGCGCATCGGAAGCTGAAGGCTGCACAGGGCCATCGACCACGATCGCCGGCGACGGCTGAGCGGGCGCGGTTTGCGTCGGCGGTTCCACAGTGGGCGCCGGCGCGGCGGTCTCGTCCGACATGGCGATTTCAGGGGCAACCGCCGCCGCCGTGTCACTCTCGTCCAGCGCGGCGACATCGGGGACCGCCGGCAGGAACTCCGATTCGATCTCGGCGATCTTGGCCTGCACCGCCTTGCGGCGCTTGATGGCCATTTCCACGGTCACGTTCGGATTGGCCTGCAGCACGCGGTCGAGCGCGGCAAAGGCCGAGCGATAGACCCGCTCGCGAAAGACGCGGTCCTCGGCATTGCCCTTCTCGAAGGCGTTGCGGATCGCTTTTTCGATCGCGTCCAAGCCAAATCCCTCTGCACATTCCTGCCATGATCGTTAGCGGCAGGCGGCCAATCAATCAACGGGCCGGCGGCCGCATTCTGCGCGGCGCAACCGGACAAACCGGATTTCGGCGGTTTTTTTCAAGGAAATCAACCTATTTCGCCGAAGCGGTCCCGCACCAGCCGGCAGGCGCTGTGCTTCGGACCGGCGTCGCATTGCTCCTGCGGCTGCTTTGAGGCAAGCCCGGAGCCGGCGCGAATGCCAGTTC
The DNA here is from genome assembly GCF_049887195.1 of Mesorhizobium abyssinicae. Classification (NCBI taxonomy): domain Bacteria; kingdom Pseudomonadati; phylum Pseudomonadota; class Alphaproteobacteria; order Hyphomicrobiales; family Phyllobacteriaceae; genus Mesorhizobium; species Mesorhizobium abyssinicae. Next base: position 183,904 of record NZ_JARAKC010000003.1, read on the forward strand.
CGGCCCGAATTCGCGGTTGCTTATTTGAATTCGCCGCAAGCCATCTTGAATTCGCGGCGGGTTGAGTCTATCACGCAGCCCATCTTGGAGGCCTAGCGCTTCCCGGGCCGCTTTAGCTCAGTTGGTAGAGCACATCATTCGTAATGATGGGGTCGCGTGTTCGAGTCACGCAAGCGGCACCAGTTCCTCTGCTCGAAATGCTTTATTTCCAAGAGGATACACTGGAGCTGGGTGGCATTCCAACCACCCGAAAATCCACCTCGGTTGACTTCGTTGGCAGGTCGGGTCGTGTCTCCATTTTGAAATCTGGCCGCTGTCGTCGCCAGCTCTCCCAGCCATCCGGTGCAGACGCTGCTGAGGGTTTGAGCGGTCTCTGGCGACGATGGCCGATACAATAGCACCGCCACGGTGGCGTCAGCCGGTTACACAGAGCGGGAAATATCTCCGGCCTTCTGGGCGTGGTGCGTCAGCGTCCCAGGAATAGGCAAGGTCAAGCTGCGTTCCGCATCGGCGAAGGGCGGAGGACTGGAAGAGATGGGCACCATGCGCGCGGCGCGTCTGGAAGTCGGCAGGACATGGACGGGAGGCGGTCCGCGTGCGGACGCCTGGCCGACGGGTGCAACGACCACGCAGCGTCACCTCGCGGCGATCCTGGCTTGCGACGTGGTCGGCTATTCGCGCCTGACGGAACGCGACGAGCGAGGCACGCTCGAACGGCTGAAGATCTACCGCAAGGATCTCCTCGAACCACTGGTCTCCGAGCACCGGGGTCGGATCGTCAAGCGCACCGGCGACGGCATGCTGTGCGAATTCGCCAGCGTCGTCAACGCAGTGAACGCGGCGATCGCGATCCAGCAGGCCGTGGCGGAACGCGAGGCGGAGACGGCCGAGGACGAGCGGATTCACTTGCGCATCGGCGTCAATCTCGGCGACGTGGTCTGCGAGGAGGACGGCGACCTCTACGGCGACGGGGTCAACATCGCCGCCCGCCTCGAAGGCATCGCCGATCCCGGTACCGTGGTCGTCTCGGGCACCGCCTACGACCACCTTCAGGGCAAGCTCGACTGCGGCTTCACGCCGCTCGGCGAGCTGCGTCTGAAGAACATCGAGCGGCCCGTGCGCGCCTACCGCGTCGAGACTGACGCCAGCGCCGCGGTGGCTGCACCGCCTCCCTTGCCCGAGAGACCCTCGATCGCTGTCCTGCCTTTCACCAACATGAGCGGCGACCCCGACCAGGAATACTTCGCCGACGGGCTGGTGGAGGACATCATCACCGGATTGAGCCGGGTGAACTCCTTCTTCGTGATCGCCCGCAATTCGTCCTTCACCTACAAGGGCCGGGCGGTGGACCTGCGCCAGGTCGGGCGCGAGCTGGGCGTCCGCTACGTGCTCGAGGGCAGCATCCGCAGAGCAGGATCGCGGGTGCGCATCAGTGGGCAGTTGGTGGACGCGATCAGCGGACACCATATCTGGACCGACCGTTTCGAGGGCGACCTGAGCGACATCTTCGACCTGCAGGACAAGGTGACCGAGAGCGTCGTCGGCGCTGTCGAGCCGAGCATCCGGCTGGAGGAGATCAAGCAGGCGCGCATGAAGCCGACCGACTACATAAGCGCCTACGACCTCTACCTTCGCGCGCTGCCGCGCTTCTACAGCATGACGCGCGAAGGCTTTGCCGACGTGCGCCGGCTCACCAACGAGGCGCTCAGCATCGACCCCGGCTTCAACCTGGCGAAGGGACTCGGCGCCTATATCCGCAGCCTGTCCGTGAGCCAGTGCTGGCATGAGCCGGACGATACCCGCGTCGCCGCGCGCATGGCGCGCGAGGTGCTGGCGGAAGCGCGCGACGACCCCACGAGCCTGCGCTTCGCCGCGCAGGTGATCGCCTACAGCGCGAAAGAGTACGAGATGGCGCTGCGCACGATCGAACGATCACTGCTGCTCAACCCCAATTCGGCGCAGGGCCATACGGGCTGCGGCTGGGTGAACGCGCATTCCAGCCGCCCGCTCGTCGCGATCGAGCACTTTCACAGGGCCATGCGGCTGAGCCCGGTCGACCCCGAGAAGGGCATCGCGCTCTCCGGCATCGGCATGAGCTACCTGATGCTCGAGCGCTACGAGGAAGCGCTGGCATGGGGAGAACGCGCGCTGCACGAGATGCCGAACTACGGCTCGTCGCACCGGGTGGTTATCATGGCGCTGGTCAAACTGAACCGGCTTCACGAGGCGCAGGCGGCGGCGCGGCGGCTGATGGATGCTTTCCCGACATACACGCTCACCCTGCAGAGGCAGATCAACCCGTGGCTGGACAAGGTGTTCGCCGAGCGTTACGTCGAGGCGCTGAGCATCGCCGGCGTGCCGGAGTGATCGTCGCGGCTGCAAGGATGCGCTCTCCCGCGCGTCACGCCCCCGAGTCGGACAGCGTGCCGCAGGTCCGGGTCCTTGTCGAAAAGGTCTCGGGACGCGAGGCACGCGAATAGCGTGTCCATCGCCGGCCCGAGCGATCCAGTTTTTCGCGCCTAACCCTGCGATCATCACCGAAGCGGCAGTCGAAACGCCCGCGCGGTTTCCAACGCGGGCGCTGCCGATCGGTGCGGTTTGGCACGGCACTCGCCCCATAACGAATTTGATCCATCGCAATGAGCGAGGACGTATCCTGCGCTAATATTGGCAAGAACCGATCGACAGAAATTCGCGAGGCCGACGCCGGCTGAAAAGGGAGGTCATACAGATGATGATCCGCACGCTCTCCACCCTGGAATGCACGAAAATGCTGGCGGCCAACCGCACCGGACATTTGGCTTGCGCGAAGGACGGACAACCCTATGTCGTGCCTTTCAACTACGCCTATGCCGACAACCACCTCTACGCATTCTCCCTGTTGGGCAAGAAGGTCGACTGGATGCGGGAGAATCCCCTGGTGTGCGCCCAGGTGCAGGAACACACGCAGGGGCGCGGCTGGAAAAGCGTGATCGTCGAGGGCCGCTATGAGGAACTGCCGGACCGGATCGGCCACAAGGTTCAACGCGACCATGCCTGGGCAGTGCTGAGCAAGCACGCGGGCTGGTGGGAGCCCGGCGCGCTCAAGCCTGTCACGCCTCCTCTTTCAGATAGCCTGCCGCATGTCTTTTTCCGGATCCTCGTCGAGCAGGTCTCGGGACGGGAAGCAACTGAATAGCCGGCGTCGACGGCAGCAGCCGGAGCGTCTCCGGAGCCTATCCGCCCAGCGTCGCCACCGTCTTCAGCGCGCCATCCAGCATGTCGCCCTTGTCGTCCTTCAGCGCCGCCTCGCGCAGGCGGCGGATCCAGTCGGCGGCATCGTCGCGAGGCCTAGCGCTTCCCGGGCCGCTTCAGCTAAGTTGGTAGGACATCATGGGGGTCGCGTGTTCGAGTCACGCAAGCGGCACCAGTTTCCCCTCCAATCGCAATTGTACCACCGCGGCGCGTCAAGCCGTATTTGGCGACGTCAGTGTTATGAAAGTCTTGGCCCGCTCGCAGCGGTCAATGCCAGAATCCATCAGACCGCATGTCGACTACAAATCTTCATCTTCGCAAACATCCGTTGGCATATTAGTATCTAATATTAGATTACTCTAATTTAGCTGCAGATACTTCAAGTTACTAGTTTCAAACAACTACAACTTCTGCGTTCAATGTTAATTATTGTCTTTCATAGTGACATCCATATGGAGTCACACATGAGCGACATCTCGGCATCAAGGTACATTCTGAGCGGATTGACGGCTTTTTCCTATGTCGTCGTCTATTCACTCGCGTCAGCGCTCGGCCTGAAAGTCGAAAACGTTCTGGGCGTCCCTGAAGCTCTTTTGCTCGTTGCGGCCATCGTGGCGAGTGCCAGCCTTCTGAACAGGGCACCTCTGTTCAGGGCCGCACTGGAAAATTTTCTTTATGGGACGCTGCTCGTTTTTCCGATCACAATCGCGGTCTATCTCGCCGCACGCTCGAACGTGCCTTGGGCCGACGAAGAGCTGCGGCAGATGGATCAGGCGCTGGGCATCAACTGGCCAGCCTTGATCGCTTTCGTGGACAGCCGAAAAAATCTCTCATTCGTCCTGAACATCGCCTACAGAAGCTTCCATTTCCAGCTCCTGATTCTGCCCTTTATGTTGGCATCGACCGGGCATGTCCTGCGGTCGTATCAGATGACAATTGCGTATGCCGTCATCTGCTTCGTTTCCTGCGTCATTTCTATCTGGTACCCAGCGCTAGGCACCTACAGTGTCTACCATATGGACCCCAGCAATCTAAAATACATCGACGGAAAGCTGGCGACCGTCTTCCTTGATGAACTGATTGGGATCCATTCAAATTCCAACTTTGTTTTCGATTTTGGGCGAGCCGAAGGGATCATGACTTTCCCTTCCGTCCACGCCGCCATTGCGGCCCTCTGTGCATGGGCCGCGTGGGATGCGAAATGGCTCCGCTACCCCATGCTCCTCCTGAACATACTGATGGCAGCTTCCGCCGCCATCGTATCGAACCACTACGTGGTGGACGTCATCGCCGGCATAGGGGTCGCCGGGTTTTGTATTTCAGCGGTGTCGTTCGTTACCCGACCGAGGCGTTCGGCAATTGGCTCGCGCCCGCAAGGCCTCAACGCTCTACCCGTTCCGTCAATCTCCGACATATCTGCGTGATCTCGGCCCTGGCCATCTCCCAAAGTGCCAAGAACCGTTCCTTGGAACCCGCATCGCCGTCTTGGCGAGCCGCAATCCACGATTTCCAAAGGAGTGGCTGCAGCCTTGCTGTCCCCCCTATCCCAGCGTCGCGACCGTCTTCAGCGCGCCATCCAGCATGTCGCCCTTCTCGTCCTTCAGCGCCGCCTCGCGCAGGCGGCGGATCCAGTCGGCGGCATCGTCGCGGCCCTTCAGCATATCGAGCGCTGAGAGCACGCGGTCGAATTTCGACTGGGCGCGGGCGTGGGTGTCGCTGTAGCCCTTGATCAGCCGGCGGCAGTTCAGGATTTCCGTGCCAAGCGCGTAATCTTCGCGGGCGTGGGCGAGCGCCAGGTCGTACCAGCGTTCGAGATGCTCGACCTCCATCCTGTGGCGCAGCAGGCGGCGGCGCCAGCGGCGCAGGCCGCCAATGACCCACAGCATGGCGAAGCCGGTGAAACTGTCGGTGCGGATGTGGCGGCCGCGGTTGATGCGGCGGTCGAGGAAAGCGGCAAGCTTCGGCCGGTCCTCGATGTAGCTGCCCAGCCCGGCTGGCAGCGTGCCGCAGAACTCCTCGATGCGCGGATGGAAATATTCGGTGACCTGCAGTACCGTTCCGTCCTTGACGCCGACCTCCTTGCGCACGCGCCTGTCGCGGGTCGAGCGAGTCTTGAGGTCGGCGACGCGGATCATGTCGTCGTAGCACATGGCGTTGGCCAGATGTTTCGCCGCGGCGATCGACAGCGCATAGGCGTGCTCCGGGCCATCCAGCGCGACGGCCTTGTCCAGCCGGTCGAGATACTCGCCGCCATAGGCGATGTCCTGGTAGTCGACGACTTTTTTCAGGCCGCGTTCGGCCATGTCGCGCACCGGCTCTGGCAAGGCACCCACGCGGGCGGCGAGCTCCTGCCAGCCTTTCAGCAAGATTTCCGGTCCACGGACCTTCGCCGTTGACCTGGCTTCAGGAGCGGCAGGCTTCGTCGCCGCCTGCTCGCCTGCCGGTGCAGCCGCGATGCCGCGCGCGCGATCGTAAGCGGCGGCGAAGGCGGCGAGGCTGGCTCTGACGCCGCGGCCGCCGGCGCCGATCGCCTGCTCATAGTTCTCCCGCGCAAAGGGCAGCGCATCGGAACCGGCCAGCGCGCCGAGCAGGCTGGCCGAGATCATGGTGCCATTCTCGGCGGCGATCTGGTCCATGTCGAAGGCGATGAATCGCCTGGCCGCGGCTTGCGCCGTCGCGTGCACCCTCTCCGACGAGGCGCGGCCGTCGCCCGGCTCGATCTTTTCCGACACCGCGGCGATGCGATGCGAGGAGGCGATCAGAGTCGTGCGCTCGGGCGTCACGAATCCCCTGATGATGGCGCGGCCGGCTTCCATCAGCTCGGCGGCGATCAATATGTCGACGTCGCCCTGCGAAGGCGACAGCGCGAAGACGGGCAGCCGGCCGGTGTCGCGGGCCATCTCGATATAATAGATCGTAGCACCCGTGCGCTGGGCGACGCCTGCCACCGAGGTCGACTGGGCGATGTAGCCACTGCGCTCGGCGACGTCGGTAATCCAGTCGGCGAGCACGCCGCCGCCCTGGCCGCCGACGGCGAGCACGGCGAGCTTTATCACGCGCTCTTCGTCATGGGCGCCCGTCCTCGGGTGCAGCGCTGCGTTGTGATCAAGCATCGGCAAACACCAGCCGGCGGCTTTCGCGGCGGCGCTGCAGGCGCCCGATCACCGCACGCCGCGCGCTTTCGAGGAAACGGTCCCAGCGGCCGGGATTGTGGACGACATCGGCGCGGTAGAAGGACGGGCAGAGCACGGCGGCGTCCGCCACCTCGCCGCAATTGCCGCAGCCGACGCAATTCTGGTCGATCGATGCCACCGGATCGTCGCGCAGCGGGTCGTCGAGCGACTTGACCGACAGCGAGGGGCAGCCCGAGAGCCGCATGCAGGCGTGGTCGCCGGTGCAGATGTCCTCGTCGACGCCGAACTTCGGTTTGACGACCCTTGTCCCCCCCTTGATCGCCTTGTCGACCAGCGGCTTCTCGCGGCGCTGGCGGTTCAACATGCATTCGGAGGAGGCGACGATGACTTTCGGCCCCTTCTCCTCGGTCGTCAGCGCCTCGCGCAGCGTCGCTTGCATCTTGCCGACGTCATAGGTGCGATCGATGTGGCGCAGCCATTTCACGCCCATGCCCTTCACCGCCTCGGTGATCGGATGTTTTGTGGATTTGGTGCGGTTCGAGGCGCGCGAGGACAGGATGTCCTGCCCGCCGGTGGCGGCCGAGTAGAAATTGTCGACGATGACGATGACGCCGTCGTTCTTGTTGAACACCGCATTGCCGATCGAGGAGGTCAGGCCGTTGTGCCAGAAGCCGCCGTCGCCGACGAAGGAGATCGAGCGGCGTTTTGCATCAGGCGAATTGAACGCTGACGCCGAGGCCGGCCCCAGCCCGTAGCCCATAGTGGTGGCGCCGAGCTCGAAGGGCGGCATGATCGAGAACAAATGGCAGCCGATGTCGGAGGCGATGTGGTGCTTGCCGAGCTCCTGCTCGACCAGCTTGGTCGCGGCGAAGATCGGCCGTTCCGGGCAGCCGATGCAGAAGCCAGGCGGGCGGCCGGGGACGACGTTGATCAGGTCGGCGGTGTCGACGCCTTCGCCCGATTTGTTCGGCGCCCTCACCTCGCCCGGCAGCAGATGCGGAGCATGCGCCCGCAGGAAGGAGCCGATGCCGTCGAGCATGACCTGGCCGGTATATTCGCCGGCCATCGGCAAATGCTCCTTGCCCACCAGCCTGGTGCCGCGGCCGGCCTTGTGCAGCATGGCGGCAAAAGCCTGTTCGATGTAGTTGGGCTGGCCTTCCTCGACGACCAGCACCGCTTGCTTGCCCTCGCAGAAAGCGAGGAACTCGTCGTCGACCAGCGGATAGACGGCGTTCAGCACATAGAGCGACACGTCGGTGTCGCCATAGGTGTCGGCGAGGCCGAGCCGCTGCAGCGCGCGGATGACCGAATTGTACATACCGCCCTGCATGACGATGCCGACCGAGCCATGATCGGAGCCGAAGATCTCGTTGATCTTGCGGCTCCTGATGAAATCGACCGCCGCCGGCCAGCGCTTCGCCACCTTCTCCTTCTCATGCAGGAAGGAGGCGGGCGGCAGCACGATGCGGCCGGTGTCGCGGCGCGGCGCTTCCAGCGCATCGGCCACCGACATTGGCGGCCGCTTGTTGTCCTTGGCGACAAAATGGCCGTGGACGTGGCAGCAGCGGATGCGCACCTGCAGCATGACCGGCGTGTTGGAGGCTTCCGACAGCTCGAAGCCGTCCTCGACCGCCTTGACGATCGAGGGCAGGTTCGGGCGCGGATCGAGCAGCCAGACCTGGCTCTTCATGGCGAAGGCGTGGCTGCGCTCCTGCATAATGGAGGAGCCCTCGCCATAGTCCTCGCCGACGATGATCAGCGCGCCGCCGGTGACGCCGCCGGACGCCAGATTGGCCAGCGCATCGGAAGCGACATTGGTGCCGACCGTCGACTTGAAGGTGGCGGCACCGCGGATCGGGTAATGCACGGAGGCGGCAAGCATCGCAGTGGCGGTGGCTTCCGAGGCACTCGCCTCGAAATGCACGCCGAGTTCTCCGAGAATGTCCTGCGCGTCGGCGAGCACGTCCATCAAATGGCTGATCGGCGCGCCCTGATAGCCGCCGACATAGCCCACGCCGCATTGCAGCAGCGCCTTGGTGATGGCGAGAATGCCTTCGCCGGCGAACTCCTGGCCGGCACCGAGGCGGAGCTTCTCGACTTCCTTGGCAAAAGACCGTTCGGCCATGGTGGCCTCCTTCCGTTGCCGCCGGCATCCGGCGGCGCGTACGTCTAGATGTCGTGCTTGCGGATGTTCTTGAGCATCTTCTGCAATATGGCGATCAGGGCCGCGTATTCGGCGTCGTCGACGCCGTCGAACATGGCCTCGAAGGCATCGTGCATGGCCGGCCAGGCGCGTGTGAACAGAGCCCGGCCGTCATCGGTAAGGAATACATGGCGGAAGCGGCTGTCGGAGACACCCTGTTCACGCCGCACCAGGCCCTGCCCCTCAAGCGTGTCGAGCGTCCGGCTCAAGGTCGACTGCTCGATCACCGTGTAGACCGAGAGGTCATTGACGGTGACGCCGTCGGTCACCGACAGCACGGCCAGCGTGCGGACCTGCGGAATGGTCAGGCCCTGCTTGCGGAAATCCTCGCGCAGCGTGGCGTTGTAGCGGCCCATGATGCGGTTCATCAGGTAGGGCGCGAACTGCTGCAGGCCGATCTCGCCCAGGGTCGAGATGCGCTGGCGCTTCTGCTGGACCTTCTCCTCCATCACAGCCTCCCTGCCAGCAGGTAGCCGGAGCCGCCGCCAAGCCCGGCGCCGGGATGCGTGGAGGCGCCGATATGGTAGAGGCCCTTGATGCCGGTCGCATGGTTGCGGCTTGCCTTGAACGGCCGCCACAGGAAGGCCTGGTCGATGGTCGACGAGCCGCCATAGGGATCGCCGCCGACCAGGTTGATGTTCATCGCTTCGAGGTCGGCCGGCGAATAGGCACGACGCGCGATCACACTGCCGCTGAAGCCGTCGATGTGGTTGGCGAGGATCGCCTCGACGCGGTCGGCATAGGCCTCGCGCAACTCGGCGGTCCATTGCCCGTCCGCCGGAGCATCCAGCTTGCCGGCGGCGTCGCCCTTGATGTGTCTGGGCGACTCCGGCAGTTGCAGCCAGAGGATCGCCTTGCCCTGCGGGCAGCGCGACGGGTCGAGCGCGTGCGGCTGGCCGACGCAGATCGTCGGCACTTCCGGCAGCAAGCCGCGCACCGCTTCGTTGCAGGCTTTGGAGACGCCGTCGAGACCGGGCGTCAGATGCAGCAACGCCACCTTGTCCAGCCCCTCGCCGCGCCAGGCCGGCGGCTTGCTCAACGCATAGTGGATCTGGAAGTTGCCCTTGCCGTAGCGATATTCGCGCGTCGCGTCGACGTCGCGCTTTGAGGCCGCGTCGCCGAGCAGGCGGCCGTAGAGCTGGGTCGGCGTGACCGAACAGATGACGCTCTCTTTTGCGTGCACCGTCTCGCCAGAGGCCAGCCGCACACCGGTGGCGCGGCCGCCTTCGAGGATGATGGAGGCGACGTCCGCGTCGGTGGAGATCACGCCGCCGCGCTCCTTGATCAGCGCCTCGAAGGCGGCGAGCAGGTTTTTCGCACCGCCCTTGACGATCGGCGCGCCGGCAGCCTCCAGCGCAAACGCAATGACCTTGGCGATCTGACCGGAAAAGGCGTCTTCCGGCCCGAGGCCGGCATGCAGCACCCAGGGCGCCCAGAGCGCACGGATCGTCTCAGATGTGTAGGCCGTCTCCAGCCAGCCGCGCGCCGGCGCCAGCGCCTCGCCGAGGAAGGCGGCAAGGTTGCGCGGCCCGCGCCGCCAGGCCTCGCCGGTAAGCAGCTTCGTCGTCGGATAGGACCACAAGGCGCCGCCGAGCAGGCCGAACAGCAGGCCTGCATTGCGCTCGACGCCGCCGACATCGCTGCCGTGGCGGTCGCCGTCGCCCGAGGCGATCTTGTTGAGCGCCGCGATGTTGGCGGCGCGGTCGGTGCTGAGCACGGCATGGCTGCCGTCGGGCCTCAGCACGCCGGTCGGGGTCGCGGTGTGGCAGAACTCCAGCCCATGCCGCGCCAGATCCTTGCCAAGTGCTGCAAAGGCCGGCGAGGTGATGAACAGCACGAAGGTCGTCGCCATCACGTCATGGACGAAGCCGGGCGCGGTGATCTCCTCGGTGCGCATGCAGCCGCCGATGCGGTCGTTGCGCTCGAGCACGAGCACCTTCGCCCCCTTGCCGCCCAGCATCGCCGCGCAGACCAGGGCGTTGATGCCGCTGCCGACGATGATGTGATCGGGGGCGTTCATTGGATGCTCCCGCCCGTCGCAAGGTGGCGATCAGGTGCGCGAAGTCGTGTTCCTGCGCGCGCCCCTCTGCCCTGCCGGGCATCTCCCCCACAAGGGGGGAGATCAGCTTGCATCGCGGCTTTCGTCAATTGTCCACGGTGCAGGGTTGAGCGGGGCGCCGAAACTGCCAATCTCTCCCCAAGTGGGGGAGATGTCCGGCAGGACAGAGGGGGGCGCCGTAGAGCGCTGACGCTCCAAGACGGCCGCCTCGACTTCATCATCACGACATTGCCTGCGAGCATGATCTTCTCCCGAAGACCGCCACCTCGCCCTATTTCCCCGGCACCAGCGCCAGGGCGCGGATCGGGCTGCCGGTGCCGTGCTCGATCTTGAGCGGCGCGGCGATCAGGATCGCGCCTTTCGGCGGCAGCTGGTCGAGGTTGCAGAGGCTGGCCAGACCATAGCGGTTGGCCTTGTGCATCAGCGTGTGCGCCGGGAACGGCGGCTCCATGCCGCCGGCCTTGCCGGCATCGGTGCCGATGGTCTCCGAGCCCCAGCCCTTGATGTCCTTGCCGATCAGGAACTGGATGGCTTCCGCCGTCGGGCCCGGCGTGTGCGGGCCGGTTTCGTTGGCGTTGAGGAACTCGGCTTCCGAGCCGTTGCGCTTGTACCAGTCGGTGCGCATCACCACCCACTCGCCGGCATTGATGGCGCCATGCTTGGCTTCCCAGGCCTTGATGTGGTCGACGGTGAGCAGGAAATCGTGGTTGGCGGCTGATTCCTTCGAGCAGTCGATGACGTTGACCGGGCCGACGAAATTCTGCGCCGGAATGGTGTCGGTGGCGCCATCCGGATAGTCCTTGCCGGTGATCCAGTGCTGTGGCGCATCGAAATGCGTGCCCGAATGCTCGCCGAGCTTCAGCCAGTTCCAGGCCCACCACGGCCCGTTCTTGTCATATTTGGAGATGGCGTGGATCTCGACCTTCGGCGTGTCGACGGCGAGCTCCGGCGGCAGCTTGATCAGCGGCGTGTTCGGCCCGAGCGGCGCCGACAGGTCGACCACGCGGATAGCGCCCGAAAGCAGCTGGCCGGCGACCTCGCCGAGGAGTCTTTGCGTGTCCATGGTCTCAGTTCCCTCTTTGTCGATGAAAATCGAGGCTCGTTGCGGCCCTTAATATCCTACTAGACGAAAACATATGCATCTGCAATTATCTTTAAGCATAAAGCATTTTGGGGCGAGGCGTGAGCGAGTTCGACGCCATCTTTGTCGGGGCGGGCCACAACAGTCTGGCATGCGCCGCGCATCTGGCGCGCAAAGGCTGGAAAACAGCCGTTTTTGAACGCAGTGCAGCAATCGGCGGCGCGGTGCAGACCCGCGAATTCACCTTACCCGGCTTCCGCCACGATTTCGGCGCGATGAATCTGAGCCTCTTCGCGGGCTCGGCCTTCCACCGGAAATATGCAAATGAATTGAAAACCCAGGGGCTGGAATTCGCACCGGTGGCGGACTGTTTCGCCAGCGCCTTCCCGGACGGCAAATGGTTCGGCGTCAGCAACGACCTGGAGAAGACCGCCGCGCGGCTGGCCGCCTTCTCCGCAGCGGACGCCGATACTTGGCGGCGTCTTGTCGACGCCTTTCCGGGCGAAGCCGAGCATCTGTTCCGGCTGCTGGGCTCGCCGATGAGCGCCCGCGCGCTGGCCGGCATGGCCTGGAAGCTCTGGCGCAAGAAGGGCATCGCCGGCGCGCTCGAAACCGGCCGGCTGCTGCTCTCCTCGCCGCGCGCGTGGCTGGAAGAAAACTTCGAGACGCCGCATGTGCGCGCGACGCTCGCCGCCTGGGGCATGCATCTCGACTTCGCGCCCGACATCGCCGGCGGCGCCGTGTTCCCCTATCTGGAATCGATGGCCAACCAGAGTTTCGGCATGGTGCTGGGCAGGGGCGGCGCCGACACCATGATCCGCGCGCTTGCCGGCATGGTGACGGCGGCTGGCGGCAAGATCGCAACCGGCGCCGAGATCGCCGAGATCACGGTCGCCGGCGGCCGGGCGACCGGCGTGCGGCTCGCGTCCGGGGATTTCCACGTTGCCAGCAAGGCAGTGATTGCCGGCGTCGCGCCGAAGGCGCTGCCGGGCAAGCTTCTGCCCGACGGTTCGGGCGATGCCGGTTTCGACGCGGCGATGAAGAAATTCCGTTACGCGCCAGGCACGATGATGATCCACCTGGCGCTGGACGACCTGCCCGACTGGAGCGCCGGGGCCGAGCTGCGTCAGTTCGCCTATGTGCATCTTTCGCCCTCGCTCGACGCCATGTCGCGCACCTACCAGCAGGCTACAGCGGGCATGCTGCCGGACCAGCCGGTGCTGGTTGTCGGTCAGCCGACGGCCGTCGATCCGTCCCGCGCGCCCGCAGGCAAGCATGTGCTGTGGGTGCAGGTGCGCATGCTGCCGGCCGAAATCCTCGGCGACGCGGCCGGCAGGATCGAGTCCGGTCCGTGGGACGCGATCAAGGACACCTATGCCGAGCGCGTGCTCGAGATCATCGAGAGTTACGCGCCGGGCCTGCGCCAAAAAATCCTCGGCCGCGCCGTCTTCTCGCCGCTCGATCTCGAGCGCGAGAATCCGAACCTCGTCGGCGGCGACCAGGTCTGCGGCAGCCATCATCTGGCGCAGAATTTTCTCTTCCGCCCGGCCCGTGGCTACGCCGGCTGGAACACGCCGGTCTCAAACCTCTACCTCACCGGCGCCGCGACATGGCCCGGTGCCGGCACCGGTGCCGCCTCGGGCTTCATGCTCGCTGAACAGCTGAGCGGGAGGTAGGAGCAAAGATCTTTCCGGGATGCAGGGGGCAAGGCGCGGTTGCCCAAGGAGCCTGAACCCAACGATCGAATGAGAATGCCGCGCAAAGAAGCACAACCACAGGGGAACGACCATGACCATCAACAGACGTGACTTGCTCGGATACGGCGCGGCGGCGATCGGCGCGACCGCGCTCGGCCTGCCGAAGGCAGCCAAGGCGGCGGGAGAACTGACCATCGCCTATAACGTCAATTTGCCGTCCTGGGACCCGACGACCGGGCCTTCCGCCGTCAACCCGACGATCCAGGGTCTCTACCAGTCGGTGTTCGACCAGTTCATCCCGCAGAAGCCCGACCTTTCCTTCACGCCCGGCCTGCTCACCGAATGGGGCTGGAACGAGGACCGTACCAAGGTGACGATGACAGTGCGCGAGGGCGTGAAGTGGCATGACGGCTCGCCGTTCACGCCCGAGGACGTGGTCTGGTCGCTGCAGCGGGCCGGCGACGAGAAGACCGGCAACCCGATCCAGTTCGTCTGGAAGAACGTCAACAATTTCAAGATCGACGGCAACAAGATCACCGGCGATGTCGTGCAGTTCGACCCGGTCTATTTCAAATGGATGTCGTTCCTGACCGGCTACATCATGCCGAAGGCCTATTACGAGAAGGTCGGCGCCGAAGGCTTCGAGAAGGCGCCTATCGGCACCGGCCCGTACATGGTCGACAAGTTCGAGCGCAACGCCTTCCTGCGGCTCAAGGCCAATCCGAACTACTGGGGCGCCAAGCCGGCCTTCGAGAACGTGACGATCAAGTTCGTCACCGACGCGGCGAGCCGCGTCGCCGAGATCGAGTCCGGCTCCTCGCAGGTGACGCTCGAGATCCCCTATGAGGAATATGACCGGCTGATCACTAAGGACGGGCTCGCGGGCTCGATCAAGAACGTCTCCGACATCGGCATGATCTTCTTCAACGACATCGAGGCGATGCTGGACAAGAACGTCCGCCAGGCGGCGGTGATGGCGGTGGACAAGGAGCTGCTTGTCAAGCGGCTGCTGCGCGGCTACGGCCAGCCGATCGCCACGCTGGAGACGCCGGAATACACGGCCTTCGATGCTTCGATCAAGGTCGAGCACAATCCGGAAAAGGCGAAAGAACTGCTCGCCGCTTCCGGCTTTTCGCCGGAGAAGCCGGTCAAGTTCACGATCCAGACGACCAAGGGCTTCAAACCCAAGGATTATGAGATGATCCAGGCCATCGTCGGCATGTGGCGCAAGGTCGGCATCGAGGCGACGATCGAGGTCTACGAGATCGCCAAGCACTATGAGCTGCGCGCCGCCGACAAGCTGGCGCCGGCGGCCTTCTACAACTGGGGCAACGCGATCGGCGATCCGACGACGTCGACCGGCTTTGCCATGTACGGCCCGAGCCCGCATTCGGTCTGGGACAGCAAGGACCTGATCGACATGATCAACCCGCTGTGGGGCGAGAAGGACGAGGCCAAGCGCATCGCCGGCTGGAAGGCGGTCGACAAATACATCGCCGAGCAGGCCTATGTGCTGCCGCTGATCCAGTATGCGCAGCCGATCGTGCACGCCAAGGGCGTCAATGTGGTGCAGCACGTGTCGGGTGCCTTGCTGCCGGCGCTGATGACCCCGGCCTGATCATCGGCCTTGGATTGCCGCGCGCCGTCGCGAAGACGGCGCGCATTTTTTCATCCGGGCATACAGGCTGATGCTGCTGCAAAGATTCCTCGTTCGTCTGCTGACGATGCTGGTCACGCTGTTCGGCGTGGCTGTGGTCGTCTTCGTCGTCATCCGGGTGGCGCCCGGTGACCCGATCGCGATGATGCTGCCGCCCGGCGCCAGCGATGACGATATCGCGCGGCTGCGGGCGCTCTACGGGCTCGACAAGACCATCGTGCAGCAGTTCTTCATCTGGCTCGGCGGCGTCCTGCGCGGCGATTTCGGCACCTCGATATCGCTGCGGCAGGATGTGCTGGGGCTGGTCTTCGACCGGCTGCCGGCGACGCTGGAGCTTGCGACCGTGGCGCTTCTGATGGCGGTGGCCATCGGCGGCACGGCGGCGATCCTTGGGGCGCGCGAGCGCGGCACGGCGTTCGAGGCCGGCATCGACATCGCCAGCGGCACGGCGCTCTCCATCCCCGATTTCCTGTGGGGGCTGGTGCTGATCCTGCTGTTCGGCGTGCTTGTCCCGGTCTTCGACATTTCCGGCCGGGTGTCGCCGCAACTCGACCTGCCCTTCGTCACCCAGTTCTATCTCGTCGAGAGCTTGCTTCGGCTTCGCTTCGATCTCACCTGGGACCTGCTCAAGCACATGCTGATGCCGGCCGTGGCGCTGGCGCTGCCGCTGGCCGCGATCATCGCGCAATTGCTGAAACAGTCGCTGAAGGAAGTACTCGACCTCGACTATGTCGTGCTGGCGCGCGTGAAGGGCTTTTCGGAGACGCAGGTCATCCTGCGCGAAGCGCTGAAGAACGCGGCGCTGCCGACGTTGACGCTGGTCGGCGTGCAGTTCACCTTCCTGATCGGCGGCACCGTCATCGTCGAGCGGCTGTTCTCCTACGAGGGCCTCGGCAACATGGCGATCGACGCCGTCATCAACCGCGACCTGCCGCTGATCCAGGGCATCGTGCTGGTCTTTGCGCTGCTCTTCGTGCTGATCAATCTCGCCGTCGACATGATGTACGCGCTGCTTAATCCGAGGCTGCGCCATGGATGACGCCCGCATCTCCCGAAGCGGATCGAGCCCGAGGCTTTGGCTGGCCGGCGGCTGGCTGCTGCTCGCGCTGCTGGCGGCAGTCCTTGCGCCGCTGATCGCGCCGCAGGACCCGTTGGCGCAGGACTTGATGCTGGAGCGCCTGCCGCCCTTCTGGCTGGACGGCGCCGAGCCCGGCTATTGGCTGGGCACCGACAGCCTCGGCCGCGATCTGCTCTCACGATTGATCTTCGGCGGCCGCATCGCCTTCATCGTCGCCTTCGCCGCCGCTTCGGCCGCTTGCGTGGTCGGCTCGGCACTGGGGCTGATTGCCGGCTATTTTGGCGGCTGGGCCGATCGCATCATCTCGCGCATCGTCGACATCTGGATGGCCTTCCCGCCGGTGCTGTTCGCCATCCTTCTGGTGGCGGTGCTGGGCACCGGCCTCAGCTCCGTCATCATCGCCATCGCCGTCATCGACTGGACGCGCTTCTGCCGGGTCATCCGCGCCGAGGCGATGGGCCAGGCGCGCATGGACTATGTCGAAAGCGCGCGCATCGCCGGCTATGGCCGTATCGGCATCATGCTGCGCGAGGTGTTGCCCAACGTGCTGCCGTCGATCGTCGCGCTGCTGTCGCTGGAGATGGGCATCGCCGTCATCGTCGAGGCGATCCTGTCCTTCGTCAACCTGTCGATCTCGACCGACGATCCGACCTGGGGCGGCATCATCGCCGAAGGCCGGCTGTCGATCCACCAGGCCTGGTGGGTGCTGGTGTTTCCGCTGATCACGCTGATCCTCACCGTGCTGTCCTTCAGCCAGTTCGGCGAAGCGCTGAAGGCGCGTTTCGATCCGGTGCTGCGATGAGCGCGGCCTGTCTCGACATCCGCTCGCTCAGCGCCGTGCTGCCCAACGGCCAGCGCGTGCTGCGCTCGGTGTCGCTGTCCGTCCAGCCGGGCGAGGTGCGCGCGCTGGTCGGCGAAAGCGGCGCCGGCAAGACGATGATCGGCAAGGCGGTGCTCGGCGTGCTGCCGACCAGCGTGCGCGTCGTCGAAGGCGACATGCTGCTGGAAGGCGAGGATCTCGGCGCCCTGCAGCCCAAGGCGCGGCGCAATTTGATCGGCGCCCGCACGGCGCTGATCCCGCAGGATCCGCTGACCGCGCTCAACCCGTCGCGCCGCATCGGCCCGCAGATGACCGACAGGCTGGTCCGCATCCTCGGCTGGAGCGGCGAGCGAGCCGACAGCCGCATCCGCCAGTTGCTCGACGAGGTGCAGATACGCGACCCCGAGCGCGTGCTGAAAAGCTATCCGCACGAACTGTCCGGCGGCATGCGCCAGCGCGTGCTTATCGCGGCGGCCTTCGCCGCCGAGCCGAGGCTGATTGTCGCCGACGAGCCGACGACGGCGCTCGACGTGACGGTGCAGAAGCAGATCCTGCGGCTGATCGCGCAGCTGCAGCGCGACCACGGCACGGCGATCCTGTTCGTCACCCACGACCTCGGTGTCGTCGCCAAGATCAGCCAGAAAGTGTCGGTGCTCTATGCCGGCAAGGTGGTCGAGGAAGCCGACACCGCCGAGCTCTTCGCAGCACCCCGGCATCCGTACACGCGGGCGCTGATCGCGGCGACGCCGCGCTACACCGACCCCTACGCATCGCTGAAGCCGGTGGACGAAACCGTGCTCGCCGGGCTGGCAGCGGAGATCGCTGCCGCCGACCAGTCCTGGAGGCCAGGCCATGGCTGAGCCGCTGTTCTCCGTACGCGAGCTGAAGGTGGCGCTGCCCGACATGACGCGCAAGCCGCTGATCGGAAGGGCGCCGCTGGCCGAGATCCTGAAAGGGCTGGATTTCGACCTGCCGAAGGGATCGGTGACTGGCATTGTCGGCGAGTCCGGGTCGGGCAAGTCGACGCTCGGCCGTACCTTGGTGCGGCTGCTGGAGCCGAGCGCCGGCTCGATCAGCTTCGAAGGCCGCGACGTCAGCCATCTGTCGGAAGCCGAACTGAGGCCGCTGCGTCGCGACCTGCAGATGATCTTCCAGGACCCGATGTCATCGCTCAACCCGCGCCATACGATCTTCAACATCATTGCCGCGCCGCTGAGGCAGAACAGTCTCGGCGACAGGCTGAAGGAACGCGTGGCGGAAGCGCTGCAGCGGGTCGGCCTGCCGCAGAATTTCGCCAGCCGTTACCGCCACCAGCTCTCGGGAGGCCAGCGCCAGCGCGTCGGCATCGCGCGAGCGCTGGCGCTGTCGCCGAAATTCGTGCTGGCCGACGAGATCGTCTCCGGCCTCGACGTGTCTACGCAGGCGCAGATCCTGACCCTGCTGGAAAAACTGGCGGCCGAAATGGGGCTGACGGTAGCCTTCATCAGCCACGATCTGTCGGTGATAAGGCGGCTCTGCCAGCAGGTCATCGTCATGCGCGAGGGCAGGATCGTCGAGGCCAGCACCACCGATGCGCTGTTCGAAAATCCGAAGCAGGCCTACACCCGCGATCTGCTCGCCGCCATCCCGCTGCCCGAGATCGATCCGGACTGGCTGCGACCACCCGAAAAGGCTTCGGCATAGACCTCTCCGCACGCCGAACAGCGGGCCTCGGATGTGCGTCTTCAGGTCAGCCCGCGAATGGAGGGTGACATGAACTTCGCAAAGCGCGGCGCGCTGCTTGCCGCAATCCTGCTCGGCTCAATGGGAGCGGCCGCGGCAGATTCGATCCCCGGTATGCGCGGCCACGACCACACAGGCATCACCGTGCCCGACATGAAGCAGGCCGTCGATTTCTTCACCAATGTCGTCGGCTGCAAGAAGGCGATGGCGTTCGGCCCGTTCGCCGACGACAAGGGCACGTTCATGCAGGATCTGCTCGGTGTCGACCCGAAGGCGGTGATCGAGGAGATCACGCAGATCCGCTGCGGCTACGGATCGAACATCGAGCTGTTCAAATACACCGCGCCCGACCAGAAGGAGCTGACGCCGAAGAACAGCGACATCGGCGGCTTCCACATCGCCCTCTATGTCGACGACGTCGCCGCCGCGAAGACCTACCTCGACGGCAAGGGCGTCAAGACGCGCATGGGGCCGCTGCCGGTCAAGGAAGGGCCGGCCGCCGGCCAGACCATCCTCTATTTCCAGGCGCCCTGGGGGCTGCAGCTCGAAGCGATCAGCTATCCCGACGGCATGGCCTACGAGAAAGGCGCCGAGACGGTGCTGTGGAGCCCGAAGGATCCGGCCAAGTGACCGATCCGCAGGGCGCACAGGCAATTATTCAATCATGAAACTTCAAGCTTGAAATAATTTCGCTTCGGCGCGATACTGGGAACCGGGACCGCCGTAGCGGCCCCGGAAGCGAAGAGGAGATCGCAGGCATGAAGGTTGCGGTTCTCGGCGGCGGACCGGCCGGGCTCTACTTTGCCATCTCGATGAAGCTGCGCGACGCCACCCATGAGGTGACGGTGTTCGAGCGCAACCGCGCCGACGACACGTTCGGCTGGGGCGTGGTGCTGTCGGCCGAGACGCTCGATAACCTCAGCCGCAACGATCCGGTCAGCGCGGTCTGGATCAAGAAGCATTTCGCCTATTGGGACGATATCGCCGTCATCCATGACGGCGTGCGCACCGTCTCCTCCGGCCACGGCTTCTGCGGCATCGGCCGCAAGCGGCTCCTGATCCTCTTGCAGCGGCGGGCACACGAGCTCGGCATCAAGCTGCAGTTCGAAACCGATATCGCCGACCCCAGGCCGTTCATGGAATCGCACGATCTGGTTGTGGCGGCGGACGGGCTGAACTCGAAAGCGCGCGGCGCCTTCGCCGAAATCTTCAAGCCCGATATCGACACCCGCAAATGCAAATTCGTGTGGCTGGGCACGAACCAGAAATTCGACGACGCCTTCACCTTCATCTTCGAGAAGACGGAGCATGGCTGGGTGTGGGCACACGCCTACCAGTTCGACAGCGAGACCGCGACCTTCATCGTCGAATGCAGCGAGCCGACTTGGGATCGCTTCGGCTTCGGCGCGATGTCGCAGCAGGAATCGATCGCGGCCTGCGAACGCATCTTCGCCAAGCATCTCGGCGGCCATGCGCTGATGACCAACGCTAACCACATACGCGGCTCGGCCTGGATCAACTTCCCGCGCGTGCTGTGCGAGCGCTGGTCCTACAAGAACCTGGCGCTGATGGGCGATGCGGCGGCATCGGCGCATTTCTCGATCGGCTCTGGCACCAAACTCGCGCTGGAAAGCGCCGTAGCGCTGGCCGACTATGTCGAGTCCGAGCCCGACCTCGAGGCGGCATTCCGCAAGTACGAAGACGCGCGGCGCACCGAGGTGCTCAAACTGCAGTCGGCGGCGCGCAACTCGCTGGAATGGTTCGAGGAGGTCGAGCGCTATCTCGGCCTCGATCCGGTGCAGTTCAACTATTCGCTGCTCACCCGCTCGCAACGCATAAGCCACGAGAATCTTAGGTTGCGCGACGCCGAGTGGCTGGGTGGCGCCGAAGAATGGTTCCAGCGCCAGGCGGGCGCCGGCGGCAACAGGCAGCGCCGGGCGCCGATGTTCGCGCCATTCAAGCTACGCGACATGGCGCTCAACAACCGCATCGTCGTGTCGCCGATGGCGCAGTACAAGGCCGTCGACGGCTGCCCGACCGATTGGCATTTTTCGCACTACGCGGAGCGCGCCAAGGGTGGCGCCGGACTGCTTTACATCGAGATGACCTGTGTCAGCCCGGAAGGGCGCATCACGCCCGGCTGCCCAGGCTTTTACGCGCCCGAACATGAGGTGGCCTGGAAGCGGCTGGTCGACTTCGTCCACATCGAGACCGAGGCAAAAATCTGCGCCCAGATCGGCCATTCCGGCGCCAAGGGCTCGACCCGCGTCGGCTGGCAGGGAACGGACGTTCCACTGCCCTCCGGCAACTGGCCGGTGATGGCGCCGTCGGCCGTGGCGTGGTCGCCCGAGAACCAGGTGCCGAAGGCGATGGATCGCGCCGACATGGACAGGGTGCGCGGTGAGTTCGTCGCCTCGGCCGAGATGGCAGCCCGCTGCGGCTTCGACATGCTGGAAATCCATGCGGCGCATGGCTACCTGCTCTCCTCCTTCATCACGCCGCTGACCAACCGGCGCACCGACGACTATGGCGGTTCGCTGGAGAACCGCATGCGCTATCCGCTGGAAGTCTTCCGCGCGGTGCGCGCGGTGTGGCCGGCGGAAAAGCCGATCTCGATGCGCATCTCGGCCAATGACTGGGTCGGCATCGAGGGCGTCACCCCATCCGACGCGGTCGAGATCGCAAAACTGCTGCATGAGGCTGGCGTCGACCTTTGCGACGTGTCGGCCGGGCAGACCTCGATCGCGGCAAAACCCGTCTACGGCCGCATGTTCCAGACACCGTTCTCCGACCGCATCCGCAACGAGGTCGGCATGGCGACGATGGCGGTCGGCAACATCTATGAGCCGGACCATGCCAACTCGATCCTGATGGCGGGCCGCGCCGATCTGGTGGCGCTGGCCAGGCCGCATCTC
Organism: Mesorhizobium abyssinicae; assembly: GCF_049887195.1. Taxonomy (NCBI): domain Bacteria; kingdom Pseudomonadati; phylum Pseudomonadota; class Alphaproteobacteria; order Hyphomicrobiales; family Phyllobacteriaceae; genus Mesorhizobium; species Mesorhizobium abyssinicae. The sequence goes on from NZ_JARAKC010000003.1 coordinate 205,504, forward strand.
ACCGATCCCTACTGGACGCTGCATGCTGCGGTGGCGCTCGGCGACCGCGGCGTCAAATGGCCGGATCCCTATTTGCCTGGCCGCGACCAGCTCTACCGGCTGGCGGAGCGCGAAGCGGCCGCGGGGCTGAAAGTATGAGCGCGGCTCAAGCAATCGCCGGCAGGCACGCGCTGGTCACTGGCGGCGGCTCAGGCGTCGGCAAAGCCATCGCACTGGCGCTGGCGGAAGCGGGCGCCAACGTCACCATCTGCGGACGGCGCGAGGCGGCGCTTGCCGAAGTCGCGAAGGAGAATGATCGCATCTTTGGCCTCGCCGCCGATGTCACGAACGAAGCCGAGATAACGGACGCCTACCAAAAGGCGGAGGCCGCGCGCGGGCCGGTGGACATCGTCGTCGCCAATGCCGGCATGGCCGGCAGCGCGCCGGCGCACAAAACCTCGCTCGCCGACTGGCAGCGCACGCTCCAAGTCAACCTGACCGGCGCCTTCCTGACGGTGAAGCCGGCGCTGGCCGGCATGCTGGCGCGCAAGTCGGGACGCATCGTCTTCGTCGCTTCGACGGCCGGGCTGAAGGGCTACGCCTATGTGGCCCCTTACGTCGCGGCCAAGCACGGCGTCGTCGGCCTGATGCGGGCGCTCGCGGCCGAAACCGCCAAGTCCGGCGTCACCGTCAATGCAGTCTGCCCGGGCTTCGTCGACACGGAGATGCTGGAGCAGTCCATCCAGCGCATCGTCGACAAGACCGGCCGGGCTGCCGATGAAGCACGCGCAAGCCTTGCGGCGACGAACCCGCAAGGGCGCTTCATCCAGCCTGAGGAGGTCGCCGAAGCGGTGTTGTGGCTGTGCGGCGACGCCGCCCGCTCGATCACCGGACAGGCGATCTCGGTTTCGGGAGGCGAGACATGGTAGCCGGTCCGCTGCCCACGCATTCCGGTCCCGGCAAGGACAGGCTGCGCCTGTGGATCAGGCTGCTGCGCGCCTCGCGCACGATCGAGGCCGAACTGCGCGAACGGCTGAAGACGGAATTCAACACCACGCTGCCGCGCTTCGACGTGATGGCGGCGCTCTACCGGTCGCCCGAAGGCATGCTGATGAGCGACCTGTCGCGCTTCCTGCTGGTGTCGAACGGCAATGTCACCGGCATCGTCGACCGGCTGGTGTCGGAAGGGCTGGTGACGCGGGCGCGCCGCAACGGCGACCGCCGCACGTCGATGGTGCGGCTGACCGAGGACGGCTCGAAGGCATTCGCGGAGATCGCCGCCGCGCATGAGAATTGGGTCGGCGAACTGCTCGGCAACGTCAGTGAGGAAGAGGCGCGCCGGCTGACCGGCATGCTGACTTCGTTCCGCAGCAATTGGGAGGGACGCGAATGAGCGCCATGGCCAATCTCAAGCCCAAGCATTTTCTCTGGGATGTCGAAGGCAAGGTCGCCAGGGTCCGGCTCGACCGCCCCGAGCGCAAGAACCCGCTGACCTTCGACAGCTATGCCGAACTGCGCGACACGTTTCGCGATCTCGTCTATGCCGACGATGTCGACGCCGTGGTGTTCCTGCCCAATGGCGGCAATTTCTGCTCGGGCGGCGATGTCCACGACATCATCGGGCCACTGGTCAAGATGGACATGAAGGCGCTGCTCGCCTTCACCCGCATGACCGGCGACTTTGTCAAGGCGATGCTCAACTGCGGCAAGCCGATCATTTCCGCTGTCGACGGCGTGGCGGTCGGCGCCGGCGCCATCATCGCCATGGCCTCCGACATCCGCATCGCCACGCCGGAAGCCAAAACCGCCTTCCTGTTCACCCGCGTCGGTCTTGCCGGCTGCGACATGGGCGCCTGCGCGATCCTGCCGCGCATCATCGGCCAGGGCCGCGCCGCGGAGCTGCTCTACACCGGCCGTACCATGAGCGCGGCCGAAGGCGAGCGCTGGGGTTTTTACAACCGGCTGGTGGAGCCGACCGCGCTCGAGGCCGACGCGCTCGACATGGCGGCACGCATCGTCTCCGGCCCGACCTTCGCGCATGGCATCACCAAGACGCAGCTCAACCAGGAATGGTCGATGGGCATCGACCAGGCGATCGAGGCGGAAGCGCAGGCGCAGGCGATCTGCATGCAGACCGGCGATTTCGAGCGGGCGTACAAGGCGTTCGTGGCGAAGGAAAAGCCGGTGTTCGAGGGGAATTAGCGATGAATGGTTTTCGCCCAGGCACCCCCCTCTGGCCTGCCGGCCATCTCCCCCGCAAGGGGGGAGATTGGCTGCCTCCACGCCGCCGCCCATCCTGCAATGCCGGCGATTGGCGAAAGCATAGCTTTCAGCTGATCTCCCCCCTTGCGGGGGAGATGTCCGGCAGGACAGAGGGGGGTGTGAAGGAACGCGACGCAGGAGGCTTTCGCCATGCCTGACCGTTCCTTCCTCAACTGGCCCTTCTTCGAGGAGCGCCATCGCCAGCTCGCCGACCAGCTCGACGCCTGGTGCGCGAAGAACCTGCCGGTCGACCATCACGATGTCGACGCCGCCTGCCGGGAGCTGGTGGCTAAGCTCGGCCGTGACGGTTGGCTGAAGCCGACGGCGCTCGACACGGACAATCCCGGACCGCTCGACGTGCGCACGCTCTGCATCACGCGCGAGACACTGGCCCGCCATGACGGGCTGGCCGATTTCGCCTTCGCCATGCAGGGGCTCGGCACCGGCGCGCTCAGCCTGTTCGGCACGCCGGAACAACAGCATTGGCTTGACCAGACGCGGGCCGGCAAGGCGATCTCGGCCTTCGCGCTGTCGGAGCCGCGCTCCGGATCGGACGTCGCCAACATGGAAATGACGGCCACGCGCGACGGCGACGATTATCTGCTGACCGGCGAGAAGACCTGGATTTCCAATGGCGGCATCGCCGATCTCTACATCGTCTTCGCCCGCACCGGCGAGGCGCCGGGCGCCAAGGGGATTTCCGCCTTCATCGTACCGGCCGAGACCGAAGGCCTGAGCATCGCCGAGCGGCTGGAGACGATCGCCCCACACCCGCTGGCGCGACTGTCATTCGACAACGCCCGCGTCCCCGCTTCCGCGCTGATTGGCAAGCCCGGTGACGGCTTTCGCATCGCCATGTCGGTGCTCGACGTGTTCCGCTCGACCGTGGGTGCCGCGGCACTCGGTTTTGCCCGTCGTGCCCTGGACGAGAGCGTTAGTCGCGCCGCTGAGCGCGAACTGTTCGGCGCGCCGATGGCGGACCTGCAGATGGTGCAGGGCCACATCGCCGACATGGCGCTGGACGTCGACGCCGCGGCGCTTCTCGTCTACCGCGCCGCCTGGACCAAGGACATGGGCGCCCCCCGCGTCACCCGCGAGGCGGCGATGGCGAAGCTGTTCGCCACCGACCGCGCGCAGGAGGTGATCGACACGGCCGTGCAACTGCATGGCGGCGACGGGGTGCGCAAGGATCACATCGTCGAAAGCCTCTATCGCGAGATCCGTGCGCTGCGCATCTATGAAGGCGCATCCGACGTGCAGAAGGTGGTGATCGCGCGGCAAGTGATGGGAGCGGCGTGAAATTGGTCCATGCCTTGCAAACCGCATTTGAATTAGGGGGAGTCTAGTCATGCACACCATCCTGCAGCCGGAAGGCTGGGCAAAGCCCATCGGATACTCCAACGGCGTCGCCGCGCGCGGCCGGCTGGTGTTCGTCGGCGGCCAGGTCGGCTGGAACGCCGAGTGCCGTTTCGAGACCGACGATTTCGCTGGCCAGGTGCGCCAGACGCTGGCCAACATCGTCGCGGTGCTGGCGGAAGCGGGCGGCGAGCCGCATCACATCACTTCGATGACCTGGTATTTCACCGACAAGGCCGAGTATCTCGCCAACCTCAAGGGGATCGGCGAGGCCTACCGCGCGGTCATCGGCCGACACTTCCCGGCCATGGCCGCCATGCAGGTGATGGCGCTGGTCGAGGACCGCGCCAAGGTGGAGATCCAGGCGACGGCGGTCATTCCGGAGTGAGGCTTCGGACTGAAGCTTCGGCTCTGCTTGGCCGGCCTCCATCAACGGCAAGCAATCCACCTGCTGCCCATCTTGGGACTGCTAATGTTCAGATGTCGGCGCCGCCCCTCACCTGCCTGCCGGCATCCTCTCCCCGTATAGTGACGGGGAGAGGGGCGCTGTCGCCGGCGGTTTCGCCACTGACCAACGTTGCGGGATGGGCGCCTAGCTGCGGCCGCTCCCTTCTCCCCGTCATTATACGGGGAGAAGGTGCCGGCAGGCGGATGAGGGGCAGCGCTGTCGTTTGAAGGCATAGGCCCGATTCGATCAGAGATCATCGCCTTGACTATTCGAACCGCCGCTTGGCTCTAAACACAAACTGTGATCAGATGATCACGCTTGCTTCGGCGGGCGCACTCGGCATCGCACATAGCTTCTGCCGGCATCTGAGGAAAGCAAAACCGTGGCTCTGGGCTTCGAACCCGTATCGGGACGCATCACCGTCCAGGATGGCGTCTACCAACAGCTCCGCCATGCCTTGATGGTCGGCAGCTTCGATCCGGGACAGGTGCTGACCATCGCCGCGCTGGCCGAGGCCTTCGGCACCTCAAACATGCCGGTGCGCGAGGCCTTGCGGCGGCTGGCGGCGGAAAACGCGCTGGAGATCTCGCAGAACGGCTCAGCCTGCGTGCCGGTCGTCACGCGGGCGCGGCTCGACGACCTCTGCCGTGCCCGCCTGGCGGTCGAAGGGCTGGCGGCCGAGCTCGGCGCGCCGCGCCTGACAGCGGTCGAGATCGCCAGCCTGCAGCGCATCACCGATGACCAGCAGGCGATCGGCCGCGACGGCAGCATCTATGAGCTGATCGCCAAGAATCAGCAGTTCCATTTCATCATCTACCGCGCCTCAGGCTCGGACGTGCTGTTTCAATTGATCGAAACGCTGTGGCTGCGCTTCGGCCCCTATATGCGGCTGTTGTCCAACCACGTGGCGCCGCTGATGCGCGCCGGAACCATGGAACCGTCCGGCCGGCATATCGCGATCATCGCCGCGCTGAAGGACAAGGACTTTGCCCGCGCCCGCGACGAGGTGGTGGCCGACATCACGGCGACCCAGATGACACTGCGCGCCATCTGCCCCGATGTGCCAGAGCCCAAGACGGTCGACTTCACCGGTTTCGGCAAAGCTTCCTGATCTTCCTCAGCGTCGGGCTGACCCAAAGACCGAGAAGGTCCTGTCGCGGCCGCGCTGGACCAAAGCAATCGGCTGCTTTTTGGCACCTTGCCGTTTTTCTTTAGCCTTAAAGGATTGATCCCCGCTCCGTTTTGTGATCACATGATCACAAGGGAGCGAGACAGAAGATGTCCGGCTATTTTCTCTACCACTCGATCGGCACTTTCCCCGGCAAAGCCGAGCGGATGGCTGCCGCGCTGGCGGACTTCTCCGGCATCTGGTCGGCGGAAGACGATGGCCAGTGGCCGGCGGCGCTCGCCGCGCGGCAGCGCTTCATCGATGCCTGGATCAGGCTGATCGGAGCACCACACGGCACGCTCACCACGGCCGAGAATGTCACCGCCGCGCTCTACAGCCTGATCGGCGCCTTGCCCTCCGAGCGTCTGGCGGGAAAGCGCCTGCTGGTTGCCGCCGACTGTTTTCCGAGCCTGCATTTCCTGCTGGCAGGCTTGGCCCAACGTTTCAATTTCACGCTCGACACCGTGCCGCTCAGGCCTGGCGAAAGCTGGGTGCGCGACGAGGATTTCGTCGCCCGCTGGCAAGAGGATGTCGGGCTGGCGCTCATCACCTTCGTGACCTCGACGGCCTCGCACCGCTGCGACGTGGCGAAGCTCGCGGCGCATGGCCGGGCGATGGGCAGCATCGTCGGCGTCGACATCACGCAAGGGGTCGGCGTGGTGCCATTTTCCGTTGCCGCGACGCCGGTCGATTTCGTCGTCTCGACCTCGCTCAAATGGCTGTGCGGCGCCTCCGGCGCCGGCATCTTGCAAGTCGCGCCCGACCTTCTTTCGACATGCCGGCCGGAGCTGCGCGGCTGGTTCAGCCAGCCGAATCCGTTCTCCTGGGATCTCGACGCTTTCAGCTACGCAAGCGACGCGCGCCGCTTCGACCACGGCACGCCGGCGATCCTGGCCAGCGTCGCCTCGCTGCCCGGCCTGCAATGGGTGGAAGAGACCGGCATCGACGCCATCCGCGCGCAGAACGCGGCGCATGTCGGGCGCATCATCGACGCCGCGATGAGCAATGGCTGGACGATCCGCTCGCCGCTCGATGCGGAGAAACGCGGCGGCAGCGTGATGATCGGCCTGCCGCAAGGCGTCGAGGCGGCGAAGCTCGTTGCGACGCTGCGCGACGAGCAACTTTACTGCGACGCCCGCGGCACGACGCTCAGGCTGTCGCCCGGCATGGTCACGACGAGCGCGGCGGTCGATGCGCTGATTGCGGGGCTGCGGGAGCAGATCGGCTCGCGCCAGCGCCGCGCATCCTGATTTCAGGCGCCGCCTCGCCTGCGGCGTCCGGGAGCTGGACGCCGAAAGGGGCGGAAGAGGAAATGCGCCACGCGAAGTGGCCGAACCAGAGGGAAGCAACATGTTCAAACGTCTAGGACTGATTGGCGTGGTCATCGCTGCCGGCGTCGCCTTCGCCGCGCCCGCCTTCGCCGACAAGATCATGGTCGGCGCCTACCCGGCCAACCCGCCATGGGAATACAAGACCGATTCCGGCGGCTTCGAGGGTTTTGAGGTCGATGTCGCCAACGACGTCGCCAAGCGCATCGGCGCCGAGGTCGAGTTCCAGGATCTCGGCTTCCAGGCGCTGTTCGCGGCGACCGCTTCCGGCCGCATCGACTTTGCCGTGTCGTCAATCTCGATCACCAAGGAGCGCCTGCAGAACCAGGGCTTCACCCAGGCCTACTACGACAGCGACGGCACCATCGTCGGCAAGGCGGACTCGACCATCAAGACGCTCGACGACTTGAAAGGCAAGACCGTAGGCGTCATCGCCGGCTCGACCGGCGAAGCCTATATGAAGGAGAACGCCGGCAAGCTCGGCGTCGCCGAAACCAAGAGCTACAACGCCCAGCAGGACCTGCTGCTCGACGTGCAGAACGGCCGCATCGACGGCGGCGCCGGCGAGCTCGCCGGCTTCCTGTTCGCGATCAAGCAGATGCCGGCGCTGAAGATCCTGGTGCGCATTCCGACTGGCGAGCGCTTCGCCATGATGACCAAGAAGGGCCACCCGCTGCTCGAAAAGGTCAACGACGCCATCACCGCGATGAAGAAGGACGGCACGATGGCCGCGATCCACAAGAAGTGGTTCGGCGTCGATCCGGAAGCCGGCACCAGCACGGTGACGCCGGGGCCGATCCCGCAATAGGGCCAGCAGTCGCAAACTCGCACGAGAGCGCCGGTCACGGCCGGCGCTCTCGCTTCGACCATTCGGATCCGCCTGCGCGGCGGGCCGCGTCTAACGGGTGACGCCGATGGAGCTGATCGACACCTTCTTCAACTGGGGCATCCTCGTCCGATCGTTTCCGATCCTCATCCGCGGGCTCGGCAACACCATCCTGCTCGGCTGCGCCGCAATCGTCTTCGGCACCATTGCCGGGCTGGCGATCTGCCTGATGCGGCTCTATGCGCCGAAGCCGCTGAGGCGGCTGGCGATCCTCTACATCGACATCTTCCGCGCGCTGCCCATCCTGGTGGTGCTGATCCTGATCTATTACGCCCTGCCCTTCGTCGGCATCCGCCTGTCGTCCTTCGTGTCGGCGGCCCTTGCGTTGTCATTGGTGCTTGCCGCCTTCACGGCGGAAGTCTGCCGCGCCGGCATCGAGAACATTCCCAAGGGCCAGTTCGAGGCTGCCGCAGCGCTCGGCCTGCCGTTCTGGGTCGCCATGCGCAAGGTGATCCTGCCGCAGGCGATCCGGGTCGTCATCCCGCCGCTGACCAGCAACTGCGTCTCGGTTTTCAAGGACACCGCGCTGGCCTCAGTGGTGGCGATGCCCGACCTTCTGAAGCAGGCCACCGACGCGCAGGCGCTGATGGCCAATCCGACGCCGCTGATCGGCGCCGCAATCATCTATCTCGCCTTCCTGTGGCCGCTGGTGCGGCTGGTCGGCTACCTCGAAGAGCGCGGCAAGGCCCGGTCCGGCGCGCACTGATCCCACCCCGAGCGGCATCGATACACCGAAGGAGACATCCGTGAACCAACACCATATCTCGAAGGCGCAGGACGGCGCCGCTTCGTTCCCGGTCGAAAAGATCCGCGCCATGTTCCCGGCGCTCAGCCAAGCGGGCGAGTTCATCTTCATGGACAATGCCGCCGGCGCGCAGATCCCGCAAAGCGTGCTCGACGCGGTGACCAACCATCTGGTCGGGTACAATGTGCAGCGCGGCGGCCGTTATGGCCGCAGCGTCACCGTCGACCGGTCGGTCGCCGAGGCGCGCGACAGCGTGGCGCTTTTGATCAACGCCTACAGCCCGTCGGAAATCTGCTTCGGCATGAACGCCACCTCGTTCATCCGCCTGGTCAGCCTCGGCATCGGCCAGATGCTTTCGGAACGCGACGAGATCGTCGTCACCGACATGGACCATGACGCCAACATCGCCACATGGCTGGCGCTGGAGCAGGCCGGCGCCAGGTTCAAATGGTGGCGCATGCGCGAGGACGGCAATCTGCATGTCGACGATCTCAAGCCGCTGCTGTCGGAGCGCACCCGCCTCGTCGCCTGCACGGTGACCGCGCATTCGATCGGCTCGATCGTCGATGTCGCCTCGGTGGCCGGGATCGCGCATGCCGCCGGCGCCGAAGTGTTCCTCGACTGCGTGCATTACGGCCCGCACGGTCTGATCGACGTGCAGGCCTGGGACTGCGACTATCTCGTCTGCTCCGGCTACAAGAATTTCTCACCGCATATGGGCTTTCTCTGGGGCCGCTTCGAAACGCTGAAGCGGCTGCCGACCTTCCGCGAGGATTTCATCCCCGACGAGCCGCCCTACAAGGTCGAGGCCGGCACCTTCATCTACGAGAACGTCTCGGGCATGGACGCGGCGGTGCGTTATCTGGAATCGGTCGGCCGCAATTTCCTGGCCGAGAACAACCGCTCGCGCCGCGACAACATCGTTGCCGGCATGAACGCCATCCGCGATTACGAGCTGATGCTGGCGCGCGAGATGCTGAAGGTGCTCAAAGACTGCGGCGCCACCATCTACGGCGTCGCCGACGAAGCGCGCCTGCATGAGCGGGTGCCGACCTTCTGCTTCAACATCGGCAAGCTGTCGCCGCAGCGGATCGTCGAGGAGATGGCCGAGCTGCAGATCGGCATCCGCGACGGCCACATGTACGCGCCACGGCTGATGAAGCGGCTCAACCTGTCGATGGACAGCGGCGCCATCCGCGCCTCGCTGGTACACTACAACACGGTTGAGGAAGTGCATCGCTTCGGCGAAGCGCTGCGGGCGATTATCGCGAAGCTGTCGTGATGTGACGACCTTTGGTCCGAGCCTGCGCAGGTCATCGGGAGGGGCTACCTCCGCGTCGTCATCCATGGGCGGAGCAAGGAGCGAAGCGACGCGGCGCAGACCGAGGATGACGAAGGGACGTCTACGCCGCCTTCTTCTTGGCCAGCCTTGCCTTGATCGAACTGACGTCGGCGCGCGGCGTCGCGGCGAACAGGGTCTTGGTGTAGCTGTGCTTGGGGTCTGCAAAGACCTCGTCGCGCGGGCCGTATTCGACCGCTTCGCCGAAATACATCACCATGACGTCGTCGGCGATGTAGCGCACCACCGAAAGGTCGTGGCTGATGAAGACGTAGGTGAGCTGGAACTCGTCCTGCAGGTCGGCGAGCAGATTGAGCACCTGCGCCTGCACCGAAAGGTCGAGCGCCGAGACCGGTTCGTCCAGCACCAGCAGGCTCGGATTCAGCATCAGCGCGCGGGCAATGGCGATGCGCTGGCGCTGGCCGCCGGAGAACATGTGCGGATAGCGGTTGTAGTGCTCGGGTCCGAGACCGACCTTCTTCAGCATCTTCATGGCCAGGTCGCGGCGTTCCTCGGCCGGCTTGTCGGTGTTGATCAGCAGCGGCTCGCCTAGCACGTCCCCGATCTTCTGGCGCGGGTTGAGGGAGCCATACGGATTCTGGAAGACGATCTGCACCTTGCGGCGCATCTCCTTCGACAAACCGTCCCTGGCGATATCGACCTTGTTGCCGTCGATGAACAATTCGCCCGATGTCGCCGGATCGATCAGCGTGATGATACGGGCGAGCGTGGACTTGCCGCAGCCGCTTTCGCCGACGATGGCAAGCGTCTTGCCCTTGTCGACGCTGAAGGAGACGCCCTTGACCGCATGCACCGTGCGCGCGCCGCGGAACAGGCCGCCACCGACATGGTAGTCGCGCACGATGTTCTTGCCTTCGACGACCCTGGTGCTCATGAGGCGGCTCCGGTACTTGCCCCCTGGGGCGCCGGTTCGAACAGCATGTCGGAGACGGTCGGCAAGCGGTCGCCGACGGCGTTCTCGGGCAGCGCCGAGAGCAGCGCGCGCGTGTAGTTGCTCTTCGGGCTCTCGAACAGCGACAGCACGTCGGCCTCTTCCATCTTGCGGCCCTTGTACTGGACAATGACGCGGTCGGCGGTCTCGGCCACCACGCCCATATTGTGGGTGATCATGATCAGGCCCATGCCATATTTGGCCTGCAGCGAGACCAGCAGGTCGAGGATCTGCTTCTGGATGGTGACGTCGAGCGCCGTGGTCGGCTCGTCAGCGATCAAGAGCTTCGGATTGCAGGCAATGGCAATCGCGATCATGACGCGCTGGCACTGGCCGCCCGACATCTGGTGCGGGAAGGAGTTCAGCCGCTCCGCCGGCTCGGGAATGCCGACCTGCTTCAGCAGTTCGATGGCACGCGCCCGGCGCTGCGCCCGGTCCATGCCCATATGGAAGCGCAGCACTTCCTCGATCTGGAAACCGATGGTGAAGCACGGATTGAGGCTGGCCATCGGCTCCTGGAAGATCATCGACATGTCCTTGCCGACGATCTTGCGCCGCTCGGCAGGACTGAGCTTCAGGAGATCACGGCCGGCAAAACTCATGCGATCCGCGGTGACGGTGGCCGTCCAGGGCAGCAGCCCCATCACCGCCAGCATCGACACCGATTTGCCGGAGCCGGATTCGCCGACGATCGCCAGCACCTCGCGCTCGTCGACATGGAGCGAGACGCCGTCGACGGCGCGGAACGGGCCCGATGCGGTCTGGAACTCGACGACGAGATTCTGGATGTCGAGCAACGCCATCACGACCTCCTGAGCTTCGGATCGAGCGCGTCGCGCAGGCCGTCACCGATCAGGTTGATGGCAAGCACCGTGATCAGGATGGCCAGGCCCGGGAAGGTCACCACCCACCAGGCGCGCAGGATAAACTCGCGCGCCGAGGCGAGCATGGTGCCCCATTCGGGCGTCGGCGGCTGGGCGCCGAGGCCGAGGAAGCCGAGGGCGGCGGCTTCCAGGATGGCGTTGGAGAACGACAGCGTGCCCTGGACGATCAGCGGCGCCAGGCAGTTCGGCAGGATGGTGGCGAGCATCAGCCGGAGATGGCCCGCGCCGGCGACCTTGGCGGCCACGACATACTCCCGGCTCTTCTCGGCCATCACCGCGGCGCGCACCAGGCGGGCGAAATGCGGCTGCAGCACGAGCGAGATCGCCAGCATCGCATTGAACAGGCCGGGGCCGAGGATGGTGACCAGCACCAGTGCCAGGAGCAACGACGGGAAGGCGAGGATCAGGTCCATGACGCGCATGATCGCGACGTCGACCCAGCCACGGAAGTAGCCGGCCAGCAGGCCGAGCGTGATGCCGCCGGTGAGCGCCAAAGTCACCACCACCGCGCCGATCAGCAGCGAGAAGCGCGCGCCGTAGAGCAGGCGCGAGAGGATATCGCGGCCAACCGCATCGGTGCCGAGCAGATACTGGGCGCTGCCGCCGGCCTGCCAGGCCGGAGGCCTCAGAAACGCGGTCTTGTCCTGGACGTCGGGCGCATAGGGCGCGAGCAGCGGCGCGAAGAGCGCCGCCAGAACCAGGAGGATGAAGACGAACAGGCCGATGACGGCGCCGCGGTTCACCGAGAAATAGTGCCAGAAGGTCCTGAAGCCGGTGAGGCGGTCCGGGCTGCCGCTGGCCATCGGGGCGATTTCGGTCGACTGGCTCATCACGCGGCCCTGATGCGCGGGTTGATGACGGCATAGAGCACGTCGACGATCAGGTTCACGGCCATGACGATGAGGGCGATCAAAAGCAAGCCTGACTGCACGACGACGTAGTCGCGCTTGAAGATGGAATCGACCATCCACTTGCCGATGCCCGGCCAGGCGAAGATCGTCTCGGTGAGGATGGCGCCGGCAAGCAGCGTGCCGACCTGCAGGCCGATGGTGGTGACCACCGGGATCAGCGCGTTGCGCAAGGCATGCACGCCGATAACCCGCGCCGACGACAGGCCCTTGGCGCGCGCGGTGCGGACATAGTCCTCGCCCAGCACCTCGAGCATGGCCGAGCGCGTCTGGCGGGCGATCACCGCCAGCGGGATGGTGCCGAGCACGATCGCCGGCAGCACGAGGTGACTTAGCGCCGAGCGGAAGGCATCCCATTTGCCGTAGAGGATGCTGTCGATAGTCATGAAACCGGTGATCGGCTTGAAGAAGAACTGCAGGCCCATGCGGCCGGAGACCGGCGTCCAGCCGAGATAGCCGGAAAAGAAGATGATCAGCAACAGGCCCCACCAGAAGATCGGCATCGAATAGCCGACAAGGGCTGTGCCCATCAGCGACTGGTCGAACCACGAGCCGCGCTTGACGGCCGCGAAGATGCCGGCCGGGATGCCGAGCACCATGGCGAAGATCATGGCGAAGAACGACAGTTCCAGCGTTGCCGGGAAGAGCGTCTTGAACTCCTCGATAACCGGCCGCTTGGACGAGATGGAAACGCCGAAATCGCCGGTGGCGACCTCGCCGACATAGCGCGCATATTGCTGCCAGATCGGCAGATTGTAGCCGAACTGTTCCTTGAGCTCTTCGTAGCGCGCGGGCGTCACGCCATGCTCGCCGGCCATGGCGAGGATGGGATCGCCGGGCAGCAGCCTGACGAAGGCGAAGGCACAGATGGTGATGCCGACCAGCGTCGGGATCAGAAGTGCGATTTTGTTGAGAAGATATCGGAGCATCTTGAAAAAAGGGGCGGCGCCGAACGGCGCCGCCCGCTCTAGAGTTCTATTCGGCCTTGTCGGTGCCGTCGAAGCGGTGGATGCCGAGCGGGTCCATCATGAAGCCGCTGACATTCTTGCGCACGACCGCATAGACCTGGCTGTGCGCCAGAAGGAAGGCCGGGGCCTGCTTCTGGAAGACAACCTGCGCCTGCTCGTAGAGCTTGGTGCGCTCGGCCAGGTCGCTGGTCTTCTTGGCCTTCTGGATCAGGTCCTCGAAGTCCTTGTCGCACCAGCTGGAGTAGTTCGACACGCCAATCGCCGAGCAGGCGAAGAGGGTGGCGAAGAAGTTGTCCGGATCGCCATTGTCACCGGTCCAGCCGATCTGGAAGGCGCCGGGGCGTTCCTTCTTCTTGCCTTCCTCGCGGTACTTGGTCCACTCGTAGTTGACGATCTCGGCCTTGACGCCGACCTTGGCCCAATCGGCCTGGATCAGCTCGGCGGCGCGCTGGAAGTTCGGGTTGTACGGGCGAACGCGGTCGGAGGCCCAGAGCTGGATTTCCTTCAGCCCGGCGTCGGCCAGCACCTTCTTGGCGGCTTCCGGATCATAGGAATCGAACTTCACGTCCTTGTTCCACGACCACATGGTCGGCGGGATCAGGTTCTGGGCAGCCGTGGCGCCGGCATCCTGGAACAGCGACTTGATCAGCGCTTCCCGGTCGATCGCCTGGTTGAGCGCGTGGCGAACCTCGGGCTTGTCCAGCGGCGGGATCGTCGTGTTGTAGCTCATGTAGCCGATGTTCAGGCCGGCCTGGTCGAGCAGGGTGACGTCCTGGTTGGCCTTGATCGTGCCGATGTCGGCGGGGTTCGGATAGGGCGCGACGTCGCATTCGCCGGCCAGCACCTTCTGGATGCGCGCGGTGGCATCGGGCGTGATGGCGAAGACGAGATCGTCGATCTTTTCCTTGCCCTTGAAGTAATCCGGGTTGGCCGCGTAGCGGATGACCGAATCCAGCTGGTAGTCGACGAACTGGAACGGACCGGTGCCGATCGGCTTGGTCGAGAAGTCGGCCATCTTGCCGTCCTTCGCGAGCTGGTCGGCATATTCCTTCGACACGATCGAGGCGAAATCCATGCCGAGATTGGCCAGCATCGGCGCGTTCGGCTCGGTCAACGTCAGCTTGACGGTCAGGTCATCGACCTTTTCCCACTTGGCGACGTATTTCGGCATGTCCATGCCGGTGTAGTAGTCCCAGGTCAGGTTCGGCAGATACTTCTCGCCGTTCCAGGGGTTTTCCTTGTTGAACTGGCGATCGAAGGAGAAGACGACGTCGTCGGCGTTGAGGTCGCGGGTCGGCTTGAAATAGTCAGTGGTCTGGAACTTCACGCCCGGATGCAGGTGGAAAGTATAGACCAGGCCGTCGTCCGAGATTTCCCACTTGTCGGCGAGGCCGGGCTCGATCTCGGTGCCGCCATGCTTGAATTCGACAAGGCGCGAATAGACCGTGCGCGAAGAAGCGTCGAAATCGTTACCGCCCGTCGTCGTACCCGGGTCGAAATTGGCCGGCGATGCTTCCGAGCAATAGACCAGCGTCTTGGCGTTGGCCACGCCACTGAGGACGCTTGCAGCCAGCAACGCGGCTGCAAAAGTCAGTTTCTTTTTCATTGAGCACTCCCTGATGTTCTGCCAAGCCCCTCTAGCAGGCTCGCGAAGCGCGCATATAAGCACCGTTTTTCTGGCTTTGGAACACCCCGTTTGCGTACCCCATGGGAAGCAGGAAAAGAATCCGAAATCTCCTAAAATGCCGAAGGAAATTAGCATAATTTTTCGCTCACGTTAATGTTAACGATCGCATTTTTTTATTGATCGGCGCCTTCGCGAAATCGGCGCGGCGCAGCTTCCTTCGCGCGGCCCGCCACTCGGCAAGATGCGTTCCGGGCGCGGGAGGACGGAAGGATTTCGACGGCAAATCTTTGGGCTTCTGCCGCAAGGGCAAGACTTGCACGGCCAAGGATAGTCGCAATACATAGACGGCACGCTGGATTTCTTGAGGAATCCGCAACCATTGCGGCGGAGGACGCTTCTGTCATTCAGAGGCGGCGCGGCACGAGTGAACGACGACGGGAGGGACAGGGTGGCGAAGGCAGCGAAAACCACGGCTCCGGCCAAGACGAAGGCCGCTTCAAAGCCGGCCGCCGGGTCCGGCAAGACGGCGCCTGCGGCCAAGGCAACGGCCAAGTCGAAGGCGGCCACCCCCGTGAAGCCCGCCGCAAAAGCCCCGGCCAAGGCCGCACCGGGAAAGGCCGCCAAGCCTGCCTCGAGGAAAACTCCCGTCGCGACGAAAACTCCAGCCGCGGCCAAGCCGGTGCCGGCCAAATCCGCTGCGAAAAGGCCCGCTGCCGCAAAGCCTGCCGCGAAGGCAGTTGCGACAAAGGCGGTCCCGCCAAAGCCGGCCGTGAAACCGGCGCCGGCCAAGAGGTTGCCGAAGGCGCTGACGGAACTTGCCGCCGGCCTGCCGGAAAAGCCGTGGCTGTCGAGCTACTCGAAGAACATGCCAGCCGAGATCGGGCCCTTGCCCTACGGCTCGATCGGCGACTTCCTGGTCGGCGCCTGCAAGCAGTTTGCCGGCCAGCCGGCCTTCGTCTGCATGGGCAAGGCCATCACCTATGCCGAGCTCGAGCAGCAGTCGGCCGCCTTCGGCGCCTATCTGCAGTCGAAGGGCCTGCAGAAGGGGGCGCGCGTGGCGCTGATGATGCCCAACGTGCTGCAATACCCGGTGGCGATGATGGCGGTGCTTCGCGCCGGCTTCACCGTGGTCAACGTCAACCCGCTCTATACGCCGCGCGAGCTCGAGCATCAGCTGAAGGATTCCGGCGCGCAGGCGATCGTCATCCTCGAGAATTTCGCCAACACGCTGCAGGCGGTGATCGCCAAGACCTCGGTCAAGCACGTCGTCGTCGCCGCGATGGGCGACATGCTCGGCGGCCTCAAGGGGACGCTCGTCAACTTCGTCGTGCGCCGGGTGAAGAAGCTGGTGCCGGCCTGGTCGCTGCCGGGCCACGTCAAGTTCAACGCCGCCCTGAAGGCCGGCGCCGGCCTCGCCTTCAAGCCTGCCAGCGTCAGCGCCGACGACATCGCCTTCCTGCAATATACCGGCGGCACCACCGGGATCTCGAAGGGCGCGATCCTCTTGCATTCCAATGTGCTTGCCAATGTCGCGCAGAACGCGCTCTGGCTGCAGGACGCCTATGCGGTGAAGCCGAAGCCGGCGCATCCCAATTTCATCTGCGCGCTGCCGCTCTACCATATCTTCGCGCTGACGGTGAACGCGCTGATGGGCATGCAGCAGGGCGCGCAGAACGTACTCATCCCCAATCCGCGCGACATTCCAGGCTTCGTCAAGGAGCTGGAGAAATACCCGGTCCATATCTTCCCGGGCCTCAACACGCTGTTCAACGCGCTGCTCAACAATGAGGATTTCCGCAAGCTCGATTTCAAGCCGCTGATCCTGACGCTGGGCGGCGGCATGGCGGTGCAGAAGGGTGTGGCCGAGCGCTGGAAGGCGCTGACCGGCTGTCCGGTCACCGAAGGCTACGGGCTTTCGGAAACCTCGCCGGTGGCGACCGCCAACAAATTCAGCGGCGGCGACTTCACCGGCACGATCGGCCTGCCGCTGCCGTCGACCGAGATCGCCATCCGCGACGACGACGGCAACAATGTGCCGCTCGGCGAAGTCGGCGAAATCTGCATCCGCGGGCCGCAGGTGATGGCGGGCTACTGGAACCGGCCGGACGAGACCGCCAAGGTGATGACCAAGGACGGGTACTTCAAGTCCGGCGACATGGGCTTCATGGACGAGCGCGGCTACACCAAGATCGTCGACCGCAAGAAGGACATGATCCTGGTCTCCGGCTTCAACGTCTATCCGAACGAGCTGGAAGAGGTCGTTGCCCAGCATCCGGGCGTGCTCGAAGTGGCGGCGATCGGCGTGCCGGACGAGCATTCGGGCGAAGTGCCGAAGCTGTTCGTGGTCAGGAAGGATCCGGCGCTGACGCTCGAGACGCTGACCGCCTATTGCCGCGAGAACCTGACCGGCTACAAGCGGCCCAAATACATCGAGTTCCGCACCGAATTGCCGAAGACGCCGGTGGGCAAGATCCTGCGGCGGGCGCTGCGGGGATAAGCACGAGCTTGAACGATCATCCTGCCGGCAAGGCGGCGCCTACCCGTCCCGATCCGGCGGGGTTCATCAAGGCGAACATGCGCCTTGCGGCTGTCGCCGCGCTTCCGGAAATCCAGATCTTCAGCGCCCATCCCGGCAGCGGGCTGCGGCGGCTCGTCGATCCTGACGACGAAGACGCTGCCGCGCCAGAGCCGCAGCCGCCCTATTGGGCCTATGCCTGGGCCGGCGGCACCGTCCTTGCCCGCTATATTCTCGACCGGCCGCAAACGGTTGCGGGGCGCCGTGTGCTCGATCTTGGCGCCGGCTCGGGCCTGGTCGGCATCGCCGCGGCAAAGGCCGGAGCGCGCGCGGTCATCGCCGCCGAGATCGACCGCAACGGCATCGTCGCGCTCGGCCTCAACGCGGCGGCGAACGGCGTCGCCATCACGGTGATCGGCGAAGACGTCACCGCCGGGCCGCCACCGGCGGTCGACCTGGTGCTGGCCGGCGACGTGTTCTACGGGCATGAGGTGGCGAGGCGCGTGATCCCCTTCTTCGACCGCTGCCTTGCCGCCGGCATCGAGGTGCTGGTCGGCGATCCGCGCCGCACCGACCTGCCGCTCACGCGGCTCAAACTGCTTGCCGAATATAAGGTGCCGGATTTCGGCGATGCCAAAGGCACGGCGTCGAGCCCGAGCGGGGTCTTCTCGTTCGAGACGGTCAGATCGTCTCCTTGACCCGCGCGGCGAGGAAATCCGGCAGGTCGGCAACCGAGTTGAGCACCACATCGGCGATCGCCGACAGCGATTCACGCGTGCCTGTGCCGGAGAGCACGCCGACCGCCAGCCCGCAGCCGCCGGCCCGCGCCATTTCGAGATCGTGGCGATTGTCGCCGACCATGGCGATCTCGGCAGGTTTCAGCCCGGTCAGGTCGGAGAAGGCGAGGATGGTGTCCGGCGCCGGCTTCGGCCTGGCCACCGAATCATAGCCATAGGCGGCGTCGAAAAGCTGCGCCACGCCGAGCGTCACCAGCGTCTTTTCCGCGCCGCTGGTCGAATCGTTGGTGGCGACGCCAAGCCGGTAGGATCGCCTATGCAGGACGGCCAGCGTCTCGACGATGCCCGGCAGCGCCACCGCCATGCTGGAGCCCTGCACCGAGGTGATCTCGTTGAAACGGGCCACGGCAAGCATCTGGTCGTCCTCGGAGAGGCGCGGGAACCAGAGTTCGACGACATCCATGTTGGTGCCGGAGGCAAAGATCGAATCGGGCTTGAAGCGCTTGCTGAGGAAATCGAAGCCGGCTGCCGCGAGCAGCCTGTCTGCCTTCCAGCGGTCGCCCTCGGCGGCATCCATGGCCATGAAGTCGGCAATGCCGAGCCATGTCGCGTTGAAATCGACAAGCGTTCCGTCCTTGTCGAACAATATGCCTTTGATCTCCGCCAAGCCTGTCACTCCGATCCGCGCAATCGGTGAATGTGTCCCACCAGACCAGCAGTCGAGGCATCCCGCTTTGCGGCATTCTCCTTGCCTTCCACGACAGGCAGCAGGCCGGTTGCCAGTTCCTTGCCGAGTTCGACGCCCCACTGATCGAAGGAATTGATGTTGAACAGCGTGCCCTCGACGAAGACGCGATGCTCGTAGAGCGCGACCAGGCGGCCGAAGGTGCGCGGATCGAGCTTGCGATAGAGAATGGTCACAGACGGGCGGTCGCCGGAGAAGACGCGGTGCGGGGCGATCCTGTCGACGTCGGCCGGCTTCATGCCCTTGGCCAGCATCTGCGCGCGCGCCTCCTCCAGCGTGCGGCCCTTCATGAAGGCCTCCGACTGCGCCAGGCAGTTGGCGAGCAGGAGATCGTGGTGATGCTTCAGCTCCGGCTCGTGGCCGACAGCGGCCGCGATGAATTCGACCGGAATGAAGTCCGTACCCTGGTGCAGCAACTGGAAGAAGGCGTGCTGACCGTTGGTGCCGGGCTCGCCCCAGACCAGCGGGCCGGTCGGCGTGGCGACCGCGCCGCCATCCAGCGTCACGCTCTTGCCGTTCGATTCCATGTCGAGCTGTTGCAGATAGGCCGGCAGCCTGGAGAGCCGCTGGTCGTAAGGGATCACGGCGCGGGCCGGATATCGGCAGACGACCCGGTGCCACCAGCCGATCAGCCCCAGCAGCGCCGGCAGGTTCTTCTGCAGGGGTGCTGAGCGGAAGTGCTCGTCCATCTCGTACGCGCCGTCGAGGACGGCGCGGAAATTGCGCGGGCCGATGG
Organism: Mesorhizobium abyssinicae; assembly: GCF_049887195.1. Classification (NCBI taxonomy): domain Bacteria; kingdom Pseudomonadati; phylum Pseudomonadota; class Alphaproteobacteria; order Hyphomicrobiales; family Phyllobacteriaceae; genus Mesorhizobium; species Mesorhizobium abyssinicae. The sequence continues at coordinate 225,087 of NZ_JARAKC010000003.1, forward strand.
CGATCATCACCGGCAGGCCGATCGCGCTCCAGACCGAATAGCGGCCGCCGACCCAGTCCCAGAAGCCGAACACGCGATCGGACGCGATGCCGAACTTCGCCACCAGGTCGAGCGCGGTCGAGACGGCGGCGAAATGCTTGCCGACGGCTTCCTTGCCCAGCGCCTTCTCCACCCATCGGCGCGCCGTCTCGGCATTGGTCATCGTCTCGACCGTGGTGAAGGTCTTGGAGGCGACGATGAACAAAGTGGTTTCGGCCGACAGGTCCTTCAGCGTGTCGTGGATGTGGGCGCCGTCGATGTTGGAGACATAGTGCGCGCGCGGGCCGTCATGATAGGGCGCCAGCGCCAGCGTCGCCATCACCGGGCCGAGGTCGGAGCCGCCAATGCCGATGTTGACGATGTCGGTGATCTTCTTGCCGGTGGCGCCGGCCGCCTTGCCGGAGCGGATGGCATCGGCGAAGGCGCCCATGGCGTCGAGAACGGCGAGAACCTCGGCCTTGGTATCCTGGCCATCGACCACGACGCCCTTGCCGGTCAGGTTGCGAAGCGCCGTGTGGAGCACGGCGCGGCCTTCGGTGATATTGATCTTCTTGCCTTCGAACATGGCGGCGCGCCGACCCGCCAGATCGGCGGCTCCGGCGAGCTTCTCCAGCATCGCCATCGTGTCGGCGTCGACCGCGCATTTCGACCAGTCAAGCAGGAGATCGCCGTCGGTGGCGGAAAACGTCGCGAAGCGTTTGGGATCAGCTGCGAAAGCTTCGCGCATCGTGCCTTTGGCCGCCGCGCGATGTTCGCGCAAGGCGGCGACTTGCTTGTCGAAGGATGATTGATCCAATGCGGGCTCCTGGCGGGTTTTTGAACCTATCTTAACAGGCCGGATGTTTCCGGCGCATGTCGTCGCGACATTCTATCGAGCCGATTCCATTTCATTCAAGGGCGGCATTGCCGCACTGCATCACGCTTTGATGACGGACTGCATCACGCTTTTATGATGCCTTGCATTACCCGGCGACGGAGGATGCGACGACGCTGCGCGTCGCTCAACAACCGGCAGGCCGCGACGCAGGCGACGACGCTGCGCGTCGCGCAATGGATCACATTCGTGACCAATGGATCACTGGCATAAATCCCAGCGATCAGAAAAATTGATTGGCGCAACCCCTTGTGCCACCCCTACACTCGACTGGTCCAGCCAAACACAAAAAGCTGGCCATCGAGGAAACTCTTCCATGCCACAGCGCAACGACACGGCCATATGGTCCGGCCTGTTCCGGATTTCGGCTGAATCCGGCCAGACCCTGCAGGCGCAGATCCGCCAGGCGATCGTCGCCGCCATTCTGGACCGGCAGATCGCCGCTTCCATGCCGCTTCCTTCCTGCCGCATCCTGGCCGAAAAGCTGGGCGTCGCCCGCGGCACCGTGGTGCTCGCCTTCCAGCAGCTCGTCGACCAGGGCTTTCTGGTGGCGCGCGAGCGGCGCGGCCATTTCGTCAATCCGGACGTGCTGGCCACCCCCGCCAAGCCGCACCAGAAGGCGCCCGACCAGCAGAACGAGATCGACTGGAAGGCGCGCCGGCAGATCGCCGCCAGCGACATGCCGCCGCCGGCCAAGCACGACAACTGGATCAAGTCGTCCTACCCATTCGTCTATGGCCAGTTCGATCCGGCGCTGTTCCCGACGGCCGAATGGCGCGAATGCAACCGCATGGCGCTCGCCGTGCTGGAGATCCGCAACTGGGCATCCGACATGGTCGACCGCGACGATCCGCTCTTGATCGAGCAGATCCAGGCGCGGCTCTTGCCGCGGCGTGGCATCTTCGCCAATCCGGACGAGATCATCGTCACGCTCGGCGCGCAGAACGCGCTTTACATGCTCGCCTCGCTGCTGATGACCAAGGGCTCGAAGGTGGCGATGGAGGATCCTGGCTATCCCGACGCGCGCTCGATCTTCCGGCTTGCGGGCGCCGACATCCAACCGGTTCCGGTCGACCAGTCCGGTATCGTGACCTCTTCGATCCCGCAGGATTCCGGCTTCGTCTTCGTCACGCCCAGCCACCATTGCCCGACTATGGTGCCGTTGTCGGCCGAGCGCCGGCAGGACCTCCTGGCGCGGGCCAACCGCCACAACCAGATCATCATCGAGGACGGCTATGACAGCCAGTTGCTGGACGAGGCGCCGCAGCAGGCGCTGAAGAGCCTCGATCGCTCAGGCCGCGTCATCTATGTCGGCTCGATGTCGAAGACCCTGGCGCCGGGCCTCAGGCTTGGCTACATCGTCGCCTCGGCCGGGCTGATCGCCGAGTTGCGCGCGCTGCGCCGCTTCATGCTCAGGCACCCGCCGGCCAACAACCAGCGGGCGGTGGCGCTGTTCCTGTCGCTCGGCCATCACGAGGCGCTGGTGCGGCGCCTGTCCAGCGCCTTCGACGAGCGGCGCAAGCGTCTGGTCCATGCGATTTCCGCTTTCCTGCCCGAGTGGCGCTCGACCGACTCGGCCGGCGGCACATCGCTCTGGCTCGAGGGGCCGCGCGGCACCGACTCGCGGGGCCTCGCCGAAGCGGCCGCCTCGCGCAGCGTCATCATCGAACCCGGCGACCGCTTCTTCGACCGCACCGAAAAACCGTCGCGTTTCATGCGCTTGGGCATTTCCTCGATCGCGCTGCAACACATCGAGCCCGGCATTCGGGAACTCGCCACCGCGGCCGGCCGCAGACCCGCGGCCGCCTGATCATCAACTGACGCTGAATCCCCAAAGAGAGCCGGCCTTCGCCGGCTCTCTTTGCTTTAGCGCTCTGGCATATTCGACGGAGCTGGCTGGCTCATAGGCTGTGCCAATGCCGGCGGCATAGTCGAGCCATAAGGGGACGAAGCAGGGCCGATGGTGGACCAACCGCCGCGTCCCGCCTCGCAGCAAAAGGTGGAGTGCTTCCATGTCAGTGGCTCTTGAGAAGCAGGACGCTTCGGCCGACCAGCGGTCGCGGCGATCCGGCGGGCGTGAAGCGCGCCGTGCGATGCGGGCGGCACCGCTTGCCGACGACATCAGGCCGGTGCGGCCGGGCCTCGAAGGCGGCAGCTATGGGCCGCTCAGCGAAAACGACCGAGAGCGCATCCATGAGGCGGTGCTGACGCTGCTGGAAACGGTCGGCTTCGCCAACGCGATACCCTCCTGCATCGAGGCGCTGACCAGGATTGGCGCGACCTATGGCGACGATGGCCGCATCCGCCTGCCGCGGGCGCTCGTCCTCGACACGATCAAGAATGCGGCCCGGCATTTCACGCTGCACGGCCAGGACCCCAAGCACGACATGGTGATCCAGGGCAAACGCGTGCATTACGGCACGGCGGGCGCGGCCGTGCATCTGGTCGACGTCGAGAAGCGCGAATACCGCGAGTCCCAATTGCAGGACATCTACGACGCCGCGCGCCTGGTCGACGGCCTCGACAACATCCATTTCTTCCAGCGCACCATGGTGCCGCGCGACATTCCCGATCCGCTGGAGATGGACTTCAACACGCTCTACGCCTGCGTGATGGGGACCGCCAAGCATGTCGGCACCTCGTTCACGGTGCGCGAGAACGTCAAGCCGGCGCTGGAGATGCTCTATGCGATCGCCGGCGGCGAGGAAAATTTCCGCGCACGCCCCTTTGTGTCGAATTCCAACTGCTTCGTCGTGCCGCCGATGAAGTTCGCCGAGGACGCCTGCGGCGTGCTCGAGGCCTGCGTCGAAGGCGGCATCCCGATCCTGCTTCTGTCGGCTGGCCAGGCCGGCGCCACGGCGCCGGCGGCGATTGCCGGGGCGGTGGTGCAGGCGGTCGCGGAAGTGCTGATGGGCCTGGTTTATGTCAACGCCATCAAGCCCGGCCATCCGGCGATCTTCGGGACCTGGCCGTTCGTCTCCGACCTTCGGACCGGCGCCATGTCCGGCGGCTCGGCCGAGCAGGCCGTGCTGACCGCCGCCTGCGCCCAGATGGCGCAATATTACGACCTGCCGGGCGGCTCGGCGGCCGGCATGACGGATTCGAAACTGCCCGACATCCAGTCCGGCTACGAGAAGGGCATCACCAATGTGATGGCCGGCCTCTCCGGCCTCAACCTGGTCTATGAGTCGGCCGGCATGCATGCCTCGCTGCTCGGCTTCTGCCTGGAAAGCCTGATCATCGACAACGACATGCTCGGCCACTGCCTGCGCTGCGTGCGCGGCATCGAGGTGACCGACGAGGCGCTGTCGATCGACACCATCGCCGATGTCTGCCTGAAGGGCCCCGGCCACTATCTCGGCAACGAGCAGACGCTGAAACTGATGCAGACCGAATATTTCTATCCGGCCATCGGCGACCGCTTCTCGCCCAAGGAATGGAACGAGAAGGGCCGGCCCGACATCCTGCAAAGGGCGATCGCCGAGAAGAAGCGCGTGCTTGCCGAGCGCTTCCCGCGCCACGTGCCGAAAACGGTCGACGACAAATTGCGCGCCCGCTTCGGCGATATGATCAAGCTGCCGCGCGGCGGCATGGGCGGCTAGGCTGGGTAGAGCATCCTATTCGGCGCTTAGGCCGAAGCGCTCCACCACCTCGGCGCTGATCAGCTTTGCATGCAGCGCCATCAGCACGATCTGCGCATCGAGGCTGTCGCCGGCCTCGAGCGCTTCCTCGATGCGGCGCTCCGCGTCCAGCCTGCGCTCGCGGCCATTGGCCTGTTCGAACGTCTCTGGCCCGGCAACGCAATAGACGAACAGCTGCGCTAGCGAGGCGTAGGCCTGGGCCGGCGGCTCGTCCGGCCAGTGATCCTTCATCAGATTGACGATGGTGAGCTTGACGCCCTCCGGCACGAGCGCGGGATGGAGGTCGGCGCCGCGCAAGGCGGCATCGAGCGTCCGCAGATCGCCCGAGCGGCCGAACATGCCGAGGAAGCCTAGGGAAGAGCGCCGCTTCGTCATGGATGGTCCTGTCCGTTTGCCAGCATATGGCATCGCGCGCGCCGTTTTGCACAAGACGACGTATTGCCCAGAAGAGCCGGGCGCCTATCTGGCGGGGCTATGGTCACAATCTGATCTGGTTTCGCGGAGGCCACAGAGGGACCAGAGCAAATTCTGCGAGGAGTGCCATGAAGAAGACCTATCACGGCAGTTGCCATTGCGGCGCGGTGCATTTCCAGGCCGATCTCGACCTCGCCGAGGGCATTCGCAAATGCAATTGCAGCTTCTGCTGGAGACTTGGCTACCGCAAATCCTTTACCGCCTACCAGGCGCTCAGGGTGACGGAAGGCAGTGACCGGATGCGGGACTACAAGGCAAGCCCGTCCAACTGGCCGGAAGGCGACATCAACCACTATATGTGCCCGAACTGCGGCGCGAATGTCTTTTCGCGCGGCTATCTCGATTTCATGGGCGGGAATTTCTGGGCTGTGAACGTCGCCTGCCTCGACGACGTCAGCGAGGAGGAACTCGCTTCCGCACCGATCATCTACGAGGACGGTAAACGCAACAGGCAGGACCAGGCGCCGGAGATCACCGGTTACCTGTAAGCGCAGCCGGACAGCAGCCCTGGGTCAGCAAAAACGGCGGCTTGATCCACGATCAAGCCGCCGTTCGCGCGAGCGAGGTTGCCGGCGCTCAGTGGTTGTCGCGGGGCACACCCCTGGTGTGCGCGACATCCTGGTACTTCACTGCCGGCTTCAGCACCATGCCGGCGTCAAACTGGTCGACGATGCCGCGCTGGATCTCCTGCCACGGCGTCTGGTGCTGGGGATAATGGAAGCCGCCATTGCCCTGGAGTGCTGCGCGCCGCCTCGCGATCTCCTCGTCGCTGACGAGGATGTTGGCCGAGCCCTTCTTCAGGTCGATGCGGACGCGGTCACCGCTCTTGAGCAGCGCCAGGCCACCGCCTATAGCCGCCTCCGGCGAAGCGTTGAGGATCGAGGGCGAGCCCGACGTGCCCGACTGGCGGCCGTCGCCGATGCAGGCCAGCGAATGGATGCCCTTCTTGATGAGGTAGGCCGGCGGCTGCATGTTGACCACCTCGGCGCCGCCGGGATAGCCGACTGGGCCGGCGCCGCGCATGAACAGAATGGTGTGCTCGTCGATGCCTTGCGCCGGATCGTCGATGCGGGCGTGGTAGTCCTCCGGCCCGTCGAAGACCATGGCGTTGCCCTCGAAGGCTTCGGGATCCTTCGGGTTGGACAGATAGCGCTGGCGGAATTCCGGCGAGATGCCGCTGGTCTTCATGATCGCGGAGTCGAACAGGTTGCCCTTCAGGTTGATGAAGCCGGCATTGGCCTTCAGCGGCTTGTCGACGCTGTGGATGACCTCCGGGTTTTCGTTGGCGGCATCGCGGCAATTGTCGCCGATCGACTTGCCGTTGGCGGTGACCGCATCCGGATGCGGCAAAAGCCCGCCCTTCAACAGTTCGGCGACGACCGCCGGAACGCCGCCGGCGTGGTGATAGTCCTCGCCGAGATATTCGCCCGTTGGCTGCAAATTGACGATGAGCGGCACGTTGAGGCCGACCTTCTGCCAGTCGTCATTGTCGAGCGGCACGCCGAGATGGCGGGCAATGGCGTTGAGGTGGATCGGCGCATTGGTCGAGCCGCCGATGGCCGAGTTGACGACGATGGCGTTCTCGAACGCCTGGCGCGTCATGATGTCGGACGGCTTCAGGTCCTCATGAACCATGTCGACGATGCGCTTGCCGGTCTCGTAGGCGATCTGGCCACGCTCGCGATAGGGCGCGGGGATGGCGGCCGAGCCCGGCAGCTGCATGCCGAGCGCCTCGGCCAGCGAGTTCATGGTGGTGGCGGTGCCCATGGTGTTGCAGTAGCCGGTCGACGGCGCCGAGGAGGCGACGATGTCCATGAACTCGTCGTAATTGATCTCGCCCGCCGACAGGCGCTGGCGCGATTCCCACACGATGGTGCCGGAGCCGGTGCGCTTGCCCTTGTGCCAGCCATTCAGCATCGGGCCGACCGACAGCGCGATGGCCGGGATGTTGACGGTGGCGGCGGCCATCAGCAGCGCCGGCGTTGTCTTGTCGCAGCCGATGGTCAGCACGACGCCGTCGAGCGGATAGCCGTAGAGCACCTCGACAAGGCCGAGATAGGCAAGGTTGCGGTCGAGCGCCGCGGTCGGGCGCTTGCCGGTCTCCTGGATCGGATGGCACGGGAACTCGAAGGGAATGCCGCCCATCGAGACGATGCCCTCGCGCACGCGCTTGGCGAGCTCGAGATGATGCCGGTTGCAGGGCGACAGATCCGAGCCGGTCTGGGCGATGCCGATCAGCGGCTTGCCCGACATCAGCTCGGCGCGCGTCAGTCCGTAGTTCAGGTAGCGCTCGAGATAGAGCGCCGTCATGCCCGGATTGTCGGGATTGTCGAACCACTCCTGCGAGCGAAATTTTTTCTTCTTGGTGGGGGCGCCGGCCATCGTGGTCTCCGTATTTGTATGACAAATCGATATGACAATGCGCGGATGCAGGCAAGGGGCACGCGCCATCCGAACCCGCACTTTGGTGCGATAGACATAAGTCTGCCCCTGCGCTAGGGCTTCCGGGCAGTCTTTCCGGGAGGTTCTTGATGGCTTTGGTGATCGAAGGCGAGGAACGGATTGCCGCACCCCTGCAAAAAGTATGGGAAGCGCTGAACGACCCGGACATTCTGAGGGGCAGCATCCCCGGCTGCCAGAGCCTGGAAAAGAAATCCGACACCGAAATGGCGGCAACCGTCGTGCTGAAGATCGGGCCGATCAAGGCGACGTTCAACGGCGAGGTCGTGCTCAAGAACCTCAAGCCTCCGCATTCCTACACCATCCAGGGCGAAGGCAAGGGCGGCATTGCCGGCTTCGCCAAGGGCGGCGCCGACGTGACGCTGACCGCCGACGGCGCCGACACGACGGTGCTCAAATATGCGGCCAAGGCCGATGTCGGCGGCAAGATCGCCCAACTCGGCAGCCGCCTGATCGAATCGACGTCGAAGAAGCTCGCCGGGCAGTTCTTCTCGACGTTCGGCGAGAAGGTCGGCGGCTGACCCTCGCGCCGAGGGATCACTCGAACACGATCGAGGGCACCGCGGCTTCCGCCGCGCCACGCTCCTCATTGACCCTGTCCCAGACCTTTGCCGCAATGTCGCGGTAGATCTTCGCCTCGGCGCCTTCCGGCTTCGAGACCACCACCGGCGCGCCGGCATCCGAGCTTTCGCGAATGCCCATTTCCAGCGGCACCTCGCCGAGGAAGGTGACGCCCAGCCGCTCGGCCTCGCGCCGCGCCCCGCCATGGCCGAAGATGTCGTAGCGCTTGCCGGTGTCGGGGGCGAGGAAATAGCTCATGTTCTCGACGATGCCGAGCAGCGGCACGTCGACCTTCCTGAACATGTTGAGGCCCTTGCGGGCATCGATCAGCGCCAGGTCCTGCGGCGTCGAGACAATGACGGCGCCGGCGAGCGGCACCTGCTGGGCCATGGTCAACTGGGCATCGCCGGTGCCGGGCGGCATGTCGACGACCAGCACGTCGAGCGGGCCCCATTCGACCTCGCGCAGCATCTGGGTCAGCGCCGACATCACCATCGGGCCGCGCCAGATCATCGGCGTTTCCTCATCGACGAGGAAGCCCATCGACATCACCTTCAGCCCATAGTTCTGCATCGGCTTCAGGATCTTGCCGTCGACCGTCTGCGGCCGGCCGTGGATGTTGAGCAGCCTTGGCATGGACGGGCCGTAAATATCGGCGTCGAGGACGCCGACCTTGAGGCCGTTGGCGGCAAGACCGAGCGCCAGGTTGACCGCTGTGGTCGACTTGCCGACGCCGCCCTTGCCGGAGGCCACCGCGATGATCGCGTCGATGCCGGGCACGCCGCGCTTGCCGTGGCTGTGCGATGCCGGCGCCTGCGGCACGGGGCGCTGCGGCGCGGCAGCCGGCGCCGGCCTCGGCGCGGGACGCGGCGGCACCGGCGCTTCCATGCCGCCGCCCTTCTTCTCCGCCGTCAGCGCCACGACGGCGCCGGCGACGCCCGGAATGGCCTTCACCACGCGCTCGGCGGCGGCGCGCAGCGGCTCCATCTCCTGGGCGCGGGCGGCTGGCACGGTGATCGAGAAGAACACCTTCGAATCGGCAATGAAAATCTCCGAGACCAGGCCTAGGTCGACGATGTTGCCGGTGAAATCCGGCCCGTTGACCGTTTTCAGGCGCTCGATGACGGTTTCCTTGGTGACGGCCATGGTGTTTCCTCGGGGTTTTGGCGATGCAGATAGTGCAGTTTCCGGCAAGAACCAAGCCGTGGAGCAAAGGCTTGCCCGGCGTGCCACCGAAAACGACCGGCAGTGTCGGATTTGCCCGATGACGTTTCCGGTCGGCCGGCAGTTGACCGCCTGCCCATGGCCAATCGATCCGCGGGCCCTATCTCGGTTGCCACGAGCGGCGACACAACAAATCGGGAAGGAGACTGTCATGCTCGCAAACAGCAATGCAGCAGCCAATCTGGCGGTGAAAGACCTGGCGAGAGCCAAGACCTTTTATGAGGGAACGCTGGGTCTCAGGCAGGTGGACGACATGGCTGGCGAACTGGTCGTCTACAAAAGCGGCGACACGGTCATCAACGTCTATCATTCGGAATTCGCCGGAACCAACAAGGCAACGGCTGTGACCTGGAACGTCGGCGATGAAATCGCTCCTGTCGTCAAGTCGCTGAAATCGAAGGGCGTCGCCTTCGAGCACTATGAGATGCCCGGCCTGTCGCTGGACGGCGACATCCATGTCGGCGACGGCATGAAGGTCGCCTGGTTCAAGGATCCGGACGGCAACATACTGTGCCTCGCGGGCGAATAGGTCTTTGCGCCCCGCTCCGCGTCAGCCCACCAGGCGCGTGGCGAAATAGGTGAGCGCCGAAATGGCGGCGGTGGCCGGGAGTGTGACGACCCAGGCGACGACGATGTTGCCGGCAATGCCCCAGCGCACGGCTGAGACGCGGCGGGCAGCGCCGACGCCGATGATGGCGCCGGTAATGGTGTGCGTGGTCGATACCGGAACGCCGAGCCAGGTGGCGGCGAACAGCGTGATGGCGCCGCCGGTCTCGGCGCAAAAGCCCTGCATCGGATTCAGCCGGGTGATCTTCGAGCCCATCGTGTGGACGATGCGCCAGCCGCCGAACAAGGTGCCTAGCGCCAGCGCCGACTGACAGGTGATGACCACCCATAGCGGCACGTGGAAGGTGCCGCCGAGCATGCCTTGCGAATAGAGCAGCACGGCGATGATGCCCATAGTCTTTTGCGCGTCATTGCCGCCGTGGCCGAGCGAATAGAGCGAGGCGGAGAAGAACTGCAGGACACGGAAGCTGTTGTCGACGGCGAATGGCGTCTGGCGCACGAACAGCCAAGAGACGATGAGGACGAGCAGGAGCGCCAGCACGAAACCCGTCGCCGGCGAGAGCACGATGGCCGCGACGGTCTTGCCGAGGCCCGACCAGACGATGGCGCTTGTGCCCGCCTTGGCGACGCCGGCGCCGACCAGCCCGCCGATAAGCGCATGCGAGCTGCTGGAGGGAATGCCGGCGATCCAGGTGACGATGTTCCAGACGATGGCGCCGACCAGCGCGGCAAAGATCACGGCCGGCGTGACGATGCTGGCGTCGACTATGCCCTTGCCCACCGTCTCGGCGACATGCAGGCCGAAGAACATGAAGGCGATGAAGTTGAAGAAGGCCGCCCAGAACACCGCATAGTGCGGCCTCAGGACGCGCGTTGAGACGATGGTGGCGATCGAATTGGCGGCGTCGTGCAGGCCGTTCAGGAAATCGAAGAACAGCGCCACGGCAACGAGGCCAACCAGCAGGGGAAAGGTGATAGTGGCGTCCATCGCCTAAACGTTCTCGATCACGATGCCGCTGATCTCGTTGGCGACGTCCTCGAACCGGTCGACAACCTTCTCCAGCTCACCATAGATCTCGGAGCCGATCAGATAGGCCATCGGATCGCTGCGGCCGTGCCGTTTGAACAGATCCTTCAGCCCCTGCTCGTGCAGGTCGTCGGCGCGGCCCTCGGCGCGCATGACCTCCTCGGCAATGGCGTTGAGGCGAATGCTGTGGGCGCCGACCTTGCCGAGCAGCGGGATCGCCTCGGCGACCAGCTTGGCGGCGTCGACGATGACGGCGCCCATCTCCTGCATCAGCGGGTCGAACTCGGTCTTCTCGAACAGCTTCACCGTCTTGACGGTCTTGTGCATCATGTCGATGGCGTCATCCATCGACTGGATCAGGTCCTTGATGTCGCCGCGATCGAAGGGGGTGATGAAGGAGCGGCGCACGGCCAAAAGCACCTCGGCAGTGATGCGATCGGCCTCGTCCTCGAGATCGATGATCTTCTGGCTCCAGCGGTCGATGTCCTTGCCCTGCAGGAGCTGCTGCAGCGCCTCGGCGCCGCCGACCACCGTGCGGGAATGGCGTTCGAACAGGTCGAAGAAGCGATCTTCGCGCGGCAGCAGCTTGCGGAACCAGCCCAGCATGTCGATCTCCCGTCGTGTCTACACCTGTCACTGACATAACGCCGCAAGGCGCCCCGGGAAACAGTAAGCCGGCTGAAAAGATGTGGATGCCGGGCGACGGCAGATGCGACTTGCGGCGCAGGACAATTTCCCCGACCCTGCGCGGAACGCGCGGACAGAAGGTCCGCAACAGGCATCAAAGGCATGATCGACAAGCTGGAATTCTTCATCGCGCTCGCCAGGGAGGAACATTTCGGCCGGGCGGCGGAAGTGTGCGGCGTCACCCAGCCGACGCTGTCGGCGGGGATCAAGCAGCTTGAGGAGCAGCTCGGCGTCATGCTGGTGCTGCGCGGCTCGCGCTTCCAGGGGCTGACGCCGGAAGGCAAGCAGGTGCTGGTGTGGGCGCGCCGCATCGTCGGCGACAGCCGCACCATGCGCGAGGAGATGCGCGCGGCCCGGCACGGCCTGTCCGGCCGCATCCGCATCGCCGCCATCCCGACAGCGCTCGCCATGGTGGCGCGGCTGACGACGCCATTCCGGGCCAAGCATCCCGGCGTCACCTTCTCGGTGCTGTCGCGCACCTCGATCGAGGTGCTGTCGCTGCTCGGCAATTTCGACGTCGATGCCGGCATCACCTATCTCGACAACGAACCGCTCGGACGCGTGGTGAGCGTGCCGCTCTATGACGAGCGCTATCAGCTGATCACCGCGGTCGGAAATCCCTTTTCCGACCGCGACAAAGTGACGTGGGCGGAGATCAGCCAGCTGCCGCTCTGCCTGTTGACGCCCGACATGCAGAACCGCCGCATCATCGACCAGCATCTGGCAGAGGCCGGAGTGCAGGTGCGGCCGACGCTGGAATCGAATTCGATGATCGTGCTGTTTTCGCACATCCGGACCGGCAAATGGTCGTCCATCATGCCGCTCAACCTTGCGGAAACATTCGGCTTTTCCGAACCGATCAGGGCCATTCCGATCGTCGATCCGGACGCCAGCCACACGGTCGGCCTGGTGGCGGCGCCCGGCGAGCCGCACACGCCCCTGGTGCAGGCGCTGCTGGACGAGGCGATGACGCTTGCGGACGATTTCCGCGCCCATCGCTAGGCTAGACAATGCAGGTCGAGCGCGCTTGATAGAAAATTTCTATCAAGCAACGGGACAGCTTTATTGATTTCGGAGGTTTCCTCTGATTTCGTAAGGACTTAGCGATATTGCGCCGGGTGCGTGTCGTTGCCCCAAAACCGCTCTATATTTTGGGTGACACACATCGGGTCGCCACGACCAGGGAGGGCGCTGCATGCCAATGCAGCCTGCAAGTACCGAGATCGCATCGCGCGCAGCCGCGATCATAGATGAATTGAAGGACCTCGAAGGTCCGCTGCTGCCGATCCTGCACGAGATCCAGGAAGAATTCGGCCATGTGCCGCAGGCAGCGCTGCCGGTCATCGCCGACGGGCTGAACCTTTCCAGGGCCGAAGTGCACGGTGTCGTCACCTTCTACCATGATTTCCGCGCCCGCCCGGCCGGCCGGCATGTGCTCAAGCTGTGCCAGGCGGAAGCCTGCCAGTCGATGGGCTCGGATGCGGTCGCCGCCAAGGTCAAGCAATTGCTCGGCATCGGTTTCCACGAGACCACCCGCGACGGATCGGTTACACTGGAGCCGGTCTATTGCCTCGGGCTTTGCGCCTGTTCGCCGTCGGCGATGCTGGACGGCGAGGTGATCGGGCGGCTCGATGACGAGAAGATCGAAGAGATCGTCGCGGAGGTACGCTCATGATCCCGCGCATCTATATCCCCGGAGATTCCGGCGCGCTGGCACTCGGCGCCGAAAAGGTCGCCAAGGCGATCGAGAAGGAACTCGCGGAGCGCGGCGTCGAGGCCAAGATCGTGCGCAACGGCTCGCGCGGCGCCTATTTCCTGGAGCCGATGGTCGAGGTTGCGACGGCCGAGGGCCGCGTCGCCTACGGGCCGGTCAAGCCTTCCGACGTCAAGAGCCTGTTCGACAGCGGCTTCCTCAAGGGCGCGCCCCATAAGCGCTGGCTTGGCGCGCCGGACAAGATCCCCTTCCTCGCCAAGCAGACGCGGCTGACCTTCGCGCGCTGCGGCGTCATCGATCCGCTGTCGCTCGACAATTACAAGGCGCATGGCGGGCTGAAGGGCCTGCACAACGCCGTCGCCATGGCGCCCGCGGACATCGTCAAGCAGGTCACCGAATCCGGGCTGCGCGGCCGCGGCGGCGCCGGCTTCCCGACCGGCATCAAGTGGAAGACGGTGCTCGATACCGCTTCGGACCGCAAATACATCGTCTGCAACGCCGACGAGGGCGACAGCGCCACCTTCGCCGACCGCATGATCATGGAGGGTGACCCCTTCGTGCTGATCGAGGGCATGGCGATCGCCGGCATCGCCACCGGCGCGACCAAGGGTTTCGTCTATATCCGCTCGGAGTATCCGCATGCGGTGGCGACGATGAACAAGGCCGTCGAGATCGCCCGCAAGCACGGCGTGCTCGGCGTCAATGTGCTGGGCTCGCCCAACGCCTTCGACATGGAAATCCGCGTCGGCGCCGGCGCCTATGTCTGCGGCGAGGAAACCTCGCTTCTGAACAGCCTGGAAGGCAAGCGCGGCGTGGTGCGCGCCAAGCCGCCGCTGCCGGCAATCCAGGGCCTGTTCGGCAAGCCGACGGTGATCAACAACGTGATCAGCCTGGCCTCTGTGCCGATCATCATGGACAAGGGTGCCGCCTTCTACAAGGATTTCGGCATGGGCCGCTCGCGCGGCACGATCCCGATCCAGATTGCCGGCAACGTCAAGCATGGCGGCCTGTTCGAGACGGCCTTCGGCCTGACGCTGGGCGAGATCGTCGACGACATCGGCGGCGGCACGGCTTCCGGGCGTCCGGTGAAGGCGGTGCAGGTCGGCGGACCGCTCGGCGCCTATTTCCCGCGCGCGCTGTTCGACACGCCGTTCGACTATGAGGCCTTCGCCGCCAAGGACGGGCTGATCGGCCATGCCGGCCTCACCGTGTTCGACGACACCGCCGACATGCTGAAGCAGGCGCGCTTCGCCATGGAGTTCTGCGCCATCGAGAGCTGCGGCAAGTGCACGCCGTGCCGCATCGGATCGACGCGCGGAGTGGAGGTTCTCGACAAGGTCGCCTCCGGCATCGAGGCGGAGAAGAACCTCGCTCTGGTCACCGACCTCTGCAACACGATGAAGTTCGGATCGCTGTGCGCGCTGGGCGGCTTCACGCCCTACCCGGTGATGAGCTCGATCACGCATTTCCCCGAGGATTTCAAGCCGGCGCCGACGCGCGTGGCGGCTGAATAGGAGCTGGCAGATGAACATCAAGGCCGACTTCCCATCGCTCATCGAAGAGATCGACTACGGCACCCCGGAGTCGAGGGCGGAGAAACAGATCACGCTGATCGTCGACGGCCGCAGCATCACGGTGCCGGAAGGCACCTCGATCATGCGCGCGGCGATGGAGGGCGGGGTCGAGATCCCGAAGCTCTGCGCCACCGACATGCTGGATTCGTTCGGCTCATGCCGCGTCTGCCTGGTCGAGATCGATGGACGCGGCGGCACGCCGGCTTCCTGCACGACGCCGGTCGGCGAAGGCATGGTGGTGCGCACGCAGTCCGAGCGGCTCGATGCGATCCGCCGCGGCGTGATGGAGCTCTACGTCTCCGACCACCCGACCGGCTGGAACGAGACGGCCGGCACCGGCGCCAGCGAATTCGACGTGGTGGCGAAGTCGGTCGGCCTGAGCGAGAACCGCTACGGCGTCGAGGGCCGCAACCATGTCAAGGAAGAGAACGGCGTGGCGCCAGGCCATGGCTCGCTGGCCGTCGACTACATCGCCCGCGACGAATCCAACCCCTATTTCACCTATGATCCGGCGCAGTGCATCGTCTGCTCGCGCTGCGTACGGGCGTGCGAGGAGGTGCAAGGCACCTTCGCGCTGACCATCGAGGGCCGCGGCTTCGAGTCGCGCATGGTCGCCGGCATGCACGAGGATTTCATCGCCTCCGAATGCGTGTCCTGCGGCGCCTGCGTGCAGGCTTGCCCGACCGACGCGCTGCGCGAGAAGACGGTGCTCGAGAAGGGCATGCCGGAGCGCTCGGCGGTCACCACCTGCGCCTACTGCGGCGTCGGCTGCTCGTTCAAGGCCGAAGTGAAGGGTGACGAGGTCATCCGCATGATGCCCTACAAGGACGGCAAAGCGAACCACGGCCATAGCTGCGTGAAGGGCCGCTTCGCCTATGGCTACGCCACCCACAAGGACCGCATCCTGTCGCCGATGATCCGCGACAAGATCTCCGATCCGTGGCGCGAGGTGAGCTGGGAAGAGGCGATCGCCCACACGGCCAAGGAATTCCGTCGCATCCAGTATCAGTACGGACGCACCGCGATCGGCGGCATCACCTCCTCGCGCTGCACCAACGAGGAGACCTATCTCGTCCAGAAGCTGGTGCGGCAGGGCTTCCGCAACAACAATGTCGACACCTGCGCGCGCGTCTGCCACTCGCCGACCGGCTACGGGCTCGGCCAGACCTACGGCACCTCGGCCGGCACGCAGGATTTCGACTCGGTCGAATTCACCGACGTCGCCGTCGTCATCGGCGCCAATCCGGTTTCCGCCCACCCGGTGTTTGCCTCGCGGCTGAAGAAGCGGCTGCGCCAGGGCGCCAAGCTGATCGTGCTCGATCCGCGCCGCACCGAGATGGTCAAGTCAGCGCATATCGAGGCGGACTATCACCTGCCGCTGAAGCCCGGCACCAACGTTGCGGTGCTGACGGCGCTGGCGCATGTCATCGTCACCGAGGGCCTGTTCGACGAAGCCTTCATCCGCGAGCGCTGCGACTGGGCCGAGTTCCAGGACTGGGCGTCCTTCGTCGCCCTGCCGGAAAACAGCCCCGAGACCGTCGGCAAGCTGTCCGGCGTCGATCCCGAGTTGATCCGGGGTGCGGCGCGGCTCTACGCCAAGGGCGGCAATGGCGCGATCTACTACGGCCTCGGCGTCACCGAACACAGCCAGGGCTCGACCACGGTGATGGCGATCGCCAACCTCGCCATGGCCACCGGCAATATCGGCCGTCCGGGCGTCGGCGTGAACCCGCTGCGTGGTCAGAACAACGTGCAGGGCTCGTGCGACATGGGCTCCTTCCCGCATGAGTTGCCGGGCTATCGCCACATCTCAGGCGAGGCGGTGCGCGACATCTATGAGAGCCTGTGGGGCGTCAAGCTCGACGACGAACCCGGCCTGCGCATCCCCAACATGCTGGACGCCGCCGTCGACGGCTCGTTCAAGGGCATCTACATCCAGGGCGAGGACATCCTGCAGTCCGATCCCGATACCAAGCATGTCGCCGCCGGTCTCGCCGCGATGGAATGCGTCGTCGTGCACGACCTCTTCCTCAACGAGACGGCGAACTACGCGCATGTCTTCCTGCCGGGCTCGACCTTCCTCGAGAAGGACGGCACCTTCACCAACGCCGAGCGCCGCATCAACATGGTGCGCAAGGTGCTGGAGCCGAAGGCGCGCTACGCCGACTGGGAGGCGACGCAGGAGCTTGCCCGCGCCATCGGGCTCGACTGGAACTACCAGCATCCGTCCGAGATCATGGACGAGATCGCCAAGACGACGCCGAGCTTCGCCAACGTCTCCTTCGAGATGCTCGACCGCGTCGGATCGGTGCAGTGGCCCTGCAACGACAAGGCGCCGCTCGGCACCCCGATCATGCATGTCGATGGCTTCGTGCGCGGCAAGGGCAAGTTCATCCGCACCGAATATGTGGCGACGGACGAACGGACCGGCCCGCGCTACCCGCTGCTGCTCACCACCGGCCGCATCCTGTCGCAGTACAATGTCGGCGCGCAGACCAGGCGCACCGAGAACGTGATGTGGCATGCCGAGGACCGGCTGGAAATCCACCCGCACGACGCCGAGAACCGCGGCATCCGCGAGGGCGACTGGGTGCGGCTGGTGAGCCGTTCGGGCGAAACGACGCTGCGCGCGCTGATCACCGACCGCGTCTCGCCGGGCGTCGTCTACACGACCTTCCACCACCCGGACACCCAGGCGAACGTCATCACCACCGACTTCTCGGACTGGGCGACCAACTGTCCGGAATACAAGGTCACGGCCGTGCAGGTGGCGCCGTCCAATGGCCCGACCGACTGGCAGAAGGACTATAACGAGCAGGCGCGGCAGAGCCGCCGCATCGCTCCGCTGGAAGCGGCGGAGTAATTGTGTCGAGACATGGTCGACCCCCACTCCGTCGAGCTTCGCTCGACACCTCTCCCCCGATCGACGGGGGAGAGGAAAGGCGCGAGCCTTGGTCGGGAGTCGCCCTTCCTCTCCCTCCGGAGGGGGGAGAGGTGGCGCTGCGAAGCAGCGACGGAGTGGGGGAAGGCCCGGAAGAGCCATCGCCCGTTGAAGCAAGGTGCTTCCTAAGTGAGATAGCTGGCAGGCCAGAGGTTGGCGCCTCGTGACCCGCCCTCCTGTCTCTCAGACCTCTCGTCTCGCGCACCGCGCCAGCGGCACGACTGCGGCGAACCGCATGGTGCCGGAGGAGACGCCGGTGGCGTTCTCCTATGCCGGCACCACCCATGCGGTGATGATGGCGAGCCCCGCCGATTTCGAGGATTTCGCGCTCGGCTTCTCGCTGACCGAAGGCATCGTTGCCGATCCGCAAGAGATCGAGGCGATCGAGGTCGAGGATCTCGGCGCCGGCATCGACATCCAGATCAGGCTGAAGGACAAGGCCAACACGCGCTTCCAGGCAAGGCGGCGCAGGCTCGCCGGGCCGGTCGGCTGCGGGCTGTGCGGCATCGAATCCATCGAGGAGGCGATGCGTTCGGTCGACGCGGTCGGTTCGTCGAAGCTTACGCTTGACGCCGACGACATCACCCGCTCGGTCAAGCTCCTGTCGAAGGTGCAGCCGCTGCATACCGAGACCGGTGCCGTGCACGCCGCCGGCTTCTACGTGCCGGGCCAGGGCGTCGTCATGGCGCGCGAGGATGTCGGCCGCCACAATGCGCTGGACAAGCTGGCCGGCGCGCTTGCCAAGGCCGGCATCGACGGCGCGACGGGCGCCGTCGTGGTCACGTCGCGCGTGTCGGTCGAGATGGTGCAGAAGACGGCCGCCATCGGTGCGGCCATCATCATCGCCGTTTCGGCGCCGACCGCACTTGCCATCCGCACGGCCGAGGCCGCCGGCATGACGCTGGTGGCGCTGGTGCGCGGCGAAGATTTCGATATTTTCACCCACCCCGACCGGGTGGTTTCCGGAGTTGCCAAGCATGTCGCATGACGAAGACCACATCACGAGCACCAGGGAAAAGCTGGTGCGCATGGCCAACCAGATCGCAACCTTCTTCGATTCCAAGCCGCGCGAGGAAGGCATCACCGGCGTCGCCGAGCACATCAACAAGTTCTGGGAACCGAGGATGCGGCGGCAGCTGTTCGAGATGCTCGACGACGGCACCGAGACGTTCAACGAGCTGGTAGTGGCCGCCTCGGCAAAGATCAAGCGGCCCAAGACGTCCGAACAGGCCGACACGAGCATCGGTTACACCGGACCTGCGCAAGGCGAGAACAGTGCCTTGCACAAGTAACGCGGCCGTCGCTCCCGTTCACCAAAGACCTTATATTTTAGCTCTCTAAAGTTTGTCTGCCGCGGACGGCATAGCTCTGCTATGGTCGACGACAAGAAGTCGTCTGGCCGGCGGGGTGTTGCGTGAGGCCGATCGAGACCCGGTACGCCCGTAGCGGCGATGTGCGGATCGCCTATCAGGTGGTCGGCCAGGGCTCGTTCGATCTCGTCTTCGTGCCGGGCTTCATATCCAACCTCGACCTGCAGTGGGAGGATGAGGGCTACAGCCGTCTGCTGAAACGGCTTTCGGCATTCTCGCGGCTGATCCTGTTCGACAAGCGCGGCACTGGTCTCTCCGACCGCGTCGACAGCCGCCACCTGCCCAGCCTCGAGACCCGCATGGACGACGTGCGCGCGGTGATGGATGCCGCCGGCAGTGGCCGCGCGGCGATCCTCGGCGCCTCGGAAGGGGCGCCGATGGCGATGCTGTTCGCGGCCACCTATCCGGAGCGGACACGGTCGCTGGTGCTTTATGGCGGCTATGCGAATTTCCACAGATGGGTGATGCCGCCAGAGCGTCTCGAGGCCTTCATCGAGACCGCGGAAACGGCGTGGGGGACCGGCGCCACGCTGCCCAATTTCGCGCCGGGCCGGATCGACGACCCGCATTTCTCGCAATGGTGGGCGCGCTTCGAGCGGCTGTCGGCGAGCCCGACGGCGGCGGCAGCGCTGGCCCGCATGAATGCCGATGTCGACGTGCGCGGCATCCTCAGCACGACCAGCGCGCCGACGCTCCTGATCCATCGCCGCAACGATGTGCGGGTCGACCCCGAGGCGAGCCGCTTCCTTGCCCGCAAGATCCCCGGCGCCCGACTGGTCGAGATAGCCGGGCGCGACCATCCGGTGTGGACCGGCGACGTCGACCGCGTGGCCGACCTGATCGAGGAGTTCCTGACCGGCGAACCGGCAGTGGCCGACACCGAGCGCGTGCTTGCCGCACTGCTGGTGACGCGCATCTACGACACCGCCAAGCTCGGCGACCGCATGTGGAGCGAGCGCAGCCAGCGCTTCCAGGAAACCTGGCGGCTGCTGGTTGGCCGCCATGGCGGGCGCGCCGCCGGCACGCATGGCGAGTTGATGGTCTCGCGCTTCGACGGGCCGGGGCGCGCCATACGCTGCGCGGCGGCGCTGCGCGAGGCGGCGCAGCAGATCGGCGTGGCGAGCGCGCAAGGGGCGCATGTCGGCGAGATCGAGCTGCGCGGCCAGCCGGTCGGGCTCACGGCGCGCGTGACCCTGCAGCTTGCCAGCCATGCCGGGCGCGGCGACATCCTTGCCTCCCGGCTGGTTGCCGACCTCACCGTCGGCTCGGGGCTGCATTTCACTGAGGCCGGCCGCATCAGCCTCGACGAGCTGGACGAGCCGCTGCCGGTGGTGCACGCGACCTCGGAACAGCATCTGGAACCGGCCGGCCGGCCGAAGGCCAGGCCAGCCGAGCCGGCGACGCTGACGGCGCGGGAAAGCGAGGTGGTGAACCTGATCGCCGACGGCAAGAGCAACGCCGCGATCGCCGCAGAGCTCAGCCTCAGCGAACACACGGTCAAGCGTCACGTCGCCAACATCCTGCTCAAGCTCGACCTGCCGTCGCGGGCGGCGGCGGCGGCGTTTTCGGCCAGGCACACTGGCCCGTGCGGGCCATGAGAGCCATGGCGCTTTTGGGCGAAGCGGCGCAGCGCGGCAGAGCGCTAGGATTTTCTCCATGCAGGCCAGGCGGATTTCGCCGCGAAGCACCTGCCAATGGAGGATGAGATGGAGAAGTCGAACCGGACACTCAAATCGCTGGTGATCGCGGCAGGCGTTGGCGCGATCTTCACGCTTGCTCCCGCCAAAGCCGAAGACGCCTCGGCCACCGCTGCCTACAAAGACATCCAGGCGACGCTCGGTTCAGTGCCCGCCATGTTCAAGACGCTGCCTGACGTGGCGGTCGCCGGCGCCTGGGCCGAGATCAAGGGCGTGCAGCTCAATCCCAACACCGCTCTCGACGGCAAGACCAAGGAGCTGATGGGGCTTGCGGTGGCGGCGCAGATCCCCTGCCAATACTGCATCTACTTCCACACCGAGGCGGCCAGGCTCAACGGCGCGAGCGACGAGGAGATCAAGGAGGCGATCGCGATGGCGGCCATCGTGCGCCACTGGTCGACGATGCTCAATGGCAGCCAGGTCGATCTCGCCACCTTCAAGAAGCAGACCGACGACGTATTCGCCGCCGTCAAGGCGAAGTCGCAGTGAGGAATGCGTCTGCCCGGCGCTTGAGCCGGGCAGCGCCCCCGATCAATCGAACGTCCCGCCTTGCGGCGGGCCATGGAGGAGAAAATGTTGACCAAGACTCAACTGGTGGACGGCGCTGCCATCAAGAAGGCAATCGAGGGCCGTGACGGCAAGCTGCTGGCGAGCTTCTACACCGACGACGCGCTGGAAGGTGATCGACCGCAACAATCCGCCGAGCAAGCCGCGCGAAATCCGCGGCCGCGCGGCGATCACCACCTTCTGGGACGACATCTGCAGCCGTGCGATGACCCATAAGGTCGACACCACCATCGCCGATGGCGACAACCTCGCCTTCACCCAGGCCTGCGCCTATCCCGACGGCACCAAGGTGTTCTGCGCGGCGATGCTGGAGCTCAAGGCCGGCAGGATCGCGCGGCAGACCGTGGTGCAAGCCTGGGACGAGTAGCAAGCAGATCAACAGCGGCTGGGCCGCAAACTCGCAGGAGAACGACAATGTTCAGCGCCAGATGGCAGATCGACGCCAAGTTCGGCCACAAGCAGACCGTGCTCGACATGATGCGGCAATGGGAACGCGACGTCGGCTCGCAGGTCGGCATCTCAGATCTGAACTTCCAGATCATGACCGGATCGATCGGCGCGCATGAATCGAGGATCGAGTCGCATCACCAGGTGGAAAGCCTGGCCCAGCTGGAAGCGTTCTTCGCCAAGCTCGGCAAGATCGAAGCGCACGCCAAATGGGGCAAGGCGCTGGAGCCCTATGTCGTGTCGGGCACCAATGTCTGGCAGATCTTCCGGATCGTCGAATAGCGGCGGCCCCAATCGGCATGCCTGTCGCCCGCAACCGCTCCGGGGCGACAGACGTTGGTCCGGCCGTCAGCCCTTGCGGCCGAAACTGGTGCGCTGCCCCGAAAAGCGCGCCTCCCTGGCCAGCCCCGCTGCCGCCTGGCGGCCGGCCGGGCCCTGATTGGGCAGGGTGGCCTGCTTGGCCAACGCCGCAGCGATCATGGCGTCCGCCTGGCGGGCGCGCTCGGCGGCATTGCCTCCCGGCAAGCCTGCGGCCGCGGCATTGGCGCGCGACGGCCGCGGGCGCCTGAACGCGAGGAACAGGAGCAGAGTGCCGAGCGCCGCCGCGCCGGCGGCCAGCATGACACGCGTGCCGGTCATTCCGGCCCGCTCGATCTGTGTCGCCTTGGCGGGATTCTGAACAACCACGAGCTTATCGCCAACCTGTGGCTCACGGCCTCCGCTCTTGTTCAAGTCCATGGTCGCCTCGACGGCGTCCGCGCCGGCGCCGACGCGCAAGATGCCGGTGAATTTCTGTTTCACCGTCCATTCCTTGTCGGCATGGACCGACTTGAATGCTTCAACCAATTCGCATGGGATCGAGGCGCTGCTGACTGTCTTGTAGACGATCCTGTGCTGGGTCGATTCCATCAGGCATTCGACCGTGACCGCCGTGATTTCGGCCGGCACCTGCGGCCAGCCGCTCTTGGCGATGATGTCCTTGGCGCAGAAGAAGGCGACCAGCAGGCAGAAGCCGCCGATCATTGTCAGCTTGATCTTCGAGACAGTCATGCGCGAACCCCCTCGCCGCGTGGTTTCCCGTCAGCGAAGCTGCTCGCACAGGTTGAATATTCAGTAAATCGGCAACCGTCGCCATGCGGCGGCAGTTCAACAGACTTAACGGATGACAACCGGTGAGCTGAATACTTTAAGGATGGCAGTCCCGCCGCCATCCTTTTTTGCCCGAAGCCGCAACCTACATCAGGCCAAGCTGCTTGTAGAAACCGAGCGCATCGTAATAGTCGCTCTGGGTTGCGATCTTGCCGTCCTTGAGTGAAAACATCGAGGCCCCGGTGAAGGAGAACTTCTTGCCGGTTGCGGCGGTGCCGTCGGCCCAGGGGCCGGTGTTGGTGCCGGAAAACTCCCATTCGAAGGAGGCGCGGTCGCCCTCGATCACAGGCGCGCCCTTCATCGTCCAGACGGCGTCGGGGACGGCCTTGAGGAAATTGTCGATGACGCCGGCCTTGGCCGCTTCCTTGCCCTTGACCGGGGTGCCGACCGACGCGTCGTAGTAGGTGACGTCGTCGGCGAAATAGCCCGCGGCCTTGGCGGAATCATGGGCGTTCCACGCGGCGAGGTATGCCTCGATAACCGACTTCGCGCTGTCGTCGGCAAAGGCCGGCGCGACGGCAAGGAGCGTGGCGGCAATGGCTGCTGATGTCAGAAACTGGCGGCGATGCATCTTCTTCCTCCCTGGTTTTGAATGGTAGGTTCCCTGCGAATGGCGCTAGCCGTGGGCCACCATGACATGGCGGACGGCGGTGTAGTCCTCCAGCGCGTAGAGCGACATGTCCTTGCCGTAGCCGGACTGCTTCAATCCGCCATGCGGCATCTCGTTGGTCAGCATGAAGTGGGTGTTGATCCAGGTGCAGCCATATTGCAGGCGGGCAGCCGTCGCCATGGCGCGCGACACGTCCCTGGTCCACACCGACGAGGCCAGCCCATAATCGCTGTCGTTCGCCCAGTTCACCGCTTCGTCGACCTCCGAGAAGCGCGTGACCGAGACAACCGGGCCGAACACCTCGCGGCGCACGATCTCGTCCTCCTGCAGCGCGCCGGCAACGACCGTCGGCTGGTAGTAGAAGCCCGAGCCCTCGCCCGGCTTGCCGCCGGTGGTGATCTCGATGTGCTTCAGTTCCGAGGCGCGCTCGACGAAGCTCGACACGCGGTCGCGCTGGCGGCGCGAGATCAGCGGGCCAATCTCGTTCTCGGTGTCGTCCGGCCGGTTGTACTTGATGGTCGAGACGGCGGAGGAGAGGTCGGCGACCAGCTTGTCGTAGACCTTCCTGCCGGCATAGATGCGGCAGGCGGCGGTGCAGTCCTGGCCGGCATTGTAGTAGCCGAAGGCGCGCAGGCCGCTGACCACGGCGCCGAGATCGGCGTCGTCGAAGACGATGACCGGCGCCTTGCCGCCGAGCTCGAGATGCGTGCGCTTGACCGACTTGGCGGCCGCCTGCAGCACCTTCTTGCCGGTGGCGACATCGCCAGTAATCGAGATCATGTTGACCTTGGCATGGTTGATCAGCGCGTTGCCGACGCTTTCGCCACGGCCGAGCACGACATTGACGACACCTTCCGGCAGGATCTCGGCCAGGATCCTGGCCAGCTTCAGCGCCGTCAGCGGCGTCTGCTCGGACGGCTTGAAGACGACGGTGTTGCCGCCGCCGATCGCCGGCGCCAGTTTCCAGGCCATCATCATCAGCGGATAGTTCCACGGCGCGATCGAGGCGACGATGCCGATCGGGTCGCGCCGAACCATCGAGGTGTGGCCGGGCAGGTATTCACCGGCGACCTGGCCGGGCATCGAACGGACGGCGCCGGCAAAGAAGCGGTAGCAGTCGACGATCGCCGGGATCTCGTCATTGAGCACGGAGTTGATCGGCTTGCCGCAGTTCAGCGCCTCCAGTGCTGCAAACTCCTTGGCCTCGGCCTCGATGCGGTCGGCGATCTTCAGCAGATAGCCGGAGCGCTGCGCCGGCGTGGTGCGCGACCAACTGACGAACGCTTGTTCGGCGGCACTGACAGCAGCCTCGATCTGCGCCGGGCTGGCTTCGGGCAGGCTTAGAATGGTCGCCCCGGTCTTTGGATTGAGGATCGGCTCCTCGGTCTCGGTGCCCTTCTCGAAGGTCGAGCCGATCAGCATCTGGGTGTCCATAAGATTTCTCCTTGATCAGGAGCGAGTAGCGAATAGCGAGTAGCGAATTGGGTTGGCGGTCGACTTTTCCCTTATTCGCTATTGGCTATTCCCTATTCGCTGTTCTTCATTTGCCCGAACCAGCGATCTGGTCGCCGTCGCGGGTCAGGTAATAGGCAAAGAGGATCGGCAGCAGCGTCACCAGAACCACGACCATGGCCACGACATTGGTGACCGGGCGCTGGCGCGGGCGGATCAGCTCTTCCAGCATCCAGATCGGCACGGTCTGCTGCTGGCCGGCGGTGAATGTGGTGACGATGACCTCGTCGAAGGACAGCGCGAAGGCGAGCATGCCTCCTGCAAGCAGCGCGGTGGCGATGTTGGGCAGCACGACATGCCTGAAGGTCTGGAAGCCGTCGGCGCCGAGATCCATCGAGGCCTCGATCATCGAGCCGGAGGTGCGGCGGAAGCGGGCGACGGCATTGTTGTAGACGACGACGACGCAGAAGGTGGCGTGGCCGAGCACGATCGTCCAGAACGAGAAGGGGATGTCGGCCAGCGCGAAGGCCGAGCGCAGCGCGATGCCGGTGATGATGCCGGGCAGCGCGATCGGCAGGATGACCAGCAAGGAGATGGTCTCGCGGCCGAAGAAGCGCGTGCGCGAGACGGCGGCGGCGCACAGCGTGCCGAGCACCAGCGCGATCGCCGTCGAGATGGCGGCGACGCGGATCGACAGCGACAGCGCCTCCCACACATCCGGCCGGTTCCAGGTGACGGCGAACCATTGCGTGGTCAGCCCCGGCGGCGGCCAGACGAAGCTCTTTTCCTCCGTCGTGAAGGCGTAGACGAAGATCAGCAGGATCGGCAGGTGCAGGAAGAGCAGGCCGCAGGCGGCGGCGATCTTCAGGCCGAGCGGGGCGGAAGGCGAGCCGTCAGAGCGCATCGAAGGCCCCCATGCGCTTGGCGCCCCAGAGGTAGAAGCCCATGATGACGATGGGCACCACGGTGAAGGCGGCGGCGAGCGGGATGTTGCCGGCCGTGCCCTGCTGCGAATAGACGGCCTGGCCGATGAACAGGCGCGAGGTGCCGATGATCTGCGGGATGATGTAGTCGCCCAATGTCAGCGAAAAGGTAAAGATCGAGCCGGCGACGATGCCGGGCAGCGCCAGCGGGAACAGCACGTTGCGGAAGGTCTGGCCGGGCGAGGCGCCGAGATCGGACGAGGCCTCGACCAGATTGCCCGGCACGCGCTCGAGCGCCGCCTGGACGGGCAGGATCATGAACGGCAGCCAGACATAGACGAAGGCGATGAAGGTGCCGGTGAAGGACACCGACAGCGAGTTGCCGCCGACGATCGGCAGCGACAGCCAGGCATCGAGCAACCACAGAAGGTTCAGCTTGCCGAGCAGCCAGGTGAGGATGCCCTCCTTGGCGAGGATGAGCTTCCAGGCATAGACCTTGACCAGGTAGCTCGACCACAGCGGCAGCATGACGCCAAGATAGAACAGCGCCTTCCAGCGGCCGCGCGCGTAGCGCGCCGCGTAGTAGGCGATCGGGAAGGCGATGATCGCCGAGGCCAGCGTGACGAGCGCGGCCATCGTCACCGTGCGCAGGATGATGTCGAGATTGGCGGCCTGGAGCAGGTCGCCATAGGTCTTGAGCGTGAACTCGCGGTTGATGAGGCCCGAGAACTCGTCGATGGAGAAAAAACTCTGCGCCAGCAGGGCGAACAGCGAGCCGATATAGACGATGCCGAGCCACAGCACCGGCGGCAGCAGCATGAGGAGCAGCAACAGCTTCGGCCGGCGCCAGAACAGGTCGGAGAGCGCGCCGCGCAGGCCGCCGGTGCCCGGCAGGATGGCAGGGGCGGCGGGGTTGGAGTTGAGGGCGGCGATGGTCATGGGGCCACCGTTTGTTGTTGACTAATTGAGAGGTTGAGTTCCCGCCCACCCCCCTCTGTCCTGCCGGACATCTCCCCCGCAAGGGGGGAGATCAGCAGCTTGTCTGTCCTGCCGGTTCTGACGCGTTGCAAATTGGCGAAGCCGGTGGCGATAGCAAATCTCCCCCCGTGCGGGGGAGATGTCCGGCAGGACAGAGGGGGGTGCTTCGCGCAGACCTCAATCATGCCGGCTCGTCCATCAGATGCAGGTGGTCACGGTTGAAGGTGAGCAGCACCGCCTCGCCTTCCTCAGGCACCCCCATGCCGGCGGGCACCACGGCGTGAAGCCTTAGTCCATCGGCATCGAGCGCCAGCCTGGTGGTGGCACCGAGATAGTTGGTCGAGACCAGGCGGGCGGCAACGCCGTCGCCGCTCGCGTCGCGCGCGACACGGATGGATTCGGGGCGCAGACTCCCCCAGCGATGCTGGCCGCAATAGCGCTGGACGAAATCCGGCGGCAGCACGTTGGACGAGCCGACGAAGTCGGCGACGAAGCGTGTCCTCGGGCGCTGGTAGATGTCTTCAGGCGTGCCGATCTGCATGATCCTGCCGTCGTTGAAGACGGCGACGCGGTCGGCCATCGACAGCGCCTCGCCCTGATCGTGGGTGACGAAGACGAAGGTGATGCCGAGCGCCTTCTGCAGCGACTTCAACTCCTCCTGCATGTTCTCGCGCAGCTTGAGGTCGAGCGCGCCGAGCGGTTCGTCGAGCAGGAGCACCTTGGGCTGGTTGACGAGCGCGCGGGCGAGCGCGACGCGCTGGCGCTGGCCGCCGGAGAGCTGGCCGGGACGGCGGGCGCCATAGCCAGGAAGCCTGACCAGCGACAGCGCCTCTTCCGCCGCCTTATGGCGCTCCGGCTTGCCGACGCCCTTGACCATCAGCCCGTAGGCGACGTTGTCGAGGACGTTCAGATGCGGAAAGAGCGCGTAGTCCTGGAAGACGGTGTTGACGTTGCGGCGGTAGGGCGGGACGCCCTCGGCGCGCTCGCCGAAAATGGAGATCGAGCCCGAGGTCGGCTGCTCGAAGCCGGCGATCAGGCGCAGGCAGGTGGTCTTGCCGGAGCCCGACGGGCCGAGCATGGCGAAGAACTCGCCGGGCGCGATGTCGAGATCGACGGCGTCGACGGCGCGAACGCTGCCGAAATGGCGGGAGACTTTTTGAAAGGATACGGCCGAGGTCATGGGCTGTCAGTCAGTTGCCGATTTGGTTCTGTCGGATCGCGATAGCGCGCTGCTTCACCTCCCCCTCGATAGGGAAGGTCGCGGCGAAGCCGCGGGTGGGGTGGCTGGCACAGACCCCCACCCCGACGCTGCGCGTTTACCCTCCCCACAAGGGGGAGGGTAAAGCATCACCGTCCGCCGATGACGCCGATATAGTCAGACACCCAGCGGTAATAGGGAACGCACTGGTTGTTCTCGCTGGCGCATTTCGACACCGGCGTCTTCCAGAACTTGATCTTGTCGAAATTGTCGTAGCCGTTGGTCTTGCAGCCTTCGTCGCCTAGCAGTTCATTGCCCTTGCAGGCGGCGGGCACCACCGGCAGCGAGCCGAACCAGGCCGAGACATCGCCCTGAACCTTGGGCGACAGCGAGTGCTCAAGCCACATATAGGCGCAGTTCGGATGGGCGGCGTCGGCCTCCATCATGGTGGTGTCGGCCCAGCCGGTGACGCCTTCCTCCGGCACGGTCGAGGAGACCGGCTTCTTGGCGGCGACCAGCGTGTTGACCTGGTACGGCCACGAGCCCGAGGCGACGACGCCCTCGTTCTGGAAATCGTCGACCTGGATCGCGGCATCGTGCCAGTAGCGGCCGACAAGCGTGCGCTGGACGCGCAGCAGGTCGAGCGCAGCCTTGTACTGGTCTTCGGTCAATTCGTAGGGATCCTTGATGCCGAGCTCCGGCTTGTGGAACATCAGGTAGTTGGCGGCGTCGGCGATGTGGATCGGACCGTCATAGGCCTGGACGCGGCCCTTGTTCGACTTGCCGTCCGGCAGCTTCATCTCCTCGAAGACGACATTCCAGCTCTTGGGCGCTTCCTTGAAGACGTCGGTGTTGTACATCAGCACGTTCGGGCCCCACTGATAGGGAACGCCGTAGTGCACCTTGTCGACCGTAAACCAGGGGGCGTCTTTCAGCCGGTCGTCGACACTCTTCCAGCTCGGGACGAGATCGGTGTTGATCGGCTGCACGCGCTTGCCGGCGACGAGGCGCAACGAAGCATCGCCCGACGCGGTGACGAGGTCGAAGCCGCCCTCGTTCATCAACGAGACCATCTCGTCCGACGTGTTGGCGGTCTTGACGTTGACCTTGCAGCCGCTCTCCTTCTCGAAGGAGGTGACCCAGTCATAGCCCTTGTCGGTTTCGCCGCGCTCGATGTAGCCCGGCCAGGCGACGATGTTGACCTCGCCCTCGCCCTTGCCGAGTTCCTTGACCTGGGCGACGGCCTGGCCGGAGAAGGTCAGCGCGACCGTCAATGCAGTGCACGACTTCAGGAATGAATTCATCATCGATCTCCCATTTTGGCGCATGTCTCCGATAAGATCACGCGCACCCTCAAAACATTGAAGCGTCCACCGACCAGGAAAATGGGCGGCGCTCCAAGGGGCCGCACTCAGCGGCGGCTTTGGTTCCCTAACCGGAGGTTGCTGCGAAATTCCCGGTTTCGCAAATTCATTTATCAGAAAGCCGATATCGGTTTTTCCGATAGATAAATGCGCGAGCTTGTCAGGGGCGCTGGCGGACCATGCGCTGCGACTGGGCAAGGCCGATGAAGTCGCGCGCGGCCTGCGGCAGGCTGGAGCCGCGGCGCCAGACCATGCCGACCTGGACGACCGGCAAGGCGCCGGAAATATCGCGCGATTCGATGCGGTCGCCTTCCAGCGACCATGGCCGGTAGACGAGGTCGGGCAACAGCGCCACGCCGGCGCCGGTGGCGACGAGGCTGCGCACCGCCTCGACCGAGCGGGTGCGGAAGGCGACATGCGGCCTGGCGCCGAGCGCGGCGAGCAACTTGCCGGTGTTCTCCTCGATCTCGTCGACGGTCAGCATGATCAGCGGCTCCGACACGATGTCGCTGAGATCGATGATGTCGGCGCTGGCGAGTTTGTGGCTGAGCGGCACCCACAGGCGATAGGCCGAGACCTCGAGGATTTCCGACTGCAGCGCGGTGCGGTCGCGCAGGTTCGAGGTGACCATGACGGCGATATCGAGCTTGCCGCCGATCAAGAGGTGCTCGAGATAGTCGCCATTGTCCTCGATGGCCGAGACCTCGACACCGGGATAGGCACGACGGTAACGGGCGAGAAGATCGGACAGCACATAGCCGGCGACCAGCGAGGTGACGCCGAGCTGGAGGCGGCCGCCGGCCACCAGCTGGTCGCCGAAGAAGGCGCGGCGGGCGTCCGACACATCGGCGAGGATCTTGGTCGCGTGGCGCAGGAACTGGTGGCCCTTGTGGGTGATGTTGAGGCCGCGCGGATGGCGCTCGAACAGTTCGACGCCGAGGTCGCTTTCCAGTTCTTTGATCGCCTCGGTGACCGAGGATTGGGAGATGGAGAGGTTCTGCGCGGCGCCGGACACGGTGCCTTGCTCGGCGACGGCGACGAAGAATTGCAGCTGGCGGATGGTGAAAGCCATGGCGGGACTAAACACTGGCGCAGGGCGGAAGGAAAGCGGGCCACTTGGCGGCCCACACCATCGCTGTCGCGGTCTTAGCTGCCGTCGCCACCGGCTATGCTGATCCGCCCGCCGGCCTCGGCGAGCGCGGCGGCGATGTCGCGCGGCGGCGGCAGGTCGGTGGCGAGTTCGGAAAAGCCGTCGAAGCCGCAGACCCGGACCAGACCCTGGCGGCCGAACTTGCTTTGATCGGTGACCACCACCGAGCGCTGGCCGCGCGACAGCACCATGCGGGCGAACTCCGCCTCTTCCAGATCGTAGTCCATCAGGCCGGCAATGGCGTCGACCGCGCCGATGGAGATCACCGCGTGGCTGACGGAGAAGCGGCTGACGAAGTCGATGGCCGAGACGCCGAAGGCGGCGCCGGAATCGCTGCGCAACTCGCCGCCGGCCATGTAGACCTTGTTGCCGTTGACGGTGGCCAGCGTGCGGGCGATGTCGGACGAATTGGTGACAACGGTGAGCCGCCGGTGGCCGAGCAGCTCGCGGGCGAGGAACGAGGTGGTCGTGCCGGTATCGAGCATGACCGACTCGCCGTCGCGTATGGTGGCGGCGACCATGCGGGCGATGGCGCGCTTGGCGTCGGCATTCTCGCGCATGCGCCGCTCGAACGGCGCTTCGCCCGCCATTGCCGGCAGACTGACGGCGCCGTGCATCTTCAGGATCGAGCCGTCATTGGTGAGCGGCTTGACGTCGCGGCGCACGGTCTCCAGCGAGACTCCCAGCCGGTCGGCCAGGCTGGCGATGGTGATGGTGCCCTCCTCGTTGAGGAGCCGCAAAATCTCGCCATGCCGTTTCGAATGGATCATACGGGCTTCCAGGATTTTGACCGATTCTAAGGCAATCCTGCCGTTTTTAAAGGAAGCGCTTATACTTTCGGGCAAAACACCCAAAAAAAGTCACGGCTTTTGATTGACAGCCGACCAACACTGGCGTGAGATCGAAGAAAGGTGACAGGCTCGAAAGCGCCACGGGAAGGTGATGGCAGAGCCGCAATTCACGGACCAGATCGCCCGGAACGGGCCTGGTGCAAGGAATTTTCAGATCCGCGGGGGCGGATGCCGGGATCACAAACCTGGCCAAGGGGCTCGTCGGTGCGGTGCGGGATACCGGTCCTGGCGTCCCGCACCGACGAGATTTTCCCACTCCCCTCCGCCGTCGCCGCCCTGTCCGTGGCGCTTTGTCGAAGCTCAGCCTAACCAGGGATAGACCGTGACCGTCGAAGACCGCATCCGCGCCCTGCCCTGCTGGACCGGCACGATCGAGATTGAGCCGCTGCCGGGCGGCCTGAGCAACGCCAACTACCTGGTCCAGGACGCGGCCGGACGGCATGTGGTGCGCTTCGGCCAGGATTTTCCGTTCCACCACGTCTTTCGCGAGCGCGAGGTGATGACCTCGCGCGCGGCGCATGCCGCGGGCTTCGCGCCGGCCGTCCGCTATGCCGAGCCGGGCATCATGGTGACGCAGTATCTCGGCGCCAGGACCTATACCGCCGAGGACGTGCGCGCCAACATCGGCCGCGTCGCCGCCCTGATGCGCGGCTTCCACCGCGAAATGCCCAATCACGTCTCCGGCGCCGGTTTCATGTTCTGGGTGTTCCACGTCATCCGCGACTATGCGCGCACGCTGGATGAAGGCGGCAGCCGCAAGCGGGACGAATTGCCCCGCTACCTGACGCTCGCCGATGAACTGGAACGCGCGCAAAAACTGCTGCCGATCGTCTTCGGCCACAACGATCTTTTGCCGGCCAATATTCTCGACGACGGCAACAGGCTGTGGCTGATCGACTTCGAATATGCGGGCTTCAACACGGCGATGTTCGACCTTGCCGGCTCGGCCTCCAACGCCGGCCTGAGCGACGAGGAATCCTTCGCCCTGCTCACCGCCTATTTCATGAAGGAGCCCGACGATGCCATCCGCCGCTCGCATGCGGCGATGCAATGCGCCTCGCTGCTGCGCGAGGCGATGTGGAGCATGGTCTCCGAACTCTATCTCGACGCGCCCGGCATCGACTACGTCGCCTACACCGAGGAGAACCTGACGCGGCTCGACGCGGCGCTGGACCACTACCAGACCAAATACGGAAGGCTGAGCCCATGACCTTGCCCAGCCAGGCCGGGATCGTCGTCATCGGCGGCGGCATCATCGGCTGCTCGACGGCCTATCATCTGGCGCGCGACCACAAGGCCGATGTCGTGCTCCTGGAGCAGGGCAGACTGACCTCGGGCTCGACCTGGCACGCGGCCGGGCTGGTCGGCCAGCTGCGTTCGTCGGCCTCGATCACGCGCGTGCTGAAATACTCCGTCGAGCTCTACAAGGGGCTGGAGGCTGAGACCGGGCTCGCCACCGGCTGGAAGATGACCGGGTGCCTCAGGCTGGCCACCAATGCCGACCGCTGGACCGAGTTCAGGCGGCTGGCGACGACGGCGAAAAGCTTCGGCATGGATATGCAATTGCTGTCGCCGGACGAAGTGAAAAAGATGTGGCCGCTGATGGAGACCGGCGACCTCGTCGGCGCCTCCTGGCTGCCGACCGACGGCCAGGCGAGCCCCTCCGACATCACCCAGTCGCTGGCCAAGGGCGCGCGCATGCATGGCGCCAAACTGTTCGAGGAGGTGCGCGTCATCGGCTTCGCGATGAAGGACGGCCGCATCACCGCGGTGAAGACCGACAAGGGCGACATCGCCAGCGACAAGGTGGTGAACTGCGCCGGGCAATGGGCCCGCCAGGTCGGCGCGATGGCCGGCATCAACGTTCCGCTGCAGCCGGTCAAGCACCAGTACATCATCACCGAGAAGATCGACGGGCTGGCGACCGACGCGCCGACGATCCGCGACCCCGACCGCCGCACCTATTTCAAGGAAGAGGTCGGCGGGCTGGTGATGGGCGGCTATGAGCCGAACCCGCAGGCCTGGACGACGGGCGACGTTCCCAACGACTGGGAATTCCGGCTGTTCGACGACGACTACGATCATTTCGAGCAGCATATGGCGCAGGCGATCGAGCGCGTGCCGGCGCTGGCCCATGCCGGCGTCAAGCAGATGATCAACGGGCCGGAAAGTTTTACGCCGGACGGCAATTTCATCCTCGGCGTGGCACCCGAATGCGCCAACATGTTCGTCGGCGCCGGCTTCAACGCCTTCGGCATCGCGTCTGGCGGCGGCGCCGGCTGGGTGCTGGCGCAATGGGTGGTCGACGGCGAGGCGCCGCTCGACCTCGGGGTGGTCGACATCAGGCGCTTTTCCAACCTGCATCGCGACCGGCAATGGGTCTGCGACCGCACGCTGGAGGCTTACGGCAAGCACTACACGATCGGCTTCCCGCATGAGGAATATCTCTCCGGCCGGCCGCGCATCGTGTCGCCGCTCTATGAACGGCTGAGAGAGCATCGCGCCGTGTTCGGCTCGAAGCTCGGCTGGGAGCGGCCGAACTGGTTCGCGCCCCACGGCGTCGAGCCGGAGGACGTCTATTCGATGGGCCGGCAGAACTGGTTCCAGGCAGTCGGCGAGGAACATCGGCATGTTCGCGAGAAGGTCGGCATCTTCGACCAGTCGTCCTTCGCCAAGTACGAGATGACCGGCGCGGATGCCTTGAAAGCGCTCGACTGGATCTGCGCCAACGACGTCAACAAGCCGGTCGGCCGGCTGACCTATACGCAGCTTCTCAACACGCGCGGCGGCATCGAGGCTGACCTGACCGTGTCGCGGCTTGGCGAGGACAGGTTCTACATCGTCACCGGCACCGGCTTCCGCACGCACGATCTGTCGTGGATCGAGGACCATGTCGGCAAGGGGCTCGACGTGGCGCTGAATGATGTCACGGAGGATTTCGGCACGCTGACGCTGATGGGGCCGCGCGCCCGCGACGTGCTGTCGGCGGTGACGGACGCGGATGTCTCCAACACCGCCTTCCCGTTCGGCCATGCGCGCGAGATCCAGATCGCCGGCCATACGGTGAAGGCGCTGCGCGTCACCTATGTCGGCGAGCTCGGCTGGGAACTGCATGTGCCGATCGCGGCGACTGGCGAGGTGTTCGACGCGCTGATGGCGGCGGGCGAGGCGCACGGCATCCGCCCGATCGGCTACCGGGCGCTGGAATCGCTGCGGCTGGAGAAAGGCTACCGCGCCTGGGGTTCCGACATCACGCCCAACGACACGCCGCAGGAGGCTGGCCTCGGCTGGGCGGTGAAGCTTCGCAAGAACACCGACTTCGTCGGCCGAAGGGCACTAGAGGACGCCGCCGGCGAGGCGCTGAAGAAACGCTTTGCCGGCTTTACTGTCGACGACCCCGCGATCGTGCTGGTCGGACGCGAGACCATCCTGCGCAATGGCGAGCCGGTCGGCTACCTCACCAGCGGCGGCTATGGCTACACACTGGGCAAGAACATCGGCTACGGCTATGTGCGCAACGCGGCCGGCGTCGGCAACGATTTTCTCGCTTCCGGCGACTATGAGCTGGTGGTGGCGATGGAGCGGACGCCGGCAAAGATCCATCTCGAGCCGATGTACGATCCGGCCGGGGAAAAAATCAAAGCCTAGGGCCTCAGATCACGCGCAGGACCAGGCCGCGGCTGGGCACGGTGTCGGCCTCGCCGGGCATCGAGACATAGGGCGCGGTCTCTTCGACGCGGACGACCGTGCGCCCTGCCTCGAGCGCGGCGACGCGCTGGGCAAAGCCGGCCTCCCACAGCGTGTTCTTGACCGTGAGCACGATCACCCCGCCCGGCCGGCAGATGCGGATCAACTCGTCCAGACCCTCGGCCCCGACATGGCCTGAAGTGAAGACGCCTGCCGAGACGATGCCGGCATAGGCATTGTCCGCGAAGGGCAATGGCCCACCCATCGCCAGGCAGTGAAGCGCCGTGTAGACCCCTTTGGCGGCAGCCTTGTCCAGCATGCCTTGCGAAATATCGAGCGCCTCGACCTTGGGATAGCCGGTGATGGCGAGCCATTCGCCGATCAGGCCGGTGCCGGCGCCGGCATCCAGCAGCGGCGCGGCGCCGCGCGGCAGATGGCGGGCGATCAGCGCCAGGCAGATCGTCGGATGGCGATAACCGGCCGCCGACATGTCGGCGTCGTAGGTCTCGGACCAGCGGTCGTAAAGCGCTGCCACCTCTTCCGGCCGCTTCGCCGCGTAGGCCGCGGTGAGCGGTCCAAGAGGCTTGCTGTCTGCCATCTTTCTGTTGCCGCCGCCTGATCGAGTCGACTTTGATCGGATGATAGCCAAATGGCGAAAATTGTGGAACCGTTCCTCCATAAACAAGGTGAGAAGGTAAACACGGGGGCATAATGACGGACGAGGCACGCGCGGCATTGGCCGCGATTCCGGTGCTGGCGGGCTACCAGGGACCGCTGGAACGGCTCGGCGGCCTGACCAATCTCGTCTACAGGGCCGGCGATCTTTGCCTGCGCATCCCCGGCAAGGGCACCGAGGAGTATATCAACCGCGCCAATGAGGCGGTGGCGGCGCGCGAGGCGGCCAAGGCCGGTGTCAGCCCCGAGGTGCTGCATGCCGACGCCGGGACGGGCGTGCTGGTGAGCCGTTATGTCGCCGGCGCCGAAACGATGTCGCCGGAGAAGTTCAAGACGAGGGCCGGCAGCCCGGCGCGCGCCGGCGAGGCCTTCCGCAAGCTGCATTCATCCGGCGCGGTGTTTCCGTTCCGCTTCGAGCTGTTTGCGATGATCGACGACTATCTCAGGGTGCTGTCGACCAAGGATGTGGCGCTGCCCGCCGGCTATCACGACGTGGTGCGCGAGGCCGACAGCGTGCGCGCGGCGCTTGCAACCCACCCCATTCCAATTGTCGCCTGCCACTGCGATCCGCTGTGCGAGAATTTTCTCGATACCGGCGACAGGATGTGGATCGTCGACTGGGAATATTCGGGCATGAACGATCCGCTCTGGGACCTCGGCGATCTCTCCGTCGAAGGCAAGTTCGACGCCGCGCAGGACGAGGAATTGATGCTCGCCTATTTCGGCCGCGCGCCGAAGCCCGCCGAGCGCGGCCGCGTCGTCATCTACAAGGCGATGTGCGACCTTCTGTGGACGCTGTGGGGGCTGATCCAGCTCGCCAACAACAATCCGGTCGACGATTTCCGCGCCTATGCCGACGGCCGCTTCGCCCGCTGCAAGGCGTTGATGGAGACGGCGGAGTTCTCGCTGCACCTAGCGGCGATACGCAAGGGCTAGCCGCCCGAACTGCGAGCCCTAGTTCACGCTCTTCGGCACGTTCTCCGGGGGAACCACTGTCTCCACCACCTTCTGGCGATGGAAGATGAAGATGCCGGCGAGCACGACGATCGCCGAGCCGACCAGGATGCGAAGGCTCGGCACGTCGCCGAAGAAGGCCAGACCAAAGACGATCGCCCACAGAAGCAAGCTGTAGTGCAGCGGCGCCAGCGTCGAGGCGGGCGCCAGCTTCAGCGCCCTGGTGATCATCAGATGGGCGGCGCAGGAGACGACGCCGAGCAACAGCATGGCGCCGAAATCGAGCGCGGACGGTGTGCGCCAGGCCCCGATGGTCAAGACCCCGCCGACAACCAGCGTGCCGATGGTCTGCCAGGTGACGAGCGTTGTGTCGCTGGTGCCGCGCAGACGACGGCCAAGGATGATGGCGAAGCCGAAAGCGATGCTGCCGACCAGCGCAAAGCCGGAAGACATTGAGAAGGCGGCAGAGGACGGCTTCAGGATGATGAGCACGCCGCAGAAGCCTACCAGGATCGCCAGCCATCGCCGCCAGCCGACCTTCTCACCGAGCAGCAGGTGCGACAGCGCCGCGACATAGATCGGGCCGGCCATGTAGAAGCTCATCACGTCGGCGAGCGGCAAATAGACGACCGCGGCGTAGAAGAACCCGGTATCGAGCGTGGTCGCCACGACGCGCAGGACCTGCAGCATCGGCCGGTCGAGACTGAACAGCCTGCCCGTACCCTGGTTGGCGATCATCGGACCGAGCACGATGAAGGCGCCGATCGAGCGGATCAGCACCACCTGACCGACCGAGAAGGAGGCGACCAGCCATTTGCCCATCGCGTCGTTCAACGCGAACATGAAATCGCCGGCCAGCATCAGGAGGATGCCGGCGAGAAGCATGTTCTTGATCGTAAAGCCACGGGCGAAAGACTGAGCCATGGCGGGCGTCCTAGCTTCAAGCCGGGGATTTGACGAGCAAAATCCCGGCAATCCGTAAGACCAGCGGCGAAAATCGGCTGGTTCTAGCTGGATTTATGCCTTCGGTTGACATTTTGCGGCCTACCCGCGATCGACACGCGCGTTTCCTGCTTTGTCCGCTCCGCCACCACCTTGCCCCGGGCGATGACGCAGAGTCGTTCAGCGCGCAGGCGCACCGCCTCGATCGCATTGCCGGCATCGAGGACGACGAGGCTGGCGCGCTTGCCGACGGCCAGCCCGAGGTGGTCGAGGCCCATGATGGCGGCGTTGACGTTGGTGACCATGTCGAAACAGCGCGCCATGTCGGCCGGGCTCGACATCTGGGCGACATGCAGGCCCATGAAGGCGACGTCGAGCATGTCGGCGGTGCCCAGCGAATACCAGGGGTCGAGCACGCAGTCCTGGCCCCAGCCGACGCGGATGCCGAGCGCCAGCATCTCCTTCACCCGGGTCAGGCCGCGTCGCTTGGGGAACGTGTCGTGGCGGCCCTGCAGCATGATGTTGATCAGCGGATTGGGGATCGCCGACACGCCGGCCTCGGCGATCAGCGGCAACAGCTTGGAGACGTAGTAATTGTCCATCGAATGCATGGAGGTGAGGTGCGAGCCGGCCACCCTGCCCTGCAGGCCGAGCCGCTCGGTCTCATAGGCAAGCTGCTCGATGTGGCGCGACAGCGGATCGTCGGTCTCGTCGCAGTGCAGGTCGACCATGAGGCCGCGTTTGGCGGCGATTTCGCAGAGCTCGGTTACTGAGCGCGTGCCGTCGGCCATGGTGCGCTCGAAATGCGGGATGCCGCCGACAATGTCGACGCCGAGATCGAGCGCGCGGATGGTGTTTTGACGCGCCGTCGGCGAGCGGTAGAGCCCGTCCTGCGGGAAGGCGACAAGCTGCAGGTCGATATAGGGCGCGACGGTCTTCTTGACCTCGAGCAGCGCTTCGACCGCCAGCAGCCGGTCGTCGCAGACATCGACATGGGTGCGGATGGCAAGCAGCCCCATCGACACCGCCCAGTCGCAATAGGCGAGCGCACGCTCGCGCACCGCCTCATGCGTCAGCAGCGGCTTCAGTTCGCCCCACAGCGCGATGCCTT
Organism: Mesorhizobium abyssinicae; assembly: GCF_049887195.1. Classification (NCBI taxonomy): domain Bacteria; kingdom Pseudomonadati; phylum Pseudomonadota; class Alphaproteobacteria; order Hyphomicrobiales; family Phyllobacteriaceae; genus Mesorhizobium; species Mesorhizobium abyssinicae. The sequence continues at coordinate 263,995 of NZ_JARAKC010000003.1, forward strand.
CGAGCAGCGTGCCGGAGGCGTTGATGCGCGGAATGCCGTAGGAGAGCGTGGCGTCCATATGGAAATGCGGATCGACGAAGGGCGGCGAGACCAGATTGCCACGCGCGTCGATCACCGTGCCCGCGGCGGCGGTCAGTTCGGGCTCGATCGCGGCGATCGTCTCGCCGGCGATGCCGATGTCGGCAACCCTTCCGTCCGGCAGCGTGCCGCCGCGCACGATCAGGTCGAAATCCATCTTCCGTCATCCCCTTGGTAGAATCAGCGCCATCCTGGCGCAAAAGAGGGTCTGCCGCAGCCGTTTCGTTCCGCAAGTGCGAAAGGTTCCATCCGGCGGCAACTCGCTCTATAAGCCGCCTCTCGCCCTCGTGGCGAATCCGAAATTCGCTCAGAGACTCCAGCTAGGCACGGGATCAGCCGTTTGTTTCGTTTCTTCCGTTCGTCGGAAAACCAGAGCCTCATCGCGAGGTTGGTGAGGGAATCCTTTCACCAACACAAGTTCGGCTATGGCGCCGCCATAGTTTCAATGCTGGTGGTGGCCGCCACGACCGCCGCCAGCGCCTGGATCCTCAGCGTAATCACCAATGAATTCGTGATCTACAAGAGAGTCGAACGCGTTAACTGGATAGCCTTTGCGGTCGCCGCAATCTTCATCGCCAAGGGCATCGCCAACTTCGTCCAGGCCTATTTCATGAGCCGGGTCGGCAACGCCATCATCGCCGACCGCCAGCGCAAGATCTATGACCGGATCCTGGCGCAAGGCATCGAGTTCTACCATTCGACCTCGTCATCCGACCTGATCACGCGCATGACCAACAACGCGCAGGCCGCACGCAGCGTCCTCGACCTCGTCGTCACATCCTATGTGCGGGATCTGGTGACCTTGATTGCCTTGGTGGCCGTCATGGTCTGGAAGCAACCGGCGTTGTCCCTGATCTGCTTCGTCGTCGGGCCGGTCGCGATCTACGGCGTCAACCGCATCCTGAAGCGCATCCGCAAGATTGCGTCGATGGAATTTCGCTCGCTCGGCCAGATCGTGCATGTGATGCAGGAAACGGCGATCGGGGTGCGTGTCGTCAAATCCTTCAACCTCGAAGGCGCGATGCGCAAGCGCATGTACAAGGCGGTCTCCGACGTCGAGAACCGCGCCAACAACATCGCCACACTGGAAGCCGCCACCAGTCCGGTGATGGAAACGCTTGCCGGGCTGGCGATCGCCGGTGCGATCTTTGTGAGCGGTTTCCTGGTTTTGCAGGGCGGTCAGATGCCGGGCAACATCATGGCCTTCATCGGGGCACTGCTGCTGGCCTATGAGCCGGCCAAGCGTCTGGCACGCGTGCGCATTTCGCTTGAGACCGGCATCGTCGGCGTGCGCATGATGTTCCAACTCGCCGATCGGCCGCTGACACTTGCCGAAAAGCCGGACGCCACACCGCTGCGACCGGGGCCCGGCGAGATCAGGTTCGAAGACGTAACTTTCGCCTATCCCGAGAGCGCGCCGGTCTTCAAAGACTTGAACCTCACCCTGGCGCCCGGCAAGATGACGGCGCTGGTCGGGCCGTCGGGCGGCGGCAAGTCGACGATCCTCAATCTGATCATGCGCATGTACGACCCGCAGAGCGGCAAGGTGGCGTTCGACGGTCAGGACATCTCGCATGCCACGCTCGCCTCTCTCAGGCAGAAGATCGCCTATGTCAGCCAGGACACGTTCCTGTTTGCCGGCACCGTCATGCACAACATCCGCCTCGGCCGTCAGGATGCGACCGAAGCGGAGGTGATCGCCGCCGCCAAGGCCGCCAACGCCCATGACTTCATCAGCGCCATGGCCAAGGGCTACGAGACAGAGGTAGGTGAGAACGGCTCGCTACTGTCCGGCGGCCAGCGCCAGCGTATCTCGATCGCGCGCGCCATGCTGCGCAATGCCGAAATCCTGCTGCTCGACGAGGCGACCAGCGCGCTCGATGCCGAGTCGGAAGCGCTGTTCCGCGACGCGCTGCAGCAGCTCACGGTCGGGCGCACAACCATCGTCATCGCGCACCGGCTGTCGACCGTGCATCAGGCCGACACGATCGTGGTGCTGGAGAACGGCAAGGTGCAGGAAAGCGGCCCGCACAAGACCCTGCTCAAGCAGGGCGGGCTGTATCAGAAGCTCTATGAGTATCAGCTGATGCCGTGAGCTTACCCTCCCCCTTGTGGGGAGGGTCGCTGCGAAGCAGCGGGGCGGGGGTCGGCGCCGCCCCTCACCCGGACCTTCGGTCCGACCTCCCCATAGGGGGAGGTAGGGGTCGCAGCTTAACCCTACTCCGGCACTTTCCGCACCGCACCCTTGTCGGCGCTGGTGGCGAAGGCGGCGTAGGCGCGCAGCGCGGTCGTCACCTTGCGCTTGCGCTTTTCCTCCGGCTTCCAGGCATCCGCGCCCTTGACCGCCATGGCCGAGCGGCGGGAATCGAGCTCGGCCTCGCTGACCGCGAGATGAATCTTGCGGTTGGGGATATCGATCTCGATCGTGTCGCCTTCCCGGACCAGGCCGATCAGCCCGCCTTCGGCGGCTTCCGGTGAGACATGGCCGATCGACAGACCCGACGTGCCGCCGGAGAAGCGGCCGTCGGTGATCAGCGCGCAGGCCTTGCCGAGGCCTTTCGACTTCAGATAGCTGGTCGGATAGAGCATCTCCTGCATGCCGGGGCCGCCCCGCGGACCCTCATAGCGGATGACGACGACATCGCCGGCCTTGATCTCATTGCCGAGGATCGCCTTGACGGAAGCGTCCTGGCTTTCGAACACCCTGGCCGGACCGGTGAACTTCAGGATCGACTCGTCGACGCCGGCGGTCTTCACGATGCAGCCGTCGAGCGCCAGATTGCCCTTCAGCACGGCAAGGCCGCCATCCTTGGAGAAAGGCGTCTGAGCCGAGCGGATGACGCCCGTCTCGCGGTTCGTGTCGAGGTCGTCCCAGCGGCGGTCCTGGCTGAAGGCGACCTGCGTCGGCACGCCGCCGGGGGCGGCGAGGAAGAAGTCGCGCACGTTCTGGCTGGAGGTGCGGGAAATGTCCCAATGGTCGAGCGCCTCTCCAAGCGTCGCCGTATGCACGGTCGGCAGGTCGCGGTTGATCAGCCCGGCATTGTCCAACTGGCCGAGGATGGCCATGATGCCGCCGGCGCGGTGGACGTCCTCCATGTGCACGTCGGACTTGGCCGGCGCCACCTTGCAGAGCACCGGCACCTTGCGCGACAGCCGGTCGATGTCTTCCATCGTGAAGTCGACCTCGCCCTCGTGCGCCGCGGCCAGGATATGCAGAACCGTGTTGGTCGAGCCGCCCATGGCGATGTCGAGCGCCATGGCGTTCTCGAAAGCGCCCTTGGAGGCGATGCTGCGCGGCAGGGCGCTTTCGTCCTCCTGCTCGTAATAGCGCTGGGCGAGATCGACGACGAGATGGCCGGCCTCGACGAACAGGCGCTTGCGCTCGGCGTGCGTTGCCAGCGTCGAGCCATTGCCGGGCAGCGACAGGCCGAGCGCCTCGGTCAGGCAGTTCATCGAATTGGCGGTGAACATGCCCGAGCACGAGCCGCAGGTCGGGCAGGCCGAGCGCTCGATGACCTTGACGTCCTCGTCGGAGATCTTGTCGTCGGCGGCTGCGACCATGGCGTCGACGAGGTCGAGCGCCTGCGTCTTGCCGGCCAGCACCACCTTGCCGGCCTCCATCGGTCCGCCGGAGACGAAGACGGTCGGGATGTTGAGGCGCAGCGAGGCCATCAGCATGCCGGGGGTGATCTTGTCGCAATTGGAGATGCAGACCATGGCGTCGGCGCAATGGGCGTTGACCATGTATTCGACGGAGTCGGCGATCAGCTCGCGCGACGGCAGCGAATAGAGCATGCCGTCATGGCCCATGGCGATGCCGTCATCGACGGCGATGGTGTTGAATTCCTTGGCGACGCCGCCCGCCTTCTCGATCTCGCGCGCCACCAGCTGGCCGAGATCCTTCAAATGGACATGGCCGGGCACGAACTGGGTGAAGGAGTTGACCACCGCGATGATCGGCTTGCCGAAATCCGAATCCTTCATGCCGGTGGCACGCCACAGGCCGCGGGCGCCGGCCATGTTGCGGCCGTGGGTGGTGGTGCGGGAACGATAGGCGGGCATGCAATTTTCCTTAGCTGGCTGGCCACGCTCGATGCGGAGCGCGGCGGCGCTGAATTCAGGTCGCAGGCGTTATAGACGCCGAAGCCTGGTCTGGCCACAATTTTGCGGCGCGCCAGATTTTCCAGGAAAATTCGATGCCATTGTCGGATCGCGCGCCGCGCGGCCGTCCTTGGACAGACGGCACGGAATGGCACCATTCCCGGAGTCAGCCGTTTCATCGTAAGAAGCAACCCGAGGAGCACGAGATGCAAAAGATCACCACCTGCCTGTGGTTCGACGATCAGGCCGAAGAGGCGATGAATTTCTACGTGTCCATCTTCAAGAATTCGAAGGTGCTGAGCGTGATGCGTTGGCCCGAAGGCCACGCCGATGAAGGCAAGGCGCTGGTGACCACGTTCGAACTCGACGGCGTGCAGTTCCAGGCGCTCAACGGCGGACCGCAATTCAAGTTCAACGAGGCGATGTCACAGTCGATCGACTGCAAGACGCAGGAAGAGGTGGACTATTTCTGGGACAGGCTCATCGAAGGCGGAGGCGAACCGTCGCAATGCAGCTGGCTCAAGGACAAGTTCGGAGTGTCCTGGCAGGTCGTGCCGGAGCAGTTGCCGCGGCTGCTTCTGGACCCGGACCGGGCCAAGGCCGGCCGCGTGATGTCGGCGATGATGGAGATGAGCAAGATCGACATCGCCAAGATCGAGGAAGCGGCGCGAGGCTGAGTGAAATCTCAAACGCCGGCGCCGCCCCTCAACCGCCCTTCGGGCACCTTCTCCCCGTGAACGGGGAGAAGGAAAAAGGAGTAACTACGCCGCCTTGTCGCGGACCTGGTAGTCCTTCACCGCGGCGAAGCGGATCGCCTTCCAGCGCTCGGCTTCGTAGTTGAGCGAAAAGGCGTGCTGGGCGAGGAACACAGGATCGTTGTCGAGATCGCGGGCGATGTCGCCGCGATGCGCTTCGATGAAGCGCTGCACCTCGGCCCTGTCGTCGGCCGAGATCCAGCGGCAGACGGAAAAGCGCGACATTTCGAAATCGACCGGCAGCGTGTACTCGATGTTCAGCCGTTCCTTGAGCACGTCGAGCTGCAGGGCGCCGACGACACCGACGATGGCAGGCGAGCCGTCCTCGGGCGAGAACAGCTGCACCACGCCTTCCTCGGCCATCTGGTGCAGGGCTTCCTTCAGCTTCTTGGCCTTCATGGCATCGCCGAGGCGGACGCGGCGCAGGATTTCCGGGGCGAAGTTCGGCACGCCGCGGAACAGGATCTCCTCGCCCTCGGTCAGCGTGTCGCCGATGCGCAGCGTGCCGTGGTTGGGGATGCCGACGACGTCGCCGGCGAACGCCTCGTCGGCGGTGACGCGGGTGCGGGCGAAGAAGAACTGCGGCGCCGACAGGCTCATCGGCTTGCCGGTGCGCACCAGCTTGGCCTTCATGCCGCGCTCGAGCTTGCCCGAACAGACGCGCACGAAGGCGATGCGGTCGCGGTGGTTGGGGTCCATGTTGGCCTGGATCTTGAAGACGAAGGAGGTCATCTTCTCCTCGGTCGCCTCGACCTTGCGGCTGTCGGCCTCCTGCGCGCGCGGCGGCGGCCCGAAGGCGCCGAGCGCCTCGATCAGGTCGCGCACGCCGAAATTGCGCAGCGCCGAGCCGAAATAGACCGGCGTCAGATGGCCCTCGCGGAAGGCGTCGATGTCGAGGGGTCTGCACGCTTCCCGCGCGAGTTCCAGCTCCTCGATGAAGGCTTCCCGCTCATTGTCGGGCAGCAGCCCGGCAACGCGGTTGGAATCGGGACCGTTGACCGGCGTGCGCTCCTTCTCGTCATCGCTCTTGCGCACGGCGTTCAGCGCCAGATGGTAGGTGCCCGAAAAGGTCTTGCCGCGGCCGATCGGCCAGGTGACAGGCGCGGTGTCCAGCGCCAGCTTCTGCTCGATCTCGTCAAGGATCTCGAAGGGATCGCGGCTCTCGCGGTCCATCTTGTTGACGAAGGTGATGATCGGGATGTCGCGCAGCCGGCAGACCTCGAACAGCTTCAGCGTGCGCGGCTCGATGCCCTTGGCGGCATCGATGACCATGACGGCCGAGTCGACCGCCGAGAGCGTGCGATAGGTGTCGTCGGCGAAATCCTCGTGGCCGGGCGTGTCGAGCAGGTTGAAGACATTGTCGTCATACTCGAAGGTCATCACCGAGGTGACGACCGAAATGCCGCGCTCGCGCTCGATCTTCATCCAGTCGGACCGGGTCTGGATGCGGTCCTTCTTGGCCTTGACCTCGCCGGCAAGCTGGATCGCGCCGCCGAACAAAAGCAGCTTCTCGGTGAGCGTGGTCTTGCCGGCGTCGGGGTGGGCGATGATCGCGAAGGTGCGACGGCGCGATACCGCGTTTTCGATGTCTTCTGCCAAGTCGTGGAATCCTGTCTGTGGCGCGGGCTTCTAGCAGCGCTTTTCCGGCCTGTCGACAGTTTCGGGCCGATCGGTCCGAGACGACCGGAAATCGGCCGCGCAGATCAGTTCCACAGCCAGCCGCGACCATTCTTGCTGCCGTAGCGGGTGACCAACGCGATCTCGGAGCGATCAATGCCGATGTCGCGCAGCAGGTGATCCGGAAATTCGTGAAGCCGCGCCCGGTCCCTGCGAATGCGGATGATGCGGGCGAAGGCGCCGACGCCGAAACGATCGATGGCCGTCACGAAGAAGCGCCAGCCGAAGGGCCGATCGATGGTGAATTCCAGTTCTTCAAGGGATGACATTGTCGTATTTCCTTCTGTTTGAACGATGGGAGATCGGGAGGGCCATGCAATGACCCTCCCGTTGCGGTGCCGGGTCTTGGCTGCGTCAGGACTGATCGTTGGCGCAGCTCACATAGGGGTTCCAGTCGGCGAACATGCCGGCCGGATTGTGCCGCCAGTGCCAGACATGCAGCTCGTAGTAGGGGTCCACCGGATGGACGCCCACGGTCGTCTTGCGCTGCAGGGTGCGGCCGAGGAACTCGGGAACGCCCTTGCCCTTCCAGTCCTTCTCGAAGACGATGTACTCCATGCCGACGAGCTGCATGGAGCCGTCCGGCTCCGGCTCGTAGGTCAGCACGTCCGGCTCGGCGAGCACGAGCTTGCCATCGCCGGCACGGCCCGGATGGATGAAGTGGACCCCCATCGTGCCGTGCTCGTCATGCCTCGTGCATTCGAAGAGCTGCTGGTAGCCTTCGGCCTTGGCGACCTCGATGTTGACGTACCTGGCCGCCATTTCCCGAGACCGGTTGAGCACCGGATCCGGCGTATCATGGGCATCCGCGGTGCCGCAGGCGAGCGCGGAGGCCCAGATGGCGCCGGACAACGCCGTGCCGAGGACGAGATTTGCGAAGAGTTTCACCACCCGTGCCTCCCCGTCAGGCGCTGGCGTGCGCCGTCGTCGGATCGAACAGGCGCTTCACCTGCGTGATCTTGGTGGCCGGGAAGCCGCTCATCTTGGCGTGGCGCTGGATGATCGCCTCGTCCTTGGCGAGATAGACGCAGAAGGTCTTGTCGTCGGTGACGAACGACTCCACCCACTGGATTTCGGGGCCAAGTTCGGCGAGGACGGCGTTCGAGGCCTTGGACGCGTCGCGGAGCTGCTCGCGCTCAAAGGTGCCGACCTTGGGAATGTCCCGTTCGATGATGTACTTCTGCATTTTCGTAGTCTCCTCATCTTGGCTTCAAAAGCCGGCTGGCGGCCCGACCAGGTCGCTGCCGGTGACATGCCTGGGGTTGCTGGGCTAAAGTGCCGCTTGGCTCGCCAGGCACGGGAAGAATGACAGGAGGGGCGGCCGACAGTCCTTACGCCGCGCTTATCTTCTCCTGATCCTTTGCCCATTGTCGTTGGAGGGAATGCTGCCGATGGGGGTCTATTGCTTCGGCGACTTCGAGCTGAACGAGGAATCCCGCGCCCTTCGCCTCGCCGGCAGGGAGGTCGAGGCGCAGCCGCTGGTCTTCGACTTCCTCGCCATGCTGCTGCGAAATCAGGAGCGGGCGCTGAGCAAGGACGAACTGCTCGAAACGCTGTGGCCGGGCGTCACGGTTACGGAGGCCTCGCTGCAGCGCGTGGCGAGTCTCGCTCGCAGCATCCTTCGCCAGGGCGGAATTGAAACGGCGCTGCGCAACTTGCCCCGGTTTGGCTACCGGATCTACCTGGATTCACCTGCCGCTCCGGAAAACAAGATCGTTCCGGCCGGCGAGGTCAGCAAGCCTTCGAGCCCCGGCTCGCCAATCCTTTTGGCACGCGCGGCCGTTGCGGCCAGAAAATGGCGTGAGGCCGCGGCCTCCTTCGCCGAAGCAGACGCCACCGACGAGTTGTTGACGGCCGATCTCGAAGAATGGGCATTGGCACTGGAGTGCATGGGACGGCCGGCGGAAGCCATTCCGCTCCTGGCGCGCGCGGTGACGGAGTACGGCGTCGCCGGCGAACGCCTGCGCGCGGCTTCTCCGGCAATCACCCTTGCCATGATCCATCTGGAGAGAGGAGAGCTTGCCGCCGCCAATGGCTGGCATAAGCGTGCCGCGCAGTTGATCGATGGCGCCACCGAGAGCAGGGAACATGGCCTCTGGTGCTGGATGGGCGCGCGCATCAAGGGCGCGGAAGCCGAGCCGGAGCACGCGCTTGCGCTCGCCGAGCAGGCTTTCGAGGTCGGCAAGCAGCTCGAGGACCCGGTCGTCGAGTCGCTCGGTCTCATCTATCGCGGCTTCTTTAAGCTTTGCCTTGGGGAAACAAGGTCCGGGCAGGAAGACCAGGATTTTGCCGCAGCGCTTGGTCTCTCCAGCGATGTCGACCCGATCGTCGGCGGTATCCTCTACTGCAACATTCTCTGGGCCTGCCGAAATTTCGGCGACTGGGCGAGAGCCAACCAATGGACCCTCAGCTACGAGGGGTGGTGCAGAGGACACGGGCTGGAGGAACTCACGGGCTCGTGCCGGCTGCATCGGGCCGAGGTGCTCGGCGTCCATGGCACGCTGAAAGAGGCGGAGACGCTGGTGCGTGCCGCGCTCGACCAGCTTGCGCTCGACGCGCCTTGGGCCACTGGCGATGCGCTGCGCGTCCTGGGTGACATTCATCTTGCCGCCGGCGATTTCGCCGAGGCCGAAACAGCCTATCGCGCGTCCCACGCCGCGGGCTGGGACCCGCAGCCCGGCCTTGCGCTGCTGCAGCTCGAGCAGGGACAGGCGGAGGCCGCTTTCAGCGCGCTCGAGCGGTCCCTGGTTGGGAACCGCTGGCCAACCCTGCAGCGGCGCGGCATGGTCCTTGCCACGCTCGCCAAGGTGGCGGCGCGGACCGATCGGCTGGAGCGCGCGAAGCAGGTGATCGCCGAACTGGAAAGCGAGCCCCACCGTTGGCCGATGGCCTCGATCCGGGCGTTGACTGCCGAGGCCAAGGCGGAACTGTTCATGCGGGAAGATCGCCTTGTGGAAGCGGCGTGGGAGCTGCAGACCGCATGCTCGCGCTGGGCCGAGATCGGCTCGCCGACCAGCTGCGCGGATGCCAGGCTTTCGCTCGCGGCGCTGCTCATCCAGCTGGGTGACCGCACCGGCGCGGAGCTGGAGCTCGGCACGGTGCTCGCGGTCGCGAAGAAAGTCGACTCGCCGCGCCTCATGCGGCGGTACGACGAGTTGAAAGGGCTGCTCGCCGGCACCAAGCAAGAGGCGCTTGGGTAGCGCATAGACGCCTTCTCGCTTGAGGTCGGCTCGGTGCGATGGCATGACGGGAAACCCCAATGGAGCCCGGCATGAGCAGCGCGAAAGAAGTCACCGTCATCGGCGCCGGCATCATCGGTGCCTCGATCGCCTGGCATCTGACGGGAGCCGGGGCGCGGGTGACGGTGATTTCGGATAGCGGCGCGGGTGGCGTCGCGACACCCAATTCGTTTGCCTGGATCAATGCCAGCTGGGGCAACCCCGAGACCTATTTCCGGCTGCGCCGGCGCGCCATGGCCGAATGGACAAGGCTGGCGAAGGATCTGCCCGGCCTGCCGCTCGCCTGGTGCGGCGGCCTGTGCTGGGACATGCCGGCGGACGAGCTCGAGGCCTATGCGGCCGAGCATTCCTCCTGGGGCTACGGCATCGAGCGCGTCGGCCGTGATCGGGTGGCCCGCATCGAGCCCAATCTTACCGAGCTTCCGGAGCTTGCGCTCTATGTGGCGGAGGAAGGCGTCGCCGAGCCGGTTGCCGCTACCAGGGCGCTGCTGGCCGATGCCGAGCGGCGCGGCGCGAAGTTGGCAACCGGAACCGTCACCGCCCTGGTGCGATCCAATGGCAAGGTCACGGGCGTGGAGATGTCCGGCGAGCAGCTTACCGCCGACGAGGTGGTGATCGCGGCCGGCGCCGGAGCTCCGGGGATCGCCGAAACAGTCGGGGTCAAGCTGCCGATCGAAACACCGCCCGGCCTGATCGTTCATTCGCGCCCTTACAAGAAGCTGCTCAACGGGCTGGTGCTGGCCGAGCGGCTGCACATGCGCCAGACGGCCGAGGGCCGCATCATCGCCGGCTCGGATTTCGGCGGCGCCGATCCGGGCGAGAATGCGGAGGACACGGCGCGCGAGCTGTTCAAGGCGACGAAGGCGATGCTGGGCGGCGCCGAGGGGCTGGAGCTCGATTTCCACACGGTCGGCTACCGGCCGACCCCGGTCGACGGCTTCCCGATCATCGGCCGCGCCGAGGGGATGGACGGGCTCTATGTCGCCGTCATGCATTCCGGCATCACGCTGGCGCCGGCGGTCGGTCTTTTTGCGGCCCGCGAAATCCTCGACGGCGAGCGCGATCCATTGCTTCAGCCTTACGGGCTTGGCCGCTTCTCTCAATAGCCGGTCGGCCTGCGATAGCCCCCAGCCAGTGGCGCGATCGCTGACGCGATGCCGAGCAGCCGCGTCTCGGACCAGCGCCTGCCAACCAGTTGCAGGCCGATGGGCAGGCCCTCGCTGTCGTACCCGCCGGGTATCGTCAGCGCCGGATGGCCGGAATAATTGAACACCGCGCCATAGGCTGGCAGCATCCAATAGTTCTCCTCTCTGCCGTTGACCTCGATCGCCGTCCCCGGCGCGCAATGCGGGAAGGCGGTGGTCATGGCGACCGGGCAGAGCAGCGCATCGCAGCTTTCGAAGAACCGGTCCCAGGCGAGAATCGAGCGGTCGCGGCGGGCGAGCGCCGCGAACCAGCGCGAGATGGGCGTCGGCTGCTCCGGCGGGTCCGGCTGCGCGGCCTCCAGCATCATGCCGATCAGCGCGCCGCCCTCGGCGAGATCGTCGTGCAGATCGAGCCTGGGCAACTTTGCCTCCTCGACCATGGCGCCTGCCGATCCGAGCTTCTCGCCAAGCTTTTCGACGGCGGCGCTGATCTCGTCAGCCACCGGGAAGCCAGGGAAGGTCGTGGCGACGGCGATGCGCAGCGTGCTGACGTCCGGCGTCTCCGTAGCCTCGACCGGCACCGGCGCAAGGTCGGTGTCGCCTCCGTCCGGTCCGGCGATGATCCGGTAGATCAGTGCCAGGTCCTCGGCGCTGCGCGCCAGCGGGCCGAGGCACGACATCAGCCGGACGCTGCGCGCCGTCCCGCCCGGATCGGGAAAAGCGCCGGCCAGCGAAACTCGGTGCTCGGTCGGCTTCAGGCCGTAGACACCGCAGAAGGCAGCCGGCAGCCGGATGGAATCCTGCATGTCGGTGCCGATCTCGAACGGCGTCATGCCCGCTGCAACCGCCGCCGCCGCGCCGCCGCTGGAGCCGCCGGCGGTGCGCGACAGATTCCAGGGGTTGCCGGTGCGGCCGAACAGTGGATTGTCCGATTGCCAGTCGCCGAGCATAGTCGCGACATTGGTCTTGCCGATCAGTATCGCGCCAGCCGCCTTCAGCCGCGCCACGACCGGGCTGTCCTTTTTCGCCACATAGTCGGCAAACGGCGGGAAGCCGACCGTGGTCTTCATGCCGGCCGTGTCGTGCGTGTCCTTCAGGGTGAAGGGCACGCCGTGCAGCGGACCCAGGGCGTCGCCGCGCGCCAGCGCAACGTCCGCCTGCCTGGCGCGCTCGCGAGCCCCTTCCCTGTCGAGGGTGACGATGGCGTTGACCGCCCCGTTGCTCCTGTCGATCTGCGCAAGATGCGCATCCAGCGCCGCCACGGCCGAGATTCTTCGCGCGGCGATCGCGGTGGCGAGCTCGATGGTCGAGGCGAAGGCGATGTCCATGACGAATGCTCCGGCTTGCTGGCCGCGCCTGCTGATCAAGATGGCGGACTGTGGCGCGGCTTCAAGCCGAGTTCAGCATCCGAGGATCGGCCTCGCTTGATCGGGATTGCGCAGGCATGCGCGGCCGGACGGTTCAACTCGCGAGCGCCAGCTCCGCCAGAGCCGGAGCAAAGGGCCGAACGACCATGCCATCGCGTGTAATCGTGACGAAGCTCGATGGCGGGATCGCCTGCCACTCGCCGCCTTCGCGGTCGAAGGGCTCCGAGACGATGCAGCGGCCCCTGCCAAAGGCCGAGGTGTAAAGCGTCGGCGCATGATCGTCGGTGGCGTAGCGCACGGCGTGCAGTGCCTTGCCGTCCGAGAAGGCGGCGGTGAGCTTCAGCGCCGGGTCCAGACCGGCGCGGCGCGAGGCGTCGAGCACGCGATTGGCGGCGCGCGTTGCCGCGCCATGCGGATTACGCGACAGGCCCTCGTCGATCATCAGCAGGAAGAACAGCTCGGAATCAGTGCTGCCCGAACGCCGGTCGTAGACGGCGTCCGAAAGCGAGTTCTCCAGTCCGCGGCGTATCCTTTCGAAGCCGTGGATCTGGCCGTTATGCATGAACAACCAGCGGCCGGAAATGAACGGGTGGCAGTTCATGCGGCTGGTGCCGCCACCGGTCGAGGCGCGGACATGAGCCAGGAACAGGCCGGATCTGATCTGCTGGCACAGGCTTTTCAGATTAGGGTCTGACCAGGCCGGCAGAATATCGCGATAGAGCCCAGGCTCGGGCCGCCCGCCATACCAGGCGAGACCAAAGCCGTCGGCATTGGTCGGCGATTTCGCCTCCCGCGCGTCGCGGCTCTGAACGATCAGCGAGTGGGAAGGTGCGGTGACGATCTCTTCAAGGAATATCGCTTCGCCGAGATAGGCGGCCCATCTGCACATTGTTGCGTCATCCTCTTTTGCGCATCCAACCGGGGCCGCGAATGAAAACCATTCGCCGCCGGTGAGACGCCAGAGATGACAGGAGGCCGGTTTGGCGTCCTTACGTCGCGCTGATGTTTTGCTGATCCTTTGCCCAAGGCAGGCCGGAAAGATGGCGGCGATCGCCGGGCGATTCCGGCCCGGACCGCACCGGTCTCGACGGATCGAGATCGTGTTTAGCCAACCAGCGCCAGCTTGTTCGCTGCAGGTGCAAAAGGCCGAATGCCCATGCCGTCCGCCGTCATGGTGACGAAGCTCGACGGCGGGATCGCCTGCCACTCGCCGCCGTCGCGGTCGAAGGGTTCGGAAACGATGCAGCGGCCCGCGCCGTTGCGGAAGACGGAGGTGTAGAGCGTCGGCGCATGATCGTCGGTGGCGTAGCGCACGGCATAGAGCGCCTGGCCGTTGGAGAAAGCAGCCGTCAGCTTCAGCGCCGGCTCGAGGCCAGCGCGACGCGAGGCTTCCAGCACGCGACTGGTGGCGCGCGAGACCGCGCCTTGCGGGTCTTCGGACAGACCCTCGTCGATCATCAGGAGAAAAAAGAGCTCGGAATCGGTGGTGCCCTCGCGCTGGTCGAAGACGGCGTCGCAGAGCGAATTCTCCAGCGCGCGGCGGATCTTCTCGAAGCCGCCGATCTGGCCGTTGTGCATGAACGACCAGCGGCCGGAGATGAAGGGATGGCAATTCATGCGGCTGGTAGCACCGCCGGTCGAGGCGCGCACATGGGCGAGGAACAGGCCGGACTTGATCTGCCGGCACAGGCTCTTCAGATTGGGGTCCGACCAGGCCGGCAGGATGTCGCGATAGAGGCCGGGCTCGGGCCGGTCGCCATACCAGGCGAGCCCGAAACCGTCGCCATTGGTCGGCGACTTGGCTTCCTGGGCGCAGTGGCTCTGGGCGATCAGCGAATGGCAGGGCGCGGTGATGATGTCTTCGAGGAAGACCGCTTCACCAAAATAGGCCGCCCACCGGCACATCGCATTCCACCGTTGCTAGGCGCGGTCCATCAGAGCCTTGGGCTCCTTGACCGCGTGTGAGCCTCTGTTGTGCGTCCGCTCATAGAGCTCGCGGACGATTCGGCTGGCGGTAGTCTCGAACAGAAATGGCAAGAAAGCGTGAACGAGCGCTGCGCCCGCGGCCATCGACAGGCGCGAGCAGAACCAGGCGGCGAAGGCCATGTGGCTGAAATAGGTCTCGCCCACCTTGGCCGGGTGAGAGGTGAACAGCTTCGAAAACGTCGTCATGGTGATCCCTCCTGCCGGGATGAGCCCCGATGCTGGGTATCGTGCCACGGGCCAAAGGTTCATCGATCCCAAATTGTCCTTGCGATGAGCAACAATTTGGGACATTCATCCCATGATGAGCATAGAAATCGATGAAATCGATCGAAGATTGCTAGCGGAGCTGCAACGCGACGGCACGTTGTCGGTCGATCAGCTGTCGGAGCGGGTGGCGCTGTCGCGCAATGCCTGCTGGCGGCGGGTCAAGCGACTGGAAGAGGACGGCGTCATCATCGGGCGCGTGGCGCTGGTCGATGCCGACAAGCTCGGGCTCGGCCTCTCCGTGTTCATCCTGGTCCGCACCTCCAACCACGATCCGGACTGGCTGCAGAAATTCCGCGCGGCGGTGACCGGCTTTGCCGAGATCACCGGCGTCTACCGCATGTCGGGCGATCTCGACTATGTGCTGAGAGCCCGCGTCGCCGACGTGAAGGCCTATGACCGGCTCTACCAGCGGCTGATCGCCAAGGTGGCGCTGTCGGATGTCTCGGCCTCCTTCGTCATGGAGGAGATCAAGGAGACGACCGTCGTACCGGTAGAGCTGCGCTGAGCAGGAACCGCCTCGAAAGAAAGGCGTTGATAGCGTTGCTGCCGGGTTGACCTTTCCGGCACTCGCGCCGATAGGAATGGGCTCATGCGCGCAGCTGTCTATCCCTCCTCCGTCATCGGCCCCTCCGTCGGTTTCGTCCGGCTTCCGCATGGCGAAGGCCTGCCACTGCCGGCCTATGAAAGCTCAGGCGCCGCCGGCATGGATTTGCGCGCCGCGGTGCCGGAAGACCGGCCTTTGCTGATCCTGCCCGGCAAACGCGCGCTGGTGCCGACCGGGCTGATCGTGGAAATTCCCGAAGGCATGGAAGGCCAGGTCCGGCCGCGGTCGGGCCTCGCTTTCAAACACGGCCTTACCGTTCTCAATTCACCCGGCACCATCGACAGCGATTATCGCGGCGAGGTGAAGGTGCTGCTGGTCAATCTCGGCGACGAGGACTTTGCGGTGACGCGCGGCATGCGCATCGCCCAGATCGTCTTTGCCGCGGTGACTCAGGTGGCGGTGGAAGAACGTTCCCTGGCTGGCAGCACGACGCGCGGCGGCGGCGGTTTCGGGTCTACCGGCACCGCTTAATGCGTGGGCCCTTTCCAAAGCTGGTCATCTTCGACTGCGACGGGGTCCTGGTCGACACCGAGAACCTTGCCAACCGGCGCCTCGCCGAGTGGCTGAGCGGCGCCGGCTTCGCCACCACCTTCGAATATTGCCGCAAGAACTTCTCCGGCCGCAGCATGGCCTCGGTGCAGAAAGAGATCGAAGCGGCGACCGAGGTCAGGCTCGGCGTCGATTTCGTCGATCGCTGGAACGCCGGCCTGCCGGACCTGTTCGCGCATGGCGTCGAGGCAATCCCTTATGTGCGCGACTTCATCGAGAAGGTGCGGGCCGCCGGTATCGCCTACTGCGTCGCCTCCTCGGCGCGGGTGTCGAAGATGCACATCACCCTCGGCCAGACCGGGCTGTTGCCGCTGTTCGAGCACGCCATGTTCTCTTCGACCATGGTCGGGCGCGGCAAGCCGTTTCCGGACCTGTTCCTCTACGCGGCAAAGACCATGGGCTTCGCGCCGGCCGACTGCATCGTCATCGAGGACAGTGTCGCAGGCACCGAGGCCGGCATCGCCGCCGGGATGCGCGTCTTCTCCTATCACGCGGACCCCTATTCCGATCCGCACGGCCTGGAAGAGGCCGGCGGCATCCTGTTCGACGACATGCGCGAACTGGCCGGGCTGGTGCCGATCCCCTGAGCCTATGTTCGACCTTGCCCCGGCTGTGCGCTGCAAAACTCCGTGCTAGCGTGCGCTCTTTCGAGGGGCACCCGCACATATGATTTCCATTTTGTATCGCTTCATTCTCGCTTGCCTGTTCTTGCCCTGGCTGTGGGCAGCGGCAGGCGCGCAGAACGCCAGCTTCCCGGAACTGAGCAGCGCCGTCCCTGGCCATAACGGCATCACCTATCTCGACCTTGCCAACATGGTCGCTCCAGTCCTCGCCGGCACTTCGCCGATCAAGATCCGCCCCATCAGCGGCGAGGCCGATGACGAGGCGCCGCCTTCGACCGGCGACCTGTCGAGCGCCGCCGTGCTCGACATCAAAGCCGGCGGCGAGGAGCGGCTGACGATGCTGTTCGACCTCGGGCAAGCCTCCGACAGCGCCGAGGGTTTCGCTGTGCTGGCTCTCTACGACCTCGGCAGCAAGCCGAAATTGCTCGACGCGGTCAATGTCGCCACCGATCGGAGCACGTTTTTTCGCGAACCGGCCAGGCTTTCGATCAGCGCCGGCGATAACGCCGTCGTCATCACCAGCACGCATTTCAATTCGAACCAGGGCTATGTCAGCACGTTGCTGCTCATGGTCCGCAACGACCGCTTCGAGCTGGTCGACACCATCAACACGTTCGATGAAAACTACTGCTACAAGCGGACGCAGGATCTTGCCTTCAAGACGCTCGCGGACGGCCGGCGCTATGCGGCGATCAAGGCGACGGTCACAGACGCCACCGTGCCGGGCGAGGACTGCGAGGGCGAGCAGCCCAAGGCCTCGTCGCACAAGATCTCCGTGACCTACCGCTGGAGCAAGAAAGCGTCGCGCTACGTGCCTGGCTCCAAGGCGTTCGAGCGTTTGTCAGCAGAGAACGAGAAACGCTTCTGAGCCAAACGCATTCGTTTGCCCGGCGAAAATCGGCGCGATAGACTTTCCCGGCAATTCGATGTCTGGAGGGAAGCATCCATGGACAAGGGCAAGATCTTTCGCGACCTGCACGCCTCGACCTTCGTCATGCCCAACCCCTGGGACATCGGCACGACGAAGCTTCTCACCTCCTTCGGCTTCAAGGCGCTGGCGACGACGAGCGCCGGCTTTGCCTTCTCGCGCGGCCTGCCCGACGGCGCGGTGACTTTCGACCAGATGATCCATCATTGCCGCGAAGTGACGGCGGCGACCAGCCTGCCGGTCTCGGCCGACCTCGAGCGCGGCAAGGGCGACAGCCCCGAACAGGCCGCCGAGACCATTTTCGCGGCCGAGGCGGCCGGGCTTGCCGGCTGCTCGATCGAGGACCACACCGGCGATCAGGAAAAGCCCATCTATGAATTTTCGCATGCGGTCGAACGCGTCGCCGCCGCTGTCGAGGCGGCGCGGGCGCTGAAGCACGATTTCGTCTTCACCGCGCGGGCCGAGAATTTCCTGTGGGGCCGGACCGATATCGACGATACGATCAAGCGGCTGCAGGCCTTCGAGCAGGCCGGCGCCGACGTGCTCTATGCGCCAGGGTTGAGCGACGTCGAGACGGTGCGGATCGTCTGCTCTGCGGTGAACAAGCCGGTCAACGTCATGGCGCGGCCAGGCTTCACCACCGCCGACCTCGCCCAGGCGGGCGTCAAGCGTATCTCGCTCGGACCGTGGCTGACCAACTTCGCCTTCGGCATGCTGGAGACGGCGGCGCGCGAGATCCAGCAGGACGGCACGTTCGGCTTCACCCGCTCCGCGATGCCGTTCGGCAAATTGCAATCGCTGTTTGGCAAGCCGGGCGACTGACGGCCGGATAGAGTCACGCCTTTTCCCGCGCCGATACCGCCTTGTGCAGGTTGACCATCATGGCGGCGGCGAAGAGCGGGGTCAAAAGATTGAGCAGCGGCACGGCGAGGAAGGCGGCAATGACCAGGCCGGCCAGGAACACCGTGCCGGCATGTTTCCTGCGCAGCGCCTTGGCCTCTGCCTCCGGGCGGAAGCGCATGGCGGCGAATTCGAAGAACTCGCGCCCGAGCAGGTAGCCGTTGACGATGAAGAAGGCGGCGATGTTGATGCCCGGCACGAGGAGCAGCAGCAGGGCGACTATGTTGCCGAGGACAACGACGCCGAAGAATTTTATCGCCAGCACCAGCGCGTGCAGCGCTGGCACGGGACGGCCCGGCGGATCATCCGGATAATCGATACGCTCGACCACTTCGGCGACGTCGTCGAGGAACAGGCCGGCGATCACGGCCGTCACCGGCGCGACAAGAAGAGCCGTCCCCATCGCCAGAAGGATGCCGGCGACAATGGCGCCCAGCCATCCGGCCCAGGACGGCAGGCCGGGCAGAAGCCCCTGCAGCCACGGCCAGGCCAGCCATTCGAGCAGGCTCTCGATGCCGAACCAAAAGGCCACCAGCGCCAGCAGGGTCAGCCCCAATGTCTTAAGGAAGACGGAGCGGAATTCGGGCGAGAACAGCCGGCTGGCGGCGGCGCGGGCAGCGTCGAGGATCACGGCGTCTCCAACCCCTCATCGACAAAGACGCTTCCGAGATAGGCACCCTTGTCGAGCAGCGCAACTATTGCGCAAGCTTCCTCTGCCGCGCGGGGATGGTCATCGCCGCGACGCCGACGACCACGAAACCCATGCCGAGCCAGGCCGTCGGACCGAGGCTCTCGCCCAGGAAGAGCGCGCCGATGCCGACACCGATCGGCACGCGCAGATAGGCCTGCGACGTGGTGCCGACCGAGCCCAGCGTGTGGATGAGGCGGAAGAAGATCGAGAAGGCGAGCGCGGTGGAAAAGACCGAAAGTCCAATCAGCGCAAGGATCGATGCGGTCGATGGCGAGAGCGCCCACGGCCGGTCGAAAACAAGGCTCAGCGGGATCAGGATCGCGGCGCCGCAGATCATCGAGCCGGCGGCCGGCAGCATCGGGTCGAGCCCTCTGAAGTTGCGTCCGAAAATGGCGGCACCCGCATAGCTGACGGTGGCGGCGATGACGGCAAGCTGCGCCCACAGCTGATGGCCGAGGCCGCCGAGCGCCTCCGTGCCGACGATCAGGCAGATGCCGGCAATGCCGGCGCCGACGCCGACCAGCTTGCGCAGCGTAACCGGCTCGTGGCGGGTGATCAGCGCCGTCAGAAGGAAAGTGAAGATCGGCGATGTGGCGTTGAGGATGGTGGCGAGGCCGGCATCGATGGAGCGCTCGGCGGCGGCGATCAGGGTGAAGGGTACGACGCTGTTCAGGCAGGCCTGGAAGGCGAAGCGACGCCAGGTTGCGGCGTCCCTCGGCATGGCGAGACCGCGCCAGCGGATGATGGCGAGCAGGAGGGCGCCGGCGATCAGCGTGCGCGCGGCGATGAAGGTGACCGGCGGGATCGTCTCGACGCCGACCTTGATGAAGCTATAGGACGCGCCCCACAGCACGGCCAGCACGCCAAGAAGAGCCAGTTCGGTGGTCATGTCGGTCTTTGCGGGCATTGCCGGTTCGCGCTTTTCAGAAACTTCGATCGGATCGCTTCTAGCCGACGGCCAGGCGGAAATGTTTCGATCCCGATGCAACCATAGCCGCCATCGTCACGGCCGATATGGTCCAGTTTGATGCGATGGCTGAAGCAGCCGGCGAATAAGCGCAGCCATTGGCCGGCATGGCGGAACCCGATGCCGATTTTCGGGGTAGGCAAAAGGACGGCAACTCGCTAGACCCGCGCCCGGCCGGCATGGCAGAAAGCCGGCAGGTTCCCAGGCGGAGAGATTGATGCCGGATTATGACGTGCTTTGCATCGGCAATGCCATTGTCGATATCATCGCCCAGTGCGACGACGCCTTCCTCGAGACCAACGGCATCATCAAGGGCGCGATGAACCTGATCGACACCAGGCGCGCCGAATTGCTCTACAGCCGCATGGGCCCGGCGATCGAGGCGTCCGGCGGTAGCGCCGGCAACACGGCGGCCGGCATCGCCAGCTTCGGCGGCCGCGCCGCCTTCTTCGGCAAGGTCTCGAACGACCCGCTCGGCGAAATCTACACCCACGACATCCAGGCCCAGGGCGTCGCCTTCGACACCAAGCCACTCCAGGGCCAGCCGCCGACGGCGCGCTCGATGATCTTCGTCACGCCGGACGGCGAGCGCTCGATGAACACCTATCTCGGCGCCTGCGTCGAGCTCGGTCCCGAGGATGTCGAGGCCGACAAGGCCTCCGGCGCCAAGGTTACCTATTTCGAGGGCTATCTGTGGGATCCGCCGCGCGCCAAGGAAGCGATCCGGCAGACGGCGAAACTGGCGCATGAAGCCGGACGCGAAGTGTCGATGACGCTGTCGGACTCGTTCTGCGTCGACCGCTACCGCGACGAGTTCCTCGACCTGATGCGCTCGGGCACCGTCGACATCGTCTTCGCCAACAGCCACGAGATCAAATCGCTCTACCAGACCTCGTCTTTCGAGGACGCGCTGGCGGCGATCCGCAAGGATTGCAAGATCGCAGCCGTCACCCGCTCGGAAAAGGGCTCGGTCATCGTGCGCGGCGACGAGACCGTCACCATCGAGGCAACGACGATCCGCGAACTGGTCGACACCACCGGCGCCGGCGACCTCTATGCCGCCGGTTTCCTCTACGGTTACACTGCTGGACGCAGCCTGAAGGATTGCGGCAACCTCGGCTCGCTGGCGGCCGGGCTGGTGATCCAGCAGATCGGGCCGCGGCCGCGGCAGAATTTGCGCAGCGCGGCCCAGCTGGCGGGGTTGCTTTAGGTCTCTTAGCTCTCCCCTTGTGGAAGAAGTCGGATTGCCCCGATTTATCCTTCACAAATCGGCTGGCAATCCGGGTGAGGTGGATGCTGGCGCCAAGCTGGAACACCCCTCAACCGTCTCGACGCTGCGCGCCGAACCACCTTCTCCAACAGGGGAGAAGGAAGAACGCGATTTGTCGCACGCCTGTCATAGGGCACACCTACACGCAGACTGAGGCGTCCCGTAACTGACATTTCGGGATGTCCAGTTGGGGTGCAAGAAATGCAAGACAGCAACCTGTCGGGTCGCTGTGTTTGTCGTTGCTGCCATTTTCGCTTCCTGCTGTAGCCATTTCAATCGGCCGCAGCTGGGGAGGAGCGCGCGTGGCCTGCAAGACAGATACATGACCAGATTTCAAAATCCGACGGATGCGATATCGCAGGATGCCCTGGCGGGCCTCGTGACCGAGGCGGTGCAACAGGCACTAATCCAGCATGGGGTCGTTCTTGACGCACAGACCCTGGGTTCAACCAGCGCCTTCGCCGGCAATGTTGCCGCAAGCCTGCCTTTCCTTCCGCAGGCACAGCGGCTCGCGATTGGCTCTTTCAAGGGCGAATGGAGCGCCTTGGCCTCGGAGTTGGTCCATGCAGTAACGGCCGCACAGCGCGACATGGCGAATACCTCGGATGACATCGCTGCTTTGGCATCGCCAGGCGACAGCCGGAAACCCGCTTCCCCCGACCCGCGCGAGCGAACCAACGATCTCCAATCGGTGCTGATCGAGGATTGGGCCGGCGAGGTCGCAGGGTCGACCTATCTGGAAGAGAATTTCCGCATACCGCGCTCGACCCTGCATCGCTGGCAACGGCGAAACGAGGTCATTGCCTTGCGCAAGGGTGGCCGCAAGCATGTCTTCCCGCTCGCCCAGTTCGTCGACGGCAGGCCGGCGCCAGGGATCAGCGAGGTGCTTTCGCTAATTGCCAATCCAAGGCTGGCCTGGTTCTGGCTGATCCGCCCTTCGCCCGATCTCGGTGGTCGCACTCCCATTGAAATGCTCAAGCACGACATGGTGCGCGAGGTGGTGCAGGCCGCACGCGAGTTTACATCGGCAGACAGTCTCAGCGGCGCTTCAGTCTGATTTTCGGCCTTCAAATCAAACGGTTGGCCAATTGTTGATGCCTCGTTCGTTAATCGACTAAATTCCTCTCATCAGATAGTCATATTTAAGTTTACTCTAGGTTGTTCAAATCTATCTCAACGTTGCATTTGTACTGTTTGTTCCGTTTGTGCCAAATTCGTTGAGATATTCGTGGTATTTGCGCAACAATACTTTTCGAAGAATCCAAAATCCCTTTTTCAAACATGATCTCTGTTGAATAGCGCTCCCGCTTGCGCCATGTCGGGGACGAAAAGGGCGGCGCGATGCGCGTCATTTTCAACAGTGGGGACGGGGCGGCAACGCTTGCCCTTCAGCAAAGATATCAAACCCGTTTAACTTTTGTCTGGAGATCAGAAAATGAACATCAAGAGCCTTCTTCTCGGCTCAGCTGCGGCCCTGATCGCAGTTTCCGGTGCGCGCGCCGCCGACGCCGTTGTCGTCGCCGAGCCGGAACCGGCTGAATACGTCAAGATCTGCGACGTGTACGGCTCGGGCTACTTCTACATCCCCGGCACCGAAACCTGCCTGCGCATCGGCGGCTATGTCCGCTACGACATCGGCATGGGCGACGTCGGCTCCTTCGACGGCGCGAAGTCCTTCGACCACCAGGACGGTGACCAGCAGGACACCTGGAAGAAGAATGCCCGCTTCACCTTCAAGACCTGGACCGGCCAGGAAACCGAGCTCGGCACCTTGAAGACCTACACCGAAATGCGCTTCAACTTCGGCAACAGCAACGGCTATGGCACCCTCGCCTCCGGCAATCCCGCCGTCGACAAAGGCGTCTCGGTGAAGTTCGCCTGGATCCAGCTCGGTGGTCTGCGCGTCGGTAAGGACGAGTCTGCCTTCGATTCGTTCATCGGCTACGCGGGCGCCGTCATCCAGGATACCCTGGTTCCGTACGGCGATTTCGACACCAACGTCGTCCAGTACTACTTCGACGCTGGCAACGGCTTCTCGGCCGTGGTCTCTCTCGAAGAGGGCTCTGGCGTCGTCGGGACGATCGACAGCTATGTTCCGCATGTCGTCGGCGGCGTGAAGTACACGCAGGGCTGGGGCGCCATCACCGGCGTCGTCGCCTATGACAGCAACTATGAAGAAGTCGCCGGCAAGGTCCGTCTCGACGTCAAGCCGATGGACAACCTGTCGCTGTTCATCATGGGCGGCTACGGCACCGACGACAATCTCAACGACGACGCCGGAAACGTCATCGACGCGCACGGTCGCGGCTTCTACAAGCAGTGGAGCGGCAACTGGGCAATCTGGGGCGGCGGCACCTATACCATCAACGAGAAGACCTCGTTCAACGCCCAGCTCTCCTATGACGAAGGCAAGAACTTCGGCGTCGCGGCCAACATTGCCTATGAAATCGTCAAGGGCTTCAAGATCACGGCCGAAGTCGACTACCTGCATGTCGGCGAGGACACCGTCACCAACTGGACCAAAGCCGACAAGGAAAACAGCGTCGGCGGCATCCTCCGCTTCCAGCGCTCGTTCTGATCGGTCCTACAGTCTCGAAAGAAGGGCCCGCAGCACGTCGCTGCGGGACCTTTCGTTTCAACCCAACCCGGCCTGCCTTAGCGCTGAATAGACCCGCTGGCGCAGATCGTCCGGCACCTGGCCGACGACCGCGTCGAACGAGGCGACCGTCAGCCCCTGGTCCATGCGCCTTGCCTCGGCGATGACGGTCCTGGCTTCCTCCGCGCGGCCGAGCGCGACGAGGGCGGCGGCCAGCCCCAGCCTCGACCAGGTCTCGCGCGCATTGAGCGCGGTGGCGCGCCGGGCGGCGGCCTCGGCGGCGGCGAAATCGTCCAGCCAATAGTGGCAGAACGACTGCAGCGTCATGAACATCGAGCCGAGCGGATCCCTGGGGTTCAGCCGCACCGCCTGGCCGATATGATGCAGCGCCTCGCGCGGCCTGCCCGACCAGAAATGCAATTGCGCCATGCCGAAATAGGCCTGCGCGAAACTCGGGCTGAGATCGATCGCCATCGAAAGATGGTGGGCGGCGCGCGGCCGATCGCCGACGAAGGTCAACAGGCGTCCGAGCACGACATGGCTGAAGGCGTCGCCGGCGTCTAGCGCCAGCGCCTTCTCGGCCTGCGCTATACCGGCGCCGAGCGTCTGCCCGACATCGGTAGTGAAGTGCCAGGTCACCGCCGACAGGCAGACATAGGCGAGGCCGGCATTGGGCAGGCTGAACCCCGGCTCCAGCTCGAGGGCACGCTCAAAATGCCCCTGCGCCAGCTGATGATCGTCCCTGGTGAACCGGTAGGCATGCGACATGCCGCGATGGAACAGTTCCCAGGCATCGAGATTTTCCGGCCGCTTGCGCGCCGCGCTTTCGCGCTCCGCCGCCCGCACCTCGGCGTCGATGTTGGCGATGATGCGCCTCACCACCTCGTCCTGCAGGTCGAAGACGTCCTGCGCCGGCCGGTCATAGCGCTCCGCCCAGACGCAGCGGTCGCCGGACGCATCGATCAGCTGCACGGCAACGCGAAGCTGGTCGCCGCCGCGCCGCACGCTGCCGGCAAGGATGTATCTGACGTCGAGGTCGCGCGCGGCGATGCCGGCCTCGCCGGCGCCGCTGGCATAGCCGACGGTCGACTGCGGCGCGATGACCAGGAAATCGCGCTGCCGCGACAATTCCGTGATGATGTCCTGCGAGATGCCGTTGGCGAGGAAATCCTGCTCGCCATCGCTCTTGCCGGCAAAGGGCAGGACGGCGATCGACAAGCCGCGCGGCCGCTCCGTCGGCCAGCTAGGGGCCGGGGTAGCCTGCTCCATTGGGGAAACAGGGCCGTCCGGCGGACGGACGGCCTCATCCCCCACCGAAGCAGCATCGGACGCGATCTTGCGCGAAAGCCGCACTGTTTCCTGCGACGGCTCGACGCCGAGCTCGCGCTTGAGCAGTTCGCGGCAACCCTGGAACTGGGCCAAGGCACGCGAGCGTTCGCCTGCCCTGGCGTAGAGGCGCATCAGCAGCCGGTGGCTTTCCTCGCGCAGATTGTCGATGGCGAGCAGGCGCTGGCCGACGGACTGTGCCTGCGAAAGGTCGCCGGCATCGGCCAACCGGAGCGCCATGCCTTCGAGAACGGTCTGCGCCAGATTGCGGCAGCGGGTGCGTTCGAAGGTCAGCCAGTCGGAGAACTCGGCGCTGGCCGACGGACGGCTTTCGAGGAATTCGCCGTAGCGCCAGATCGGAGCAGCGCCTTCGTCTATCCCGGCCGGGTTGCTGGCAAGGCTGGCGAGCCGGTCGGCGTCGACGGCAAGCGCGGCCGGATCGAGGGTGACGGCATCGCGGTCTCCGCCGAGCGCCTGCGGCCCGAGCGCGGCGCGCAGCGACGACAGCGCCTTCCTCAGGCTGCCGCGCGCCTGCTCCTCGTCGCGATCGCTCCAGAACAGCGCCGCGAGCTTGTCGCGGCCATGCAGCCGCCCGGCGGGCATGGCCAGATAGGCCAGCAGCAATTCGCATTTGCGTGTCGGCAGTTCGACGGGCTGCCCGGCCGCGTCGCGCAGCGAAAACCCGCCCAGCAGGCACAGTTCGAACGGCCCGCGATCGGTCGTCGGGCTCGCCCTGTCATGCGCCGGGACGCTTTCCCCCACCCGCCACAGCTCCTTTTCGCGACGATTTCCCGAAGATTTCACGCTTCGCGAACGCCGGCTTCCCGGCCGTCGCCGATATCCGGCCCATAGCGATCACGGAGATCGCGCCAAACCGGAGAAGACCAATGACCCTGCATAGCATGAAAGACACCCTGCCCCTAGCCGCGACGCCGGCGCCGGCCGGATGGATGTCCGGCATCCTGCGCCGCACCATCACGCGCTCAGTCAGCGACGCGGCGCGGGATGAAGCCGTTCGCCGCAGCCTGCGCCATGTCGCCGGCTTCGACGACCGTCTGCTCCGCGACATCGGCGTTGGCCGCGACGAGATCTTCAACGTCGTCGCGCTCGGCATCAAGCCGGCCAGTCGCCTCGGCTGAGCCAACCAAACAAACAAATCCAAGGAACGATGAGATGTTCACCAAGACAAATACGTCCAACCTCGCCGGCGCCGTCATCGTGCTGGCGGCGATCGCCGGTGCCGGCGCGCTTACGAGCGGCGCCCATGCCGGAGATTTCAAGGTCAAGCACGGCATCGCGCATGCGGTGACGCAGGGCGGCGGGGTAAACGTGCATGGCCGTCCTGCATCCGGCCCCGGCGGATTCAAGGCGGCGAGCAGGCTGCCGTCGCTGGTCGACAGGGTGCAGCCGCGCATCCACGCCAAGATCGACTGCGTGCCCAACGGCTGCAAGTCGGGTCCGCCCGACCTCTACAAGCACAAGAAACTGCCGTGCGAGCTCTTCGGCTGCAAGCCCGACCATGGTCATCATCACGGCCACCACAAGCACGGCGCCTGGGGCTGGGGCGGAGTTACCATCGTGGCCTCCGACCACGGCGGCTGCGGCTATGAATTCTGGAAATGGAAGGTGACCGGCTGGCGCTTCTGGAAGCACGCCTATCTCGCCTGCCGCGACTGGGAGTAGGGTTTCGCAACGCCTTCAAATGCCTTGCCTTCCCCTCGCCTTGCGGGGGGAAGGTTTTCGGCCGGTCGGTCCTACTCGATGGATGCCCGTCCGTCGGGGCTAGGCGATGCGACGCTGGCGGCGCGACGACTGGCCGCCGCTGGGCCCGGACTGCTCCAGCGCCAATTGGTCGGAAGTGACCAGCCGGCCACGGCCTTCCTTCTTGCCGACATACATCAGCCGGTCGGCGAGCGCGACCAGCGCGTCGGGATCGGCGGCTTCCGTCGGATAGATGGCGACACCGACGGTGCAGCCGACCTGGATGTCGCCGTTCGGGGCCGGAACCTTGATGCGCAGCCGCTCCAGCACGCGCTCCGCTACGCGCACCGCCTTCTCCCTGGCCAGGTCCGGCTTGCCTGAGAACAGGAAGGCGAACTCGTCGCCGCCGAGCCGCGCGACGAAGTCGGCGCTGCGCAGGATCGTGCGCAGCTTGTCCGACACGCGCTGCAAGAGCGCATCGCCGGCCTCGTGGCCAAGCGTGTCGTTGACCTCCTTGAAGCGGTCGAGGTCGATGAACAGCAGGCCCGCCGCATCGCCGGTTGCGGCGCAGCGGCCGATCACCGATTTGAGCTCGTTGTGAAAGGCGCGCCGGTTGGGCAGGTCGGTCAGGAGATCGTGGTTGGCCGAATGGTCGCTCTGCTGCTTGGCCAGCTCGATCTCGCGCTTTTGCACCGACAGTTCCTCGTTGGCGGCCTTGAGGTCGAGCAGCAGCTGGGCGTTGAGGTCCTCGACGACCTTGCGGTCGCTGATGTCGACGACGAAACCCTCGAGGAATTCGAGCTCGCCGGCCTCGTCCCAGACACCGCCGCCGATCTCGCGGACCCAGAGCGGCTCGCCGACCCTGGGTACGATGCGGTAGTCGACGTTCCAGTTGCAGCGCGCCTCGAGCGCGTTGTCGACGGCGGCGTAGACAGCGGCGAGATCGTCAGGATGGATGGCCGAGACGTAGTCGCGCACCGCATTGTGGATGAAATCGCTCGGCCGGTAGCCACTGACGGTGAATATGCCGTCGCTGATGTAGAGCATCGTGTAGGACTGGTCGTTGCGGCAGCGGTAGAGATAGCCGTCCATGCGACCGGTGATACTGAGCAGCGCGTCCAGCCGCTCGTCGTGGTGGCCCCCCTGGCCGACCGCGGATGCAGAAACCCCGTCATGCTTCATGGCCGCACCCCCGAGTTGGCGGTCTGAGCGCGCCGTAGATGCCGTTACGGCAAGTCGGCAAGAGGCCTTCTATATCAGGTGAGTATTATCAATCTGTTATGGCGAGGCGGCTTTAGCGCACCGCTTCTCAGTTGGTCGCCGTGTAGGCCGCGATCGCCGCCATGTTGACGATGTCTGAATCCTTGGCGTTCAGCGAGACGATCTGCACCGGCTTGTTGAGGCCGACCAGCAGCGGGCCGATGACGGTCGAGCCGCCGAGCTCCTGCAGCATCTTGGTCGAGATCGAGGCCGAGTGGAACGCCGGCATGATCAGCACGTTGGCCGGGCCGGTCAGCCGGATGAACGGGTACTGCGCCATGGCGCGGGCGTTGAGCGCCACGTCGGCCGCCATCTCGCCGTCATACTCGAAATCGACGCGGCGCTTGTCGAGGATGCGCACCGCTTCCTGCACGCGCTCGGAGCGCTCGCCCTGCGGATGGCCGAAAGTCGAGTAGGCGAGCATGGCAAGTCTCGGCTCGTAGCCCATGCGGCGGGCGAAGCCGGCCGCCTCCTCGGCGATGTCGGCGATCTGCTCGGCGTTCGGCATGTCGTGCACGGCGGTGTCGGCGACGACGACGGTGCGGCCCCTGGCGAGCACGATCGAGACGCCGATGACGCGGTGGCCGGGCTTGGCGTCGATGACGCGGCGGATGTCGTCGAGCGCAGTCGAATAGTTGCGGGTGACGCCGGTGACGATGCCGTCGGCATCGCCCAGCGCCACCATGCAGGCGGCGAAATGGTTGCGGTCGTTGTTGATCAGGCGCTGGCAGTCGCGGAACAGGAAACCCTTCCGCTGCATGCGCTCATAGAGATAGTCGGTGTAGATGCCGTTGCGGCGCGACAGCCTGGCATTGATGATCTCGATGCCCTGCTTGTTGAGCTCGATGCCGGCGTGCTTGGCGTTTTCCTTGATGACGTCGTCGCGACCGAGCAGGATTGCGGTGCCGAGGTTCTGGTTCACATAGGAGACGGCGGCGCGCATCACCTGCTCCTCCTCGCCCTCGGCGAAGACGATGCGCTTGGGCTGGCGGCGCACGCGGTCGTAGATGCGTTGCAGCGTCGAGGCGATCGGATCGCGGCGGGCGGAAAGCTCCTGCGCGTAGCGGCCGAGATCGAGGATCGGCTTGCGGGCGACACCGGACTCCATCGCGGCCTTGGCGACAGCCAGCGGGATCGCCGCGATGAGGCGCGGGTCGAACGGCACCGGGATGATGTAGTTGGGGCCGAATTTCGGGCGGTTGCCCTGATAGGCGGCGGCGACGTCGTCGGGCACGTCCTTGCGCGCCAGCTCGGCCAGCGCGCGGGCGGCGGCGATCTTCATCTCGTCATTGATGGTGGTGGCCCGGACATCCAGCGCGCCGCGGAAGATGTAGGGGAAGCCGAGCACGTTGTTGACCTGGTTCGGATAGTCCGAACGCCCCGTGGCCATGATGGCGTCGGTGCGGATTTCGGCCACTTCCTCGGGCGTTATCTCGGGATCGGGATTGGCCATGGCGAAGATGATCGGGTTCTTGGCCATCGACTGCACCATGGCGGTGGTCAGCGCGCCCTTGGCGGAGAGGCCGAGGAAGACGTCGGCGCCGTCCAGCGCCTCGGCCAGCGATCGCGCCTCGGTCTTGACGGCATGCGCCGACTTCCACTGGTTCATGCCCTCGGTGCGGCCCTGGAAGACGACGCCCTTGGTGTCGCACAGGATGATGTTTTCCGGCGAAAAGCCCATCGCCTTCATCAGCTCGATACAGGCGATGCCGGCCGCGCCGGCGCCGTTGCAGACCATCTTGGTGGTCTTCATGTCGCGGCCGGTTATCTCCAGCGCGTTGATCAGGCCGGCTGCGGAGATGATCGCGGTGCCGTGCTGGTCGTCGTGGAAGACAGGGATGTCCATCAATTCGCGCAGCCGCTGCTCGATGATGAAGCATTCCGGCGCCTTGATGTCTTCCAGATTGATGCCGCCGAAGGAGGGGCCGAGGAAGCGCACGCAGTTGATGAACTCGTCGGCGTCCTCGGTGTCGACCTCGAGGTCGATGGAATCGACGTCGGCGAAGCGCTTGAACAGCACCGACTTGCCTTCCATCACCGGCTTGGAGGCGAGAGCGCCGAGATTGCCGAGGCCGAGAATGGCGGTGCCGTTGGAGATGACGGCGACCATGTTGCCGCGCGTCGTGTAGTCGAAGGCGCGGCTCGGATCCTCAGCGATGGCGCGAACCGGAACGGCGACGCCCGGCGAATAGGCGAGGCTGAGATCGCGCTGCGTCGCCATCGGCTTGGTGGCGACGATCTCCAGCTTGCCGGGGCGGCCCATGGCGTGGAATTCCAGCGCCTCCTGCGCGCTGACGGACGGACCGCTGTTTTCGGTTTTCCTGGCCATGATCTCTTGATTTCCTCGCCGGTGCGGCGCCCTTGAGATGGGCGCCATGTTATTGAGCTTCCGGATTAAGGCCAGAGGCCGCCGCTGTAAACCGGCAAGCTCGGCAAAGCTCGCCCTACGCCGACGAAGCCGCTCAGGAACGTCCCGCAGCCGCCGCGGGTGCCGCGATCTCGCGCGCATGCTGGCGTACCGTTCCGTAGCGCCGCAACGACCCGGTTCCGGGAAAGGGCCATTGCGAAAGCATTGGCTCGGCGCTTCCCATGCGCTCGCGCAACGCCGACAGGAATTCCATCAGCTCCCGCCGCTGCGGCCACACCTTGGCCATGGTGCGGCTGCGGATCTCGTCGCGCGGTATGGCGCGGTCGCGCAAGGTTTCGACGGCGCGCCTGATGGCCGCCGGTTCGGGCTCGGCGATGATGCAATAGTCCGGATCGAAATAGACATCGCGGCCGCCGACGCTCGGCGTGCTCACCACCGGCAGCCCGGCCATGAGATACTCCATGCTCGAGCACATCGCCCCCTCGACGGCCGACAGGCAGAGCCCGACCGCGGCCTGAGCGTAGACGCGATTGACTTGTTGCGGCGTCAGCCGGCCGGTCCGGCCATCGACGATCGGATTGGCGATCCGGTGCAGCGGCGACTGCGCCTGCAGGCGCCGGATGAAGGCGCGGTCGCCGGCCGGCGGCAGTTCGCCGATCGAGATGGCAATATGGACCAGCCTTTCGATGTCGAAGCCGAGATAGTGGCGCTTGGTGTTCGAGATGCGGCCGTTGTAGACGGCATCGAATTCGACCGGGACATCCGGCAGCGGCCGAAAGATGTCCTCCGAGACCATCAGATTGTGGTTGGAGAAAATCGCCGTGCCCCCGACCGCGGCAACGAGGCGGCGCTCCGCCTCGTTGTTGCAGAGAAAAATCAGCTCGTGAAGCGGGAAGCGCTCGCGATACCAGGCGATGTCCTGGCCGAGCCTGGCGATGACGTGCGGCCGTTCGAGTGTCCAGCTCGGCATCAACAGGAATGCGGCGCGCCGAGAGGCAAGGTGCCTGCCGATCGCCGCAATCAAGCTGAGCGGGCGCTCGCCGCCGATCGGCATGTAGATCAGCAGCGGATCATGGCTGAGCACATAGATCGCGACCTTCATGCCGCCGCCGAGGCCGGACAGCGGGCCGTGGCCGGGAAGCATGAAAGGCAATCGCTTTTGCACCGACTGATTGAGACGGCCAAGCCTGTGGCCGGCGCGCCGCCGCAGGCGGTCGAGCGGCGTGCCGGCCGACCCGACCATCTCCTCGAATGATTCCTGACCGAACCTGTCCATCGACCCCGCCCCCGAGCTCCATGGATGATTATGCCGGCCACCGGCGCGTTGCAATGCCGGCACGCCTTGGCCGCCGCTGGCGGGAGCGACGCGGTCTTCCCCTGCTTTTCGAGCGGCCGGCATTAAACCCGGCAACCACATCTGCTAGCGTGCCCCAATGAACATGCACATGCCGACCGATAACGACGCTCCGGACACGATGGCGCCGGCGCCCGCCCTGGGCGGCGTCACGCCGATGATGGAGCAGTATATCGAGATCAAGGCGGCGAACCCGGATTCGCTCCTGTTCTACCGCATGGGCGATTTCTACGAGCTGTTCTTCGACGATGCCGAGAAGGCAAGCCGCGCGCTCGGCATCGTCCTGACCCGGCGCGGCAAGCACCAGGGCCACGACATTCCGATGTGCGGCGTGCCGGTGCATGCGGCGGATGACTATCTGCAGAAGCTGATCGCGCAAGGCTTCCGCGTCGCCGTCTGCGAGCAGACCGAGGACCCGGCGGAGGCCAAGAAGCGCGGCTCGAAATCGGTGGTGCGGCGCGACGTGGTGCGGCTGGTGACGCCCGGCACCATCACCGAGGACAAATTGCTGGCGCCGTCCGAATCGAGCTTCCTGATGGCGCTCGGGCGGGTGAAGGGAGGCAGCAACGATCATGCCTTCGCACTGGCCTGGATCGAGATCTCGACCGGGGTCTTCCGCGTCGCCGAGACCACCGCCGACCGGCTGCTCGCCGACATCTTCCGCGTCGACCCGCGCGAGCTGATCGTCGCCGAGCCGGTGTTTTACGACCCCGAGCTGAAGCCGCTGTTCGACGTCATCGGCCGCGTCGCCAGCCCGCAGCCGCCGTCGCTGTTCGATTCGGCCTCGGCCGCGGGACGCATCGCACGCTTCTTCGCGGTGGCGACGCCGGACAGTTTCGGGACGTTTTCGCGCGCCGAACTGTCGGCCATCTCAGGCACTATTGCCTATGTCGAGAAGACGCAGAAGGCCGAGCGGCCGCCGCTGTCGCGACCGGAGCGCGAGGAGAGCGGCTCGACGCTGTTCATCGACCCGGCGACGCGCGCCAATCTGGAGCTCTTACGCACGCTTTCGGGCAGCCGCGACGGCTCGCTGTTCAAGGCGATCGACCGCACGGTGACCGGCGGCGGCGCGAGGCTCTTGGCCGACCGGCTGATGGCGCCGCTGACCGATCCGGCGGCGATCGGCGCCAGGCTCGATTCGGTGTCGTTCTTCCGCGCCGAAACGCGGCTCTGCCAGGCGGCGCGGACGAGCCTGAAGAGCGTCGCCGACATGCCGCGCGCGCTGTCCAGGCTGGCGCTCAATCGCGGTGGTCCGCGCGATCTCGGCGCGTTGCGCGCCGGCTTCGAGGCGGCCGACGCAATCGTGCATCTGTTTGCGGCGACCACCCTGCCGCGGGAACTTGCGGCGGCGCTGGCCTCGATCAAGGCCTTGCCGCGCGATCTGCGCGACCATCTCAGCCAGGCGCTGGACGAGGAATTGCCGCTGTTGAAGCGCGACGGCGGCTTCGTGCGGTCGAGTTACAATGCCGAGCTCGACGAGATGCGGGCGCTGCGTGACGAGTCGCGCAAAGTGATCGCCGGGCTGGAGCGCTCGCTGATCGAGGTGACCGGCATCCGCTCGCTGAAAATCCGGCACAACAACGTGCTCGGCTACTACATCGAGGTCACCGCCAATCACCATGCAGCGATGACCGGCAGCGACGAGGCCAAGGGGCGCTTCATCCACCGCCAGACCATGGCCAACGCCATGCGCTTCACCACGACGGAGCTGGCCGAGCTGGAATCGAAGATCGCCAACGCCGCCGACCGGGCGCTGAGCATCGAGCTCGCCGCCTTCGACCGGCTGACGGCCGAGGTGGTCGGCGAAGCTGACAGCATCCGCGCCGGCGCCGAGGCGCTTGCCGCGCTCGACGTGTCGGCAGCGCTTGCGCTGCTTTCGGCAAGCGAGGCCTGGTGCCGGCCGGAAGTCGATTCCAGCCTCGCCTTCGAGATCCAAGGCGGCCGGCATCCGGTGGTCGAGCAGGCGCTGCGGCGATCGGGCGAAGGCCCGTTCGTCGCCAACGACTGCGACCTTTCGCCGGAAGGCGGCGCCAAGGCCGGCGCCATCTGGCTGCTGACCGGTCCCAACATGGGCGGCAAGTCGACCTTCCTCAGGCAGAACGCGCTGATCGCCATCCTTGCCCAGACCGGCTCCTTCGTGCCGGCCGAGCGCGCCCATATCGGCGTCGTCGACCGGCTGTTCTCGCGCGTCGGCGCCTCCGACGACCTGGCGCGCGGCCGCTCGACCTTCATGGTCGAGATGGTCGAGACGGCGGCGATCCTCAACCAGGCCGGCGAGCGGGCGCTGGTCATCCTCGACGAGATCGGCCGCGGCACGGCGACCTTCGACGGCCTGTCGATCGCCTGGGCGGCGGTCGAATATCTGCACGAGAAGAACCGCTGCCGCGCGATCTTCGCCACCCATTTCCACGAGATGACGGCGCTGGCCGGCAAGCTCCCGCGCCTCTCCAATGTCACCATGCGGGTCAAGGAATGGGAAGGCGAGGTGGTGTTCCTGCACGAGGTCGGCAAGGGCGCGGCGGACCGTTCCTATGGCGTGCAGGTGGCGCGGCTCGCCGGCCTTCCGGAAGCCGTGGTCGCCCGCGCCAAGGAGGTGCTGCACCAGCTTGAGGAAGGCGAGGTTTCGGGCAAGGCCAACCGGCTGGTCGACGACCTGCCGCTGTTTTCGGTGGCGGTGAAGCGCGAGGCGCCGAAGCCGGTGAAGAACGATGCGCTCAGCGAAGCGCTGGGCACGATCAATCCGGACGAGATGACGCCGCGCGAGGCGCTGGAAGCGCTTTACCGGCTGAAAGGATTGATCGGCAGTTAGCGCGAGAAGTCTCCGCTCAAAGAGATCTTTGACGGCCGCCGCCTTGGTGATTTAATATATCTTCACAAGAAGACATGAGCGCTCTTACGTTCTTTTCCGAGAGGATGTGCGTTCTCGCGACCTCATCCGCCAGATACATGAAAAGGATGCGATCCTCGCTATCATTGTTTTCATTTACGATACTTATCGAGGCATAATTCGTATTTCTTATGTCGTATCGATTTTCTGTTTTTATAAAATTGTATCCGTATCTTTTGAAGATCGACCTGATAACTTGTTTCAGCACAAAAGCGCTCCAGACAGACAGGCAGGCAGGCAAATTTGGTCCTCATCCGAGTCGGCGTACAAAAACCCTCGACGAGAGGCGACAAAGCCATAGCACGATCGACTTGACGCAATTGTACCGGTCGGTACAATCTCTCATCGAAATTGCCCAATGGAACACCGCCATGAGCCGTCCGCCGCTGCCGCCCTTTACCGCCGAAACCGCCGCACAGAAGGCGCGCTTGGCCGAAGACGCCTGGAACAGCCGCGACCCCGAACGGGTTTCGCTCGCCTATACTGAGGACAGTACCTGGCGCAACCGGGCCGAATTCGTCTCAGGCCGCAGCGAGATCGTCGGTTTCCTCACCCGCAAATGGACGCGCGAACTCGACTATAGGCTGATCAAGGAGGTCTGGACCTGGAACGAGAACCGCATTGCGGTGCGCTTTGCCTATGAATGGCGCGACGACAGCGGCCACTGGTTCCGCTCCTACGGCAATGAGAATTGGGAGTTCGACGCGGCCGGGCTGATGCGCCGGCGCGTCGCCAGCATCAATGACCTGCCAATCACCGAGGCCGAGCGCAAATATCACTGGCCGCTCGGCCGCCGGCCCGACGATCATCCGGGCCTGACCGAACTTGGCTTGTAAGGCGCCTATGCGCAGGATCGCGCCCGAGCGCGCCGATCTGCTCTCCATCATCGGCGAGGTCTTTCGCGAGCACGGCTATGAAGGGGCGAGCCTGGCTCTGATCGGCGCGGCGACGGGATTGGGCAAGGGCAGCCTCTATCACTTCTTTCCCGGCGGCAAGGAGGAGATGGCGAGAGCCGTCATTGCCCATATCGACGGCTGGTTCGAGGACAATGTCTTTGCGCCTTTGCGCGACAACGCTGATCCGCGGGCCGGGATCGAGCACATGTTCGAGGCGACGGACAGCTACTTCCGCTCGGGGCGCCGGGTTTGCCTCATCGGCGCCTTCGCGCTGGATGATTCGCGCGACCTGTTTTCCGGCCAAATAAGGGACTATTTCGGCCGCTGGGTCACGAGTCTCGCCGAAGCGCTGACGCGATCCGGGTATCGACCGGGCGAGGCCAGCGAGCTGGCCGAGGAAGCAGTCGCCGTCATCCAGGGTGCGCTCACGCTTGCCCGCGCCGCCAACGACCTCGATATATTTTCAAGGGCATTGCGGCGAGTGCGCATGCGGCTTGAGCCTCCGGCCAAGATCTAGCCGGAACCCCTACAAAGGCTCGAAGCGGAAGGCTGTTTCGGTTCGAAAAATCCGACCGACGCCCGGTGAATCGAGATGCGCTCCCGCCACGCACCAGGCATTGTCGGCGGCAAGGGCCAAGATATGCAGCCGGCTCGCCCGCGCCTGCTCCTGGTCGGCGTCGAATTCCCATGCGACCTCCGGCCGATCGAACTGAAGCGACGGCACATGCACGAGGTCGCCCCAAACCAACAATGTTCCGCCGTAGCTCGTGACACGAAAGCATGTGTGACCAATTTCGTGGCCCGGCGCCGCGACCGCCTCGACATTCGCGCTCAGGCGCTGCCCGGGGTCCAAAGGTTCTGCTCGATCATGGAAGCGGCTCAACCTCGCTACCGACCGGAACATGTCGAGCTCGGCTCGAGGCACGAGCAGCCGGGTGAGTTGCGGGAAACCGTCCCGACCATCCGGATGGACGATCCCGTGGATATGATCGAGATGGGTGTGGGTGAAAGCGACCGTCCGAACTCGGTCAATGGCGATCCTCGCCTCGCTCAGCGCCTGCGGAAGAAGCCCCATCGTCGGGTGCCAGGCGTTCGAGGACCCCGTGTCGATCAGCATGATGTCTTGGCCGTCGTCGATCGCAAAGGCATTGACCGACAATCTGAGCGCGCCGTCGAAGAGCGGCACCTGCGACGGGAGATCGTCGCCAAAGGGCTCGTCTCCCGGATGGCGCAGTCGGCGGATCGGCATGTCGACATAGCCGTCGCGCAACGA
Organism: Mesorhizobium abyssinicae; assembly: GCF_049887195.1. Lineage (NCBI taxonomy): Bacteria > Pseudomonadati > Pseudomonadota > Alphaproteobacteria > Hyphomicrobiales > Phyllobacteriaceae > Mesorhizobium > Mesorhizobium abyssinicae. The sequence continues at coordinate 300,803 of NZ_JARAKC010000003.1, forward strand.
CGTGACGCTAATGCCCCCGATTTTGTACGCCGTGTGATGCGGCCCGGCTGAGATTCGTTCCAACGCTTGCTCTCTTTACCACGATTGCGAATGCAGATTTCGGTCAGATCATCTCCAGCCCGCGCTTGCGCGTCGGCGGCGGGAAGGCGCGGTCGAGCTCGGCGAGATCCTCCGGCGTCAGCCTGATGTCGAGCGCGGCGACGTTCTGGCGGACGTGCTCGGGCTTGCTCGCCTTTGGGATGGCGATGACGCCCGGCTGCGCCATCACCCAGGCAAGCGCGATCTGCGCGGCCGTCGCATTGTGGCGGGCGGCAATGGCTTCCAGCCTGGCATTGCGCGCCAGCGCGCCCTGCTCGACCGGCGAATAGGCCATCAGCGGGATGCCGCGCTCTCGGCTCCAGGGCGCGAGATCGAACTCAGGGCCACGGCGCGAGAGATTGTAGAGCACCTGGTTGGTCTGGACGTTGCCGCCGTCCCGCAGGCCGACCAGTTCCTCCATCTCATCGGTGTCGAAATTGCTGACGCCCCAATGGCGGATCTTGCCGGCCGCCTTCAGTGCCTCGAAGGCCTCGACGGTCTCGGTCAGCGGCACGCTGCCCGGCCAGTGCAGCAGATAGAGGTCGATGCGGTCGGTGGCGAGGCGCTTGAGGCTGTTCTCGCAGGCCGGCCGGACGCCGGCGCGCGAGGCGTTGGAGGGCAGCACCTTCGAGACCAGGAAGGTCTCGTCGCGGCGCCCGGCAATGGCCTCCGCCACCACCTCCTCGGAGCCGCCGCTGGCATACATTTCGGCGGTGTCGATCAGCGTCATGCCGAGATCGAGCCCGAGCCGCAGGGCCTTCACCTCGTCGGCGCGGCGACGGGCGTCCTCGCCCATCTTCCAGGTGCCCTGGCCGAGCACAGGCAAGGGTTCGCCCGAGGGCAGCGTGGTGGTTCTGATGATAGATGCCATTGCAGGCTCTCATTGACGGCGGGATCGCATCACAGGCGAAGCAAGAAATCCAGTCCCAAGCCCCGCCCGGACTTCCGGCATGCTAAAATCTAGTCCGCCTGATGAGCCGCGAGCCAGGCCCGCATCTCCTTGATCTCGGCCTCCTGCGCCTTGATGACCGCTTCGGCCATCTTGCGGATCTCCGGGTCCTTGCCGTTGGCCAATTCCACCTTGGCCATGTCGATCGCGCCCTGATGATGCGGGATCATGCCGCGGACGAAGTCGACATCGGGATTGCCGGAATAGGCATTTGCCATCATGTCGGCATGCATCTTGTCCATCGCCGCCTTGTAGCCGGCGGTCGATGGGCTCTCCGCGCCCATCGCCATGCCGGACATGTCGTGCTTCATCTCCTGCGATTGCGCCGGAACGCTTTCGAGGAAGACGGCGAGCAGCATTCCCGCCGCCATCAAGAGCAGCACAATCTTCTTGGCCAAGGTCATCCATGATCTCCTGTTGATGGACTGTCGTATTTGGGGGCTTCGCTCAGAGTTTCAACGTTCTGAGGCGCAAGGCGTTGCCGATGACCGAGACCGAGGACAGGCTCATCGCCGCCGCGGCCAGCATCGGCGACAAAAGCGTGCCGGTGAGCGGATAGAGCACGCCGGCAGCTATCGGCACGCCGAGCACGTTGTAGAGGAATGCGAAGAACAGGTTCTGGCGGATGTTGCGGATCGTCGCCCGGGCAAGCGTGCGCGCCCTGACGATGCCGTTGAGGTCGCCCTTGACCAGGGTGATGCCCGCGCTTTCGACCGCGACATCGGCGCCGGTGCCCATAGCGATGCCGACATCGGCGGCGGCCAGCGCCGGCGCGTCGTTGACGCCGTCGCCGGCCATGGCGACGCCGGCGCCCTTGGCGCGCAGTTCCTCGACCAGCGCTCCCTTCTGCTCGGGCAGCAGGCCGGCGCGCACCTCGTCGATGCCAAGCTTGCCGGCGATGGCGCGCGCCGTGCGCTCATTGTCGCCAGTCGCCATGATGATCCGCAAGCCGCTGTCGTGCAGCGCGCCGATCGCCGCCGCCGTTGTCGGCTTGACCGGGTCGGCGACGGCGACGAGGCCGGCGAGCCTGCCGCCGACGGCGACGAACATCGCCGACTTGCCCTCGCTCCGCAGCGCGTCCGCCTGCGCTGAAATCGAGACCGTGTCGATGCCGAGGTCGGCCATCATCGCCGCATTGCCGAGCGCGACCTTGCTGCCGGCCACCGTGCCGGACACACCCTTGCCGGTGACCGCCTCGAAATCGCCGGCAGCGGCGACCGTCACGCCGCGTTCAACCGCGCCCTCGACGATCGCCTCGGCGAGCGGATGCTCCGAACCCTTCTCAAGCGCGGCGGCCAGCGCCAGCAGTTCGTTTTCCGCGATGCCGCCGGCGGCGAAGACGTCGGTGAGCTTTGGCCGGCCCTCGGTCAAGGTGCCGGTCTTGTCGACGATCAGCGTATCGACCGAAGCGAAGCGCTCGAGCGCTGCCGCCTCCTTGATCAGCACGCCGGCATGGGCGCCGCGCCCGGTCGCGGTCATGATCGACATCGGCGTCGCCAACCCCAGCGCGCAGGGACAGGCGATGATCAGCACCGACACCGCCGAGACGATGGCGAAGATCAGGCTTGGCTGCGGGCCGAGGATCGCCCAGGCGGCGAAAGCGGCGAGCGCGACCAGCACAACGGCCGGCACGAAATAGAAGGAAACGCGGTCGGCCAGGCCCTGGATCGGCGCCCGCGAGCGCTGCGCCTTGGCGACCAGTTCGACGATGCGCGACAGCGTCGTCTCGGCGCCGATGCGCTCGGCGCGCATGACCAGCGAGCCGTTCTTGTTGAGCGTGCCGCCGGTCAGGGCGTCGCCCCCGGTCTTCTCGACCGGCAGCGGCTCGCCGGTGATCATCGATTCGTCGATAGCCGAGCGACCCTCGAGCACGACACCGTCGACCGGAACGGCATCGCCGGGACGGATGCGCAGCCGGTCGCCGGCCTTGACCGTATCGAGCGGCACGTCGCTTTCGGAGCCATCAGCGCCGATCAGCCGCGCCGTCTTCGGCGCCAGGTCGAGCAAGGCGCGGATGGCCGAGCCGGTGCGCTCGCGGGCCCTGAGCTCCAGCACCTGGCCGAGGAAGACCAGCGCGACGATCACGGCGGCGGCCTCGAAATAGACCGGCACGGCGCCGCCATGGCCGCGGAACTGGTGCGGGAAGATGTCCGGGAACAGCGTGGCCGCGACGCTGTAGAGATAGGCCGCGCCGACGCCGAGCGAGATCAGCGTCCACATGTTGGGACTGCGGTTGAGGATCGACTCCCAGCCGCGATGGAAGAAGGGAAAGGCCGCCCACAGCACGACCGGGCTCGCCAGCACCAGCTCTGCCCATGTCTTTGTCCGGTCGTCGGTGAGGCTGTCGAAGCTCAGGCCGAGCATCGGCGCCATGGCGATGACGAGCAGCGGCAGGGACAGCACCGCGCTGATCCAGAATCGCCGGGTGAAATCGACCAGTTCGGGGTTCGGCCCTTCCTCGCCGGTCGGCACGCCCATCGGCTCCAGCGCCATGCCGCAGATCGGGCAGGCGCTCGGCTTGTCGCGGATGATCTCGGGATGCATCGGACAGGTGTATTGCGTGCCCTTCGGCATCGGCTGTGGTGCCGGCCGGTCGCCGAGATAATGGGCCGGCGCGGCCTCGAACTTGCCCTTGCAGCCGGCCGAGCAGAAATAGAAACCCTGGCCCTCATGGCGGACGAAATGCCTGGCGCTGGCGCGGTCGACGCTCATGCCGCAGACCGGATCGGTCGCGGTCAGGTATTTTTCCGGCTCGGCGACGAATTTGGCGCGGCAGCCCTCGCTGCAGAAATGACGGATGTGGCCACCGTGCTCGGCCGTCGGCTTGCCGGCGGCCGGATCGACAGTCATGCCGCAGACCGGATCGCGAATGACCGCCTCCGCGACAGGCGCGGCGGCCTTGGCGGAGCAGCAGCCGCGGGCATGGGCGTGGTGGTCATGGTCGGAATGGGCCATCTGGAATGCCTCTGATGTCTCGATCTGAGGCCGAGGTAGGGCTTCCAGTAACTGGAAGGTCAAGGGTCGGCCGCAATTTTTCTCGCCAGGCGCATTGTCGGACGGTAAAGGCAGGCAGATCATGCGGTGTCGTGACAGGGGGCCGCCCCATACCCAGCACCGCGAAAACGCGCTATAGACGCCGCCCGAAAGGCGAGGCCGACCTCAGCATATGGCAAAAATCTCCCTGAAACTCGACGAGCTGATCGACGGCGTGATGCTGCGCGGCGACATGACGAAGCTGACCGCGGCCCATGCCGGCGACGGTTCCGGTCAGGCGACGCGCGGCGCGGTTCTGCAGCTGCTCAAGGCTCGGCTGGCCGATGGCCGTAAGATCGCGGAAGCCATGCTGAGGGAGGATGGCGGCGGCACCGCCTGCGCTGCCCGGCTGTCGCATCTTATGGACGAGATCATCCGGGCGCTCTACGATTTCGCCGCGACGCACGTCTATCGCGTCAAGAACCGCTCTGCGGCCGAGCGCATGGCGGTGGTGGCGGTCGGCGGCTACGGCCGCGGCACGCTGGCACCTGGCTCCGACATCGATCTTCTGTTCCTGCTGCCCTACAAGCAGACGCCCTGGGGCGAGCAGATCGTTGAATACATGCTCTACATGCTGTGGGATCTCGGGCTGAAAGTCGGCCATGCGACGCGCAACATCGACGAGTGCCTGAGGCTGTCGCGCACCGACGTCACCATCCGCACCTCAATCCTGGAGGCGCGCTTCCTGTGGGGCGAACAGAAGCTCTATGACGAGCTTTTGACGCGCTTCGACCATGAGGTGGTGCGCACCACCGGGCCCGAATATGTGCAGGCCAAGCTTGCCGAACGCGACGATCGCCACGCCAAGGCCGGCGAAAGCCGCTATCTGGTCGAACCCAACGTCAAGGACGGCAAGGGCGGGCTGCGCGACCTGCAGACGCTGTTCTGGATCGGCAAATATTTCTACCGGGTGCGCACCGGCGAGGAACTGGTCGAGAAGGCCGTCTTCACCGAGGCCGAATACCGGGAATTCCTCAAGGCCGAGGATTTTCTCTGGGCGGTGCGCTGCCATATGCACTTCCTCACCGGCAAGGCCGAGGAGCGGCTGCATTTCGACATCCAGCGCGAGATCGCCGAGCGGCTCGGCTACACCAGCCATCCCGGCCTGTCGGCGGTCGAGCGCTTCATGAAGCACTACTTCCTCGTCGCCAAGGATGTCGGCGACCTCACCCGCATCTTCTGCGCCGCGCTCGAAGAAGAGCAGGCCAAGCACGTGCCTGGTTTCAACCGCATTTTCCTCACCTTCCAGCGTCGCAAGCGCAAGCTGGCCGGCACGTCCGATTTCATCGTCGACAATCACCGCATCAACGTCGCCGACGACATGGTGTTCGAGCGCGACCCGGTCAATCTGCTCAGGCTGTTCTGGTTCGCCGACAAGCATGGGCTGGAGTTCCACCCCGACGCGCTGAAGCTGCTCACCCGTTCGCTCGGCCTCGTCGGCAAGGCGCTGAGGCGCGACGAGGAGGCCAACCGGCTGTTCCTCGACATTTTGACTTCGGACCGCTACGCCGAGCTCAATCTCAGGCGCATGAACGAGGCGGGGCTGCTGAGCAAGCTGATCCCGGACTTCGGCAAGATCGTCGCCATGATGCAGTTCTCGATGTACCACCACTATACGGTGGACGAGCACCTCATCCGCTGCATCGGCGTGCTGGCTGAGATCGAGCGCGGCGACGGCGAGAAGGTGCACCCGCTGTCGCATTCGCTGATGCCGGGGCTGAAGAAGAGCCGCGAGGCGCTCTATGTCGCCGTGCTCCTGCACGACGTCGCCAAGGGGCGGCCGGAGGATCATTCGGAAGCCGGCGCCCGCATCGCGCGGCGCATCTGCCCGCATATGGGGCTGTCGGCCGCCGACACCGAGACGGTGGCCTGGCTGGTCGAGAACCATCTCGTGATGTCGATGACGGCGCAGACGCGCGACCTCAACGACCGCAAGACGATCGAGGATTTCGCCTCGATCGTGCAGTCGGTCGAGCGGCTGAAGCTGCTGTTGATCCTCACCGTCTGCGATATCAGGGGCGTCGGGCCGGGCGTCTGGAACGGCTGGAAGGGGCAGTTGCTGCGCACGCTGTACTACGAGACCGAGCTGCTCTTGACCGGCGGCTTCTCCGAAGTGTCGCGCGCCGAGCGCACTTCCGCGGCGCGCGAGCGGCTGGCCGAGGCGCTGGCCAACTGGCCGGCAAAGGAGCGCAAGCGCTATGTCGCCCAGCACTACGAGAACTACCTGCTGACCGTCGACCTCGCCGACCAGCTGCGCCATGCCGAGTTCGTCCGCGAGGCGGACGCCGCCGACAAGAAGCTCGCCACCATGGTCAAGACGCACGAGTTCGAGGCAGTGACCGAGATCACCGTCCTGGCGCAGGACCATCCACGCCTGCTGTCGGTTATCGCCGGCGCGTGCGCCGCCGCCGGCGGCAACATCGTCGACGCGCAAATCTTCACAACCTCGGACGGCCGGGCGCTGGACACGATCCTGATTTCGAGGGAATTCGACCTCGACGAGGACGAGCGCCGGCGCGCCGAACGGGTCGGCCGGCTGATCGAGGACGTGCTGTCGGGCAAGACCTGGCTGCCGGAAATGATCGAAAAGCGCACCAAGCCCAAGCGCGGCGCCAAGGTCTTCCGCATTCCGCCGCGCGCCGAGATCCGCAACACGCTGTCGAACCGCTTCTCGGTGATCGAGATCGAGGGGCTCGACCGGCCCGGCCTGCTCTCCGAGATCACCGGGGCGCTGTCCGATCTGTCGCTCGACATCGCATCGGCGCACATCACCACCTTCGGCGAGAAGGTCATCGATACCTTCTATGTCACCGACCTCACGGGACAGAAGATCGACAGCCCGACGCGCATGGCCACCATCCACAAGCGGCTGATCGAGACCCTGGACGGCACCGCGCCGGAGCGCGGCGGCAAGACCAGGGCGGCTGCCGAGTGACCATCACTTTGTCCCAATCGCACAGGCAGTCTCCCCGCGCATGAGCCTTGTCAAGAAATTCGCCACGGTCGCTTCCGGCACGCTGATGAGCCGCGCGCTCGGCTTCGGCCGCGAGATGCTGATGGCGGCGGCGCTGGGCACCGGGCCGGTCGCCGATGCCTTCAACGCCGCCTTCCAGTTCCCCAACACCTTCCGCCGGCTGTTCGCCGAGGGCGCCTTCAACGCGGCCTTCGTGCCGCTGTTCGCCAAGGAGATCGAGACGCATGGCACCGAGGGCGCCAAGCGCTTCTCCGAGGAAGTGTTCGGCGTGCTGTTCACGGCACTGCTGGCGTTGACGATCGCCATGGAGTTCGCGATGCCGCTGATCGTGCGCTACCTGGTGGCGCCGGGCTTTGCCGACACGCCGGGCAAGTTCGAGACGACGGTCACGCTTGCGACCATCATGTTCCCCTATCTCATCTGCATGTCGCTCGGCGCCATGATGGCCGGCATGCTGAATTCGCTGCGCCGCTATTTCGCGGCTGCGGTGGCGCCGGTCTTCCTCAACATCATCCTGATCGGCGTGCTCGGCTACGCCTGGTACAATGGGCTGGATGCGCACGACGTTGGTTTCGGCCTGTCCTGGGGCGTGCTTGCGGCGGGGGTGGTGCAACTCGCCATCGTCTGGGTGGCGGTGCGCCATGCCGGCATCTCGATCGGCTTCCGCAGGCCGAAGATGACGCCGAGCGTCAAGCGGCTGTTGATCCTGGCGTTGCCGGCCGCGATCACCGGCGGCATCACCCAGATCAACCAGCTGATCGGCACGGCGATCGCCTCGGCGCAGGACAGCGCCGTGTCCTCGCTTGCTTATGCCGACCGCATCTACCAATTGCCGCTCGGCGTCGTCGGCGTGGCGGTGGCGATCGTGCTGTTGCCGGAACTGTCGCGGGCGTTGAAGTCGGGCAACCTGATCGAGGCCGCCAACCTGCAAAACCGTTCGGTCGAGTTCACCCTGTTCATGACCTTGCCGGCGGCGGCGGCGCTGTGGGTGATGTCGGAGCCGATCGTGCGGCTGGTCTACGAGCGCGGCGCCTTCGCCGCCAACCATTCGACGCCGATCGTGGCCTCGATCCTGGCGATCTTCGGTCTCGGCCTGCCGGCCTTCGTGCTGATCAAGGCCTTCACCCCCGGCTATTTCGCGCGCGAGGACACGCGCACGCCGATGATGTTCGCCGCCATCTCGGTCGGCGTGAATGTCGCCACCGCCCTGTCGCTGTTTCCGTCGATGGGCGCGCCGGGCATCGCGGTCGCGTCGGCCGTCGCCGGCTGGGTCAACGCACTGATGCTGCTTGCCGTGCTGATCCGGCGCGGCCATTGGGGCCGCGACATCCCGCTGTTGAAGCGCATTCCGAGGCTGGTGCTGTCCGCCGTGATCATGGCGACCGCGCTTTACTTCGCGGAGCGGCATTTTGCGACGCAGATCGGACCCGGCTCACCGCTGGTCGTGAAAGCAACGACGGTGCTTGCACTGGTCGCCGGGGGTGCTGCGCTCTATTTCATCGCCGCCTTCGCGACCGGCGGCGCCGATTTCGGCATGATCCGCAGGAATGTGAAGCGCGGCGAGGCAAAGGCAGCGCCGCCGGTTACGGAACAGTCTCCAGATCCGTGAGCCTGAATTCGTCGGCCGTGGAAAGCATCGGAACGGCGTAGTGGCGTGCGCAAGCGTAGTGGAAACAGTCCGCCAGGTTCAGTCGGATGGCGTTGTTGCGAAACCGCGACGCGGCCTCGATGGATAGCGATGCCGCGTCCAGCGCCGGCGGCAGCTCGCGCAAGGCAATTGCGCGCTCTTCAAGAAAACGGGTCACAATCTCAGCGCTTCTGGCAACCGGTATTGCCAGCTTTTCCGGCCGGGATAGGGCCATTGAGGCTTCCCAGACAGCGATTGCGGAGGTGAATGGAGCCGAGGCGTCCACGACCGCTTGCGCGCAGCGCTCGGCCTCAGCTTCATTGCTCAGCATCGCAACGATAGCGGCTGCATCGACGAACATCAGTCCTCGCCGGACAGTTCATCATAGACCGAGCGGGGCAACGGCCTGCGCGCCTGCTCGCCCAACTCAATTCCAAACTCGGCCCTCAGCCGGGCTGCCGTCTCCAACGGCGTCTCGCGGTTGCGCCGCCGTTCGAGGGCTTCGCGCATGGCGATCACGATGGCCTCGGTGATGCCGACGCCCTCAGCTTTGGCGAAGGCGCGGGTTAGCCTGTCGGCTTCCTTGTTGTTGATATTGATGGTCATGACTACATTCTTTCGTGTAGCTTGAAACATGTAGCCACCGCATGCCAATGTCAATAGCCCGTTAATCGGCACGTTGGGTGCCTCTTGATCGGATGCCGGGCTTCGTCCATAAGCGCGCCCGTCGAAAGACTTTCGCCGCGCGCGAAACGGCCCTCCACAAGCCATGAGGACATCATGACCGCCTTCAAGCCACTCGTCTTTTCCGGCGTCCAGCCGACCGGCAATCTGCATCTCGGCAACTATCTCGGCGCCATCAAGAAATTCGTCGCGCTGCAGGACCAGTCCGACTGCATCTATTGCGTCGTCGACCTGCATTCGCTGACGGCGCAGCTCGTCCATGACGACCTTGCCGACCAGACCCGCTCGATCACCGCCGCCTTCCTCGCCTCCGGCATCGACCCCAAGAAGCACATCGTCTTCAACCAGTCGCGGGTGATGCAGCATGCCGAGCTTGCCTGGATCTTCAATTGCGTGGCGCGCATCGGCTGGATGAACAAGATGACGCAATTCAAGGACAAGGCCGGCAAGGACCGCGAGAACGCCTCGCTCGGCCTTCTCGCCTATCCGAGCCTGATGGCCGCCGACATCCTGCTCTACCGCGCCACCCATGTGCCGGTGGGCGAGGACCAGAAGCAGCACCTCGAGCTGACCCGGGACATCGCCCAGAAATTCAACAACGACTTCTCCGACCGCATCGCCGCACTTGGCGTCGGCGTCGAGATGCAGGTCGGCGAGGAGACGGTGAACGGCTATTTCCCGATCACCGAACCGGTGATCGGCGGACCGGCGGCGCGCATCATGAGCCTGCGCGACGGCTCGAAGAAGATGTCGAAGTCGGACCCGTCTGACCTGTCGCGCATCAACCTGACCGACGATGCCGACACCATCTCGAAGAAGATCCGCAAGGCCAAGACCGATCCTGAAGCCTTGCCGGGCGAGGTCGACGGGCTGGCCAGCCGTCCCGAGGCGGAAAACCTGGTCGGCATCTATGCCGGGCTTGCCGAAATCTCGAAGGCGGACGTGCTGAAGGAGTTCGGCGGCCAGCAGTTCTCGGTGTTCAAGCCGGCGCTGGCCGACCTCGCGGTGGAGAAGCTGGCGCCGATCGCCGGCGAGATGCGCCGCATCGAGGGCGACCGCGCCTATGTCGACGCGGTGCTGAAGGACGGCGGCGAGCGCGCCGGCAGGCTGGCGGAATCGACGATGCGGACGGTGCGCGACATCATCGGCCTGTTGCAGGACTGATCGATCCAATCTCGTCGATCGCTACCGCCATGAAGGCCGGCGGCTTGCCGCCGGTCTTTGGCGGTGGCAGATTGCGGCCGAATTGATACCGAGCAGACAGACATGGTCTCCAAACGTCTCAGCCGTGAAGTTGGCCACCGCCGCAAGTTCCTGGCGATCATCGACGACACGCCGGAATGCGAGCGCGCCGTCGCCTATGCCTCGAAGCGGGCGCAGAGCACCAGCGGCGTGCTGGTGCTGCTCTATGTCATCGAGCCGGACGATTTCCAGCACTGGCTGGGGGTCGAGAAGATCATGCGCGAGGAGGCGAACGCCACGGCGCGCGCCGCGCTCGATACCTACGCCAACAAGGTGCGCCAGAAGCTCGGCATCGAGCCGGAACTGGTGGTGCGCGAGGGCAAGCCGACCGAAGAGATCCACAAGCTGATCGAGGAAGACCAGGACATCGCCATCCTGGTGCTGGCGGCAGGCGCCGGCAAAGAAGGCCCCGGGCCGCTGGTCAGCGCCGTGGCCGGCAGGGGCGCCGCCTTCCCCATCCCGGTCACCGTGGTGCCGCAGAATCTGTCGGATGAGGAAATCGACAGCCTCGCTTGAGGCCTGCTGATATCCAGGTGAGGCCGGCCGGACCCGAATCTCGACACGCCTCGCCCTATGTACCGGAGGCTTGGCAAAAACATTCCGCCAGCCAGCCGTTGCGGCGACGCGTTTCGCTTGAATGTCCCGCCGATAGCGCCTATTTAGAACCATTCCAAACTATCCGCCCAAGAACGGGCATGGAGACCGCCATGTTCATCCAGACCGAATCGACGCCGAACCCGGCAACGCTGAAGTTTTTGCCTGGCAAGGAAGTGCTGCGCGAAGGCACCGCCGATTTCCGCGACGCCGACAGTGCGGCGAGCGCCTCGCCGCTGGCCGGCCGGCTGTTCGAGATCCCAGGCGTCACCGGCGTCTTCTTCGGCTACGACTTCATCACCGTGACCAGGGACGGTCCCGACTGGCAGCATCTGAAGCCGGCGATCCTCGGCGCCATCATGGAGCATTTCATGTCGGGCGCGCCGGTCATGACCAAGGCCGGCCCGGCGGCCGAGACCAGCGAGACCGGCGAATTCTACGACAAGGCCGACGAGGAACTGGTCATCACCATCAAGGAATTGCTCGACACCAGGGTCCGCCCGGCGGTTGCCCAGGACGGCGGCGACATCACCTTCCGCGGCTTCGAGAACGGCACCGTGTTCCTGCACATGAAGGGCGCCTGCGCCGGCTGCCCGTCGTCGACGGCGACGCTGAAGCACGGCATCCAGAACCTGCTTCGTCACTTCGTCCCCGAGGTGCAGCAGGTCGAGCAGGTCGCTTAGGCGCAAAGCTCTTCCGTCAGCAGGCAACAAAAAACCGGGCCGAATTGCCCGGTTTTCTGTTTGGGACGTCCATTTGTTGCCTAGACGGTCCGCGTACTCAACTTTTCAGGTGAACCATGACCCCCGAATACGGGGATCGTGGTCCCTACATCACGATGACCTTGGCTCCGACGGAGGTGCGGTTGTAGAGGTCGATGATGTCCTGGTTCATCAGCCGGATGCAGCCCGACGACATCGCCTTGCCGATCGAATTCCATTCCGGGCTGCCATGCAGGCGGTAGCCCATGTCGCCGCCCTTGTTGAACAGGTACATGGCGCGGGCGCCAAGCGGGTTCTTCAGGCCCGGATCCATGCCGCCAGCGAATTTGGCGAGTTCCGGCTGGCGCTTGATCATCTGCGAGGGCGGCGTCCAGGTCGGCCATTCGCGCTTCAGCGCGATGCGCGCTGTGCCGTGCCACTCGAAGCCTTCACGTCCGACGCCGATGCCGTAGCGTATCGCCAGCCCGTCGCCCTCGACGAAGTAGAGGAACTTGTTCTGGGTATCGACGATGATCGTGCCCGGCTTTTCCCTGGTGTCGTACTCCACTTCCTGCCGGTGGAAGCGCGACGGAACCTTCTCGATCGGGATGCGCGGCAATTGATAACCCGCATCGGTGACCGCGCCATAGTCGTTGGTGAACAGTCGCGCGCCGATGGTGCTGCAACCACTGATCGCGGTCGACATCGCCAAAGCAGCGACGATTGCAAGAGACTTCAAGCGCATGAATAGGTCCGATGCCCAGCCCGTTGATCGCGGCACGAGTCGGCCGCTTTTCCTGAAATCATTCATGCTGGCATTTCTTTTGCTTGCCAAGCGCGCGATGCCTATATGCAGGACCTTACCTGCCGGTAGATGCACAACTGCGTCTTTTCGGCAACAGGGCTCACAGGATTGTGAAGCAAAATCAATGGGGCCTCCGACTGGGGTCCGGATTGAGGAGAGCGCCATGAATGTCGGAGACGCCGCCGAGCGGTCCGGCCTGCCGGCCAAGACCATCCGCTACTACGAAGAGATCGGCCTGATCCGGCCGGCGCGGGCCGAGAACGGCTACCGCGACTATTCCGGCGACGATATCCACCGGCTGGCCTTCCTGCGCCGCGCCCGCAATCTCGGCTTCTCCATCGACGACTGCCGCCAGCTGATGGCGCTCTACCAGGACCGCGACCGCGCCAGCCACGACGTGCGCGAAATCGCCGCCGCCCATGTCAGGGCGATCGAGGAGAAGGTGCGCGAGCTGCAATCGATGCGCGCCACCTTGCAGACGCTGGTCCACGCCTGCCACGGCGACCACCGCCCGGACTGCCCGATCCTGGACGACATGGCGGGCTTGACCGTGGACGGCGAGCACAGCAAGACGGCGAACTGATCGCCGCAGCCACGACAGGATCGCCCGCTGCGGCAAGGCGGTGAACCCGCGTCATTCCGTAGAGGGGAAGACGCGGGCCAGGTTGCCACCTGTTGCAATCACCAGCGGCGAATGCAACCGGACACAACCATTAACGATGGCTAATGTCTAGGGTGGACCGGCGCGACCCCTACAGCCGGCGCGATCAGTTCGTCTTCATCGCAGCCGTTGCGTTAAGCGTCCCTGTTGGGTTCTGCCTCTACCTTTGGTTCGTCCTGACGGCCATCCACAATGAGCGACATGCATCCGCCGGGAAGGATGCGTCATTCATCCGGTGGAACGGGACAGGGCCGGTGAATTAGGCGCGAAGCTGCGCTTTCGCTTCCTGAGCGGCTTCGATAAGGAGGTCTAGGTCGTCTGTCCGCATCGGGGAGAAGGTCGAATCTTCGCCCGACTGTACGCTCATACGGCACGTCCGTTCGCCATCATCTGACTGGTAGATTTTGAACGAGATCGTGAGCCATTGGGCCCTAACGTTGTACTGGGCGATGAGCTTGCGCGACCAGAACCGCCGCCAACCGTTTACCAGCGATTGAAAAAGCAAGACGACCCCCGTTTCCCCCGAGATTGGAAGCTATCGCCGGGCGCTTGGGGTTTGTCAAAGATACAATCGCCCTTGGCTTACGGGTTCAAACCGTGAACAAAATCTGGCATGGTGCCGGTCATGCCCATCATCTCACCGATTCCCCTCAACCCCTTGATCGACGGTCGCCAGTCGGAGCGCGCCATGCTGGTGCGGCGCGGCGTGCAGCGGCTGCTTGCCGCAATGGGCGCGCATGTGCTGCCGGAACTGTCGCTCGCAACCGGCCGGCGCGCCGATCTCGTCGCGCTGACCCGCCAGGGCGACATCTGGATCATCGAGATCAAATCCTCGATCGAGGATTTCCGCGTCGACCGCAAATGGCCCGATTACCGGCTGCATTCCGATCGCTTCTTCTTCGCCACCCATCCCGGCGTGCCCTCGGAGATCTTTCCGCAGGAATGCGGCTTCATCCTCTCCGACGGCTATGGCGCCGAGATCCTGCGCGACGCGCCGGAGCATCGGATGGCGGCGGCGACGCGCAAGGCGCTGATGCTGAGGATCGCCCGCGCCGGCGCGGCGCGGCTTTTGGCGGCGGAGCTTGCCGGCGTTTCGGTGCCGGCGCTGGATGGCGAGAGCGAGTAGCGGCCGCTTACGCTTGCTATGAATTTCCATCGTTTGCGCCGCCCCTCATCTGCCTGCCGGCATCTTCTCCCCGTGAACGGGGAGAAGGGGCGTCGTCGCGCAGGATTTCGCCAATCACCAGCGCGGCGGGAGTTGAGCGCCGACGTGGTCCCAAGCCTCTTTCTCCCCGTTCACGGGGAGAAATGCCCGGCAGGGCAATGAGGGGCAGCGCGACGCTGGAAATTTCCCATCTGTTGGCGGGAGCCCGAAGCGCTATTCGATTTCCTCCTCCACACCCCCCGCCGGCGCCATGACCAGCACTGCCGCGCCGAGCAGCGCGGCGACCAGCGAGCCGGCGAGGATGCCGACCTTGACCGCGTCTTGCAGTGCTGCATCGCTGGCGAAGGCGAGCAGGCCGATGAACAGGCTCATGGTGAAGCCGATGCCGCACAGAAGCGATATGCCGATCATGTGCAGCCAGCCGGCATTGGCCGGCAAATCGGCGAGGCCGAGCCGGATGGCGAGCGCCGAGGATCCGAACACGCCGACCAGCTTGCCCAGCACCAGGCCGGCGGCGACGCCCAATGTCAGCGGCTCGACGAGGGCGGCCATGCTCAGGCCAGCGAGCGAGACGCCCGCATTGGCGAAGCCGAAGATCGGGATAACGATGAAAGGCACCAGTCTGTGCAGGCCGTGCTCCAGCCTGTGCAGCGGCGAATGCTCGATATCGTCGCCGATGCCGGCGGCGCGCTCGAGCGGGACGGTGAGCGCCAGAGCCACGCCGGCGAGCGTCGCGTGCACGCCAGATTTCAGCACAAGCACCCAGAGCACGGCGCCGAGCACGAGATAGGGGACCAGGTTCATCACCCGCATGCGGTTGAGCGCGACGAGCGCGGCGATGACCGCGAAGGCGGCGCCGAGATAGGCGAGCGAAAGACCGCTTGTGTAGAACAGCGCAATGATGATGACGGCGCCGAGATCGTCGATGATGGCGAGCGCGGTGAGGAAGATTTTCAGCGAGGCCGGCACGCGGTTGCCGAGCAGCGAGAGCACGCCGAGCGCGAAGGCGATGTCGGTGGCTGTCGGGATCGCCCAGCCGGAGAGCGCGGCCGGATTGTCGCGGTTGATCAAGACATAGACCAGCGCCGGAACCACCATGCCGCCGGCAGCCGCGATACCAGGCAGCACGCGGCGCGGCCAGGTCGAGAGCTGGCCGTCCAGCATCTCGCGTTTGATCTCCAGGCCGACCAGCAGAAAGAACACCGCCATCAGCCCGTCATTGATCC
This sequence comes from Mesorhizobium abyssinicae, assembly GCF_049887195.1. Lineage (NCBI taxonomy): Bacteria > Pseudomonadati > Pseudomonadota > Alphaproteobacteria > Hyphomicrobiales > Phyllobacteriaceae > Mesorhizobium > Mesorhizobium abyssinicae. The sequence continues at coordinate 316,542 of NZ_JARAKC010000003.1, forward strand.
AGTGCGAGACGCTGAGCGGTCCGAGATAGGCGTGCAGGAGAGCGAAATAGGCTCCGGCGAGCGGCGAGTTGGCGACGATGAGGGCAAGCGCCGCCACCACCATCAGGATGATGCCGCCGGCCGCCTCGCCGTCGAGGAATTCGCGCAGGATGGATTTCGGCCGCTGCTCCAAATCCCGCACGTCGCCCTCCCTCATGCGCTGTCCACCGCGCGATGATGCGCAAACTTCAAGGGCCGGGCAAGCATCGATCCGGCAAACGGGTTCGGCTTCAAAGCCCCATCTCCTTTCCGAACGCCGGCGCTGCCCCTCATCGCCCTGCCGGGCACTTCTCCCCGTATAGAGACGGGGAGAAGGGGCTGGCCGCAGCCTCGGCGCCCATTCTGCAACGCCGAAGATTGGCGAAATCGGGGATGAGAGCGCACCCTCTCCCCGTCACTATACGGGGAGAGGATGCCGGCAGGCAGGTGAGGGGCGGCACCAACTTTCGAGAATTGGCAGCCTGCACCAAAAGTTGGAAACTCCGGAGCTGTTGCCCTGGCTCTGTCCGGGACTCCCAGTCACCGTGGCGCGCGCTTGGCGAGGATTCGCTGCAGGGTGCGGCGGTGCATGTTCAGCCGGCGCGCGGTTTCCGAGACGTTGCGGTCGCACATTTCGTAGACGCGCTGGATGTGCTCCCAGCGCACGCGGTCGGCCGACATCGGATTTTCCGGCGGCGCGGCGCGTTCGCCGGAGGTGCGGGTGAGCGCGGCGAAGACGTCGTCGGCGTCGGCCGGCTTGGAAAGATAGTCGATGGCGCCAAGCTTCACGGCGGTCACCGCGGTGGCGATGTTGCCGTAGCCGGTGAGGATGACGGCGCGGGCGTCGTCGCGCTTCTCGCGGATGGCGGCGATGACGTCGAGGCCGTTGCCGTCGCCGAGCCGCATGTCGACCACGGCGTAGGCCGGCGGATGGGCGCGCGCCTTGGCCACCGCCTCCTCGACGCTGTCGGCGGTATCGACCGCGAAGCCCCTGGTTTCCATGGCGCGGGCAAGCCGGGTCAGGAACGGCTTGTCGTCGTCGACGATGAGCAGCGAGGTGTCCTCGCCCTCAACCATTGCGCCAGTCGTTTCGTCTCCACTCATGGTGTCCAGAATTCCTGCTGACTTAAGCTTACGCAGATACAGTTCCGCGCCACTATTGTCCAATTTTTCGCGCCTGCAACGGGCACCGATGAGGCCACGATGCAGGTTAAAGCCGGGTTTCAGGCGGTATCGAACATGCTGGAGGACGATTCGGGGTTGAGAAAGACGCCGCGCGGCCAGGATATCTGCACCACCGCACCCTCGCCCAGCCCGCTCGAATTGCGGAAATCAAGCGTCGCGCCGGAGCGCTCCAGCAAGGTCTTGGCGATGAACAGGCCAAGGCCGAGGCCGCCGCCGGCCTCGGTGCCCTGGCGCGTCGACATATAGGGCTCGCCGATGCGGTCGATGATCTCCGGCGGGAAGCCCGGCCCATCGTCGGTAATCGAGAAGACGACGTCGGCGTCGTCCCAGCTCCAGCTGACGGTGACGGTCTTGCGGGCGAAATCGACGGCGTTCTCGACAAGGTTGCCCAGGCCGTAGATGACGCCGGGGTTGCGCCGCCCGACCGGCTCGGGGCCGATGCGCTCGCCCGGCCGCAGCTTGATCGAGATGCCGAAATCGCGATGCGGCGCAGTCACCTCTTCGACCAGCGAGGTCAGCGGCAGGCGCGACAGATGCGCTTCGCCTTCGGACGAAAGGCTGGTTAGCCGCTTCAGGATCTCGCGGCAGCGCTCGCTCTGCGAGCGCAGCAGTTTCACGTCCTCGCCGAATTTCTGATCCTTGCCGAGCGCCTTCTCCATCTCCTTGGCGACCAGCGTGATGGTGGCGAGCGGCGTGCCGAGCTCGTGCGCAGCGGCGGCGGCGAGCCCGTCCAGCGCCGACAGATGCTGCTCGCGCTGCAGCACCAGCTCGGTGGCGGCGAGCGCGTTGGCGAGCAGGCGCGCCTCCTCGGCGACACGGAAGGCGTAGATGGCGGTGAAGGCGATCGAGGAAAACACCGCCATCCACATGCCGGCGACGTAGATGAAGGGCATTTCCAGCGGCGCGCCGTCATACCAGGGCAGCGGCTGGTGGAAGAAGACCAGCAGCGTGGCCGTCACCATGACCAGCGCGCCCAGCACCGCGGTGAGGCGCAGCGGCAGCGACGCCGCCGAGATGACGACGGGCACGGACAGCAGCACCGAGAACGGATTGGTGAGACCGCCGGTCATGTAGAGCAGGCCGGCAAGCTGCAGACTGTCGAAGGTCAGGATGACGAAGGCCGAGAGCGGGGTGAGCCGATGCGCCGCCGGATAGCGAAAGGTCAGCCACAGGTTCATCCACGCCGAACAGGCGATCAGCGCGAAGCACATGCTGACCGACAACGGGAATTTCAGCCCGTAGGCGACGACAAGCACCGTCAGGCTCTGGCCGACGATGGCCAGCCAGCGCAGCCGGATCAGCGTGTTGAGGCGCAGCCGCTGGCTTTGCTGGAAGTCTGGTGAGCGCAGGATGTTGATCATCGGCTTACGATTATAGCCGCAGGAGGGTAAGCGCTAGTGGCGCCAATCGGCAACGCGTGTCGTCAACCAGGAGGCCCGTCAAAGCTTCTGCCAAGACTAGGTACCGCGCGGCTTGGCGCGGCTGGTGGCGGCGGCGGCGAGCGGGTTCTCCGGCCAGACATGACGGGGGTAGCGGCCGCGCATGTCGGTGCGCACATCGGCCCAGGAGCCGCGCCAGAAGCCCGGCAGGTCGCGCGTCGTCTGGATCGGCCGGTGCGCCGGCGACAGCAGCTCGAGCGTCAGCGGCACGGTTCCATTGGCGATCGCCGGGTGCTTGTCGAGGCCGAACAGTTCCTGCACGCGCACCGCCAGCACCGGCCATTCGCCGTCATAGCGGATCGGCACGTGGCTGCCCGACGGCGCATCGAAATGGGTCGGCGCCAGCGCGTCGACCTTGCGCTGCAGATCGTGCGGCACCAATGACGTGAGGCCCGCCGACAGGGCGCCGGAATTGATCGCGGCAAAGGACGCCGCGCCCGTCAGAAACGGCAGCAGCCAGTCGTCGAGACGGTCGAGAAGGGCGGCGTCGGACACATCGGGCCAAGGCGCGCCGAGGCCGCGATTGAGCCAGCCGAGGCGCTGGCGCAGCGTCTCCGCCTCCTTGCCCCAGTCGAGCAGCGACAGGCCATGCTCGCGCAGGGCATCGAGGATCGCGCGATCCGCGTCGGCGCCGGACGGCGCCGGCAGCATGCGTTCGGCCAGCGTGATGGCGCCGAGCCGGGCCGTCTCGCGCACGCGCACGGCGCGCCGGTCGCGGTCGAAGCTCGTCTCGCGGCGGGTCTCGATACTATCGGCTAACGCGGCGCGGATGTCGGCCTCGTCGACCGGAGCGGCGGCGGTGACGCGGGCATTCTGCGCCTTGCCCTGCAAATCGGCGACGACCAGCCAGGTCTCGCCGGCCAGCGGATCGGCGGCGTCGAGCATGGCGCCCGAGCCGTTGGCCAGCACGAAGCGGCCGCGCTCGCCGCGCGCTCGCGCCACCCGATCCGGCCAGGCATGGATGAGGAGCGCGCCGGCGGAAGCCGGTTCGTTGCTCCTTCCCCCGCCGGCCTGCCTTGCCAGCCGTTCGGCAAGCTGGCGGGCCGAGACGGAACGCGGCGACTTCTCGGTGCGAAAGCGCATCAGACGGCGTTCGAGATCGGCGCCGTCGCCGCCGAGCCCGCGCTCGGTGAGCAGCACGGCAAGGGTGGCCGCCGCCAGCGCATGGCCGGTTGCGGCGGCTTCGGCGACCATATGGGCAAGCCGCACCGGCAGCGCGAGCTTGCGCATGGCGGCACCGACGTCGGTGAGACGCCCGGCGTCGTCGATGGCATGCAGGGCGACCAGCAGGGCCCTCGCTTCGTTGAGTGCCGGAACCGGTGGCGGATCGAGGAAGGACAGGCTCGTGGGATCGGCGACGCCGAAGGCTGCGCAGTCGAGCAGCAGGCCGGAAAGATCGGCCTCGAGGATTTCAGGCGGGGTGAAGGCGGGAAGTGCTGCAGTCTGCTCGGCCCGCCACAGCCGGATGGCCACGCCTGCTTGCGTGCGCCCGGCGCGGCCGGCGCGCTGGTCGGCCGAGGCTCGGCTGACGCGCACCGTCTCCAGTCTGGTCAGGCCGCTGGCCGGCTCATAGCGCGGCAGCCGCGACAGGCCGGAATCGATAATGACGCGCACGCCGTCGATGGTGATCGAGGTCTCGGCGATCGACGTCGCCAGCACCACCTTGCGGCGGCCCGGCGACGACGGCCTGATCGCCGCGTCCTGCGTCTTGTTGTCGAGCTGGCCATAGAGCGGCACGATGTCGGTGTCGGCAGCGACGCGGTCCCGCAGCCGCTCCGCGGCGCGCTCGATCTCGCGCTGGCCGGGCAGGAAGGCAAGCAGGCTGCCGCTCTCGTCGGCAAGCGCCGAGCGGATCGCCCTGGCCATGGCATCCTCGATCGCGATGCCAGGCGCTCGCTCGTGATAGCGGATGTCGACCGGGAAGGCGCGGCCCTCGCTCTCGATCACCGGCGCGCCGGACAACAGTCTCGCGACGCGCGCGCCGTCGAGCGTCGCCGACATGACCAGCAATCGCAGGTCCGGTCGCAGCGCGCCCTGCACGTCGAGCGCCAGCGCCAGGCCGAAATCGCCGTCCAGCGAACGCTCGTGGAATTCGTCGAAGATGACCGCGGAGACGCCCGGCAGTTCCGGGTCGTCGAGGATCATGCGCGCGAGAACACCTTCGGTGACGACGAGGATTTTCGTCCGCGCCGAGGTGCGGTTCTCCATGCGCATCGCGTAACCGACCGTTCCGCCGGGCTCCTCGCCGAGCAGCTCGGCCATGCGGCGGGCGGCGGCGCGGGCGGCGAGCCGGCGCGGCTCCAGCAGGACGATCTTGCCGGCGCCGAGCCACGGCGCGTCGAGCAGCGCCAGCGGCACCAGCGTCGTCTTGCCGGCGCCGGGCGGCGCCACCAGCACGGCGTTGCTCTTTGTCGCCAGCGCTTCCCCGAGCGCCGGCAGCACGGCTGAGACCGGAAGCTCCGGCAAAGGGTTTGTCCTCATCGCGCCCGCATATCAGCGCCCATGGCCGGCGCGCAACAACGCGCTGCCGGCGCCTCAAAGCCTGGTGCGCGAAAACGGGTTCCAGCGCACCGTGCCCAGCCGCACCTCCTCACGCACCATTGTGAGCAGGCCAGATGCGCCGACCACGGCGAGACCGGTGAGCGTCAGCACGTCGGGATCACCGCCCGCCGACCCATTTCCCAACGATTTCAAGCCTCGGGCGCGCCATGTTGCAACGCAGCAACGAATTCGCTTGCGTTGTTTAGTAAAACGAGCATTACTAAACAAATTACTAAACATCGCCGGCGCTGAAGCGTGGCCATGTTTAGGCCCCTGAGGAGAGGGGTTTGAGGGCTCTTGAAACCGTCATCCGGACGTGTTTCGCAAATGGGAGGAAGGCATGAAATCGACCATGAAACTGACGTTGGGTCTGGCCTCGGCGATGCTTGCGTCGACCGCCGTCTCGAACGTCGCGCATGCGGAAGACCTGACGCTTTGCTGGGCCGCCTGGGACCCGGCCAACGCACTCGTGGAACTGTCCAAGGACTTCACCAAGGAAACCGGCATCGGCATGAAGTTCGAGTTCGTGCCGTGGACCAATTACGCCGACCGCTTCCTCAACGAACTCAACTCGCACGGCAAGCTCTGCGACCTGATCATCGGCGACAGCCAGTGGATCGGCGGCTCGGCCGAGAACGGCCACTACGTCAAGCTGAACGACTTCTTCGACAAGGAGAAGATCAGCATGGACGACTTCGTGCCGGCGACCGTGGTCGGCTATTCGGAATGGCCGAAGAACACGCCGAACTACTGGGCCTTGCCGGCAATGGGCGACGTCGTCGGCTGGACCTATCGCAAGGACTGGTTCTCCAAGCCGGAACTGCAGAAGGAATTCAAGGAGAAGTACGGCTGGGATCTCGGCCCGCCAGCGACCTTCGACCAGCTCAAGCAGATCGCCGAGTTCTTCCAGAAGCGTGAGATCGACGGTAAGACCGTCTATGGCGCATCGATCTACACCGAGCGCGGTTCCGAAGGCATCACCATGGGCGCCATGGATGTGCTCTACAGTTTCGGCTTCCAGTACGAGAACCCGAAGAAGCCCTACGAGATGGAAGGCTTCGTCAACTCCGAGAAATCGGTGAAAGGGCTGGAGTTCTACAAGGCGCTCTATGACTGCTGCACCCCGCCCGGCGCCTCCAACAGCTATATGGGCGAAGGCGTCGATGCCTTCAAATCCGGCCAGGTGGCGATGCACATGAACTTCGCCTTCACTTGGCCCGGCCTGCAGAAGGACGAGAATGTCGGCGGCGACAAGATCGGCTACTTCGCCAATCCCAAGGGCCCGGACGGCGACCAGTTCGCCCAGCTCGGCGGCCAGGGCATCTCCGTGGTCTCCTATTCCGACAAGCAGGAATCGGCGCTGAAATACATCAAGTGGTTCGCCAACAAGGACGTTCAGGCCAAATGGTGGTCGCTGGGCGGCTTTTCCTGCCTGAACGCCGTGGTCAAGGATCCCAAGTTCCCGGCCAGCCAGCCTTACGCACAGACCTTCCTCGACTCGATGGCCATCGTGAAGGATTTCTGGGCCGAGCCAAGCTACGCCCCACTGCTGCAGGCCTCGCAGAAGCGCTTCCATGACTATGTCGTGGCCGGCCAGGGTTCGGCCAAGGACGCGCTCGACGGACTGGTCAAAGACTGGACGCAGGTCTTCCAGGACGACGGCAAGATGTAAGGCTCCTCCCGAGCTTGACCCCAGAGCCGGATGATTTCGGGTCGAATAGACCTGAAATCATCCGCTCCGGACCAAAGAGTGGGTGAGCATGATGTCGTCCGAAAACCGCTTCACACTTTTCGGCATCATGCTCGTGGTCCCGTGCCGCCCTTGGCACGGGACGCAGTTCAGATAAATTCCATCGTCGAGACATCCAAGTGACCGAAGCAGGACTCACCATGCTCAATCGGACTGCGGACAACGTTGCCCGGGCCACGCCGGAGCCGTTGGCCCGCCGGGTCCGGGGCATCAGCGACAAGGGCCTCGCCTGGCTGTTCATCTCGCCGACGATCCTCCTGCTGCTTGCCATCAACATCTTCCCGCTGTTCTGGGCGATCTATCTGTCCTTCACCAACTTCCGGGCCAACCGCCCCAATGAGGTGGTGAAGAATCTCGGCCTGGCCAACTACAAGCGCATCCTGACCGACCAGGACATCTGGATCGCCATGCAGACGACGGCGCATTTCGTCTTCTGGACCATCCTCCTGCAGACGGTAATCGGCTTCACGCTGGCCTGGCTGATCGACCGCAAGTTCCGCGGCCATGCCTTCTGGACAACCATCATCCTCGTGCCGATGATGCTGTCGCCGGCGGTGGTCGGCAATTTCTGGCGCTTCCTCTACGAACCGCAGATCGGCCTGTTCTCCTACGTCATCTCCTTCGTCACCGGCATTCCGCCGACGAATGTGCAGATGCTGTCGAACGTCGAACTGGCGCCGTGGTCGATCATCATCGTCGACACCTGGATGTGGACGCCTTACGTGATGCTGATCTGCCTCGCCGGGCTGCGCTCGATCCCCGAATACATCTACGAGGCGGCCGAGGTCGACCGCGCCTCCAACTGGCGGCAGTTCTGGTCGATCACGCTGCCGATGGCGCTGCCCTTCATCATGCTGGCGGTGCTGTTCCGCGGCATCGAGAACTTCAAGATGTTCGACATGGTCAATCTCCTGACCGGCGGCGGGCCGGGCTCGACCACCGAGGTCGCGTCGATCACGCTGAAGCGGCAGGCCTTCGAGAGCTGGCGCACCGGCTATTCCTCGGCCTTCGCCATCATCCTTTTCGTCGCCGTGTTTGGCCTCGCCAACATCTACGTCAAGGCGCTCAACAAGGTGAAGCAGAGATGAGCCTGACATCAGCCCATTCCGTCGTCGCGCCCTCGGCGAATTCGAAGCTGGTCGCCGGCACGATCATCGTCGCCTATGCGCTGATCTCGATCGTGCCGCTGCTGTGGATCTTCGCCACCAGCTTCAAGACGCCGCCGGATTCGATCGCATATCCGCCGAAGATCGTGTTCCAGCCGAGCATCGAGGGCTATTGCAACCTGTTCACGACGCGCACCCGGCAGACGCCGGAATACATCAACTCGCTCGGACCGGCGACCGGCTTCTGCGACGAGACCGTGCGCAAGCGCAACATGGTGATCGCCGGCCCGTCCAACTTCCTGCCGCGCTTCGTCAATTCGCTGATCATCGCCTTCGGCTCGACCTTCTGCGCGGTGTTCCTCGGCACGCTCTCGGCCTACGGCTTCTCGCGCTTCAAGGTGCCTTTAGCCGACGACCTTCTGTTCTTCATCCTGTCGACGCGCTTCATGCCGCCGATCGCGGTCGCCATCCCGATCTACCTGATGTACCGCGAGCTCGGCCTCTCCGACACCGCGCTCGGCATGATCCTGCTCTACACGGCGGTCAACGTCTCGCTCGCGGTGTGGCTGCTCAAGGGCTTCATCGACGAGATCCCGCGCGAATACGAGGAAGCGGCGATGATCGACGGCTATACCCGCCTGCAGGCCTTCTGGCGCACCGTGCTGCCGCAGGCGACGACCGGCATCGCCGCGACTGCCATCTTCTGCCTGATCTTCGCCTGGAACGAGTACGCGTTCGCGGCGCTGCTGACCTCCGGCTCCGCCCAGACCGCGCCGCCCTTCATCCCGACCATCATCGGCGAAGGCGGCCAAGACTGGCCGGCGGTGGCCGCGGGCACGACGATCTTCCTGGTGCCGATCCTGGTCTTCACCATCCTGCTCCGCAAGCAATTGCTGCGCGGCATCACCTTCGGCGCGGTGCGCAAATGATTGATGTGGGAATAAGTCGACCCCCGCTCCGTCGAGCTTCGCTCGACACCTCTCCCCCGATCGACGGGGGAGAGGAAGGGCGCGAACTTCATTCAGCGAGGGTCCCTTCCTCTCCCTCCGGAGGGGGGAGAGGTGGCGCTGCGAAGCAGCGACGGAGTGGGGGAACCACCTGGCAACCATCTCTCCCCGTGAACGGGGAGAAGGAAGGGGGTGTCGCATGAGCCGCACTGTTGTCTCCAAGCGCTCCTCATGGCCCCGCTGGGCGCGGCGCGGCATGCTGGAGAATATCGCCACGGCGATCATCGCCATCGGCTTCCTGATGTTGTTCCAGCCCTTCGCGCTGTCGCTCTACACCTATTCCTTCATCACCATGCTTGCAGGCACCTTGATGTTCATCATCGTCTCGAAATTCCCGGAGTAGGACGATGGCCGAAATCCGCGTCCAACATCTTAGGAAAGCCTTCGGCGATTTCGTCGCCGTGCAGGATTCCAACTTCGTCGTCGAGGACGGCGAGTTCTTCGTCATGCTGGGGCCGTCGGGCTGCGGCAAGACCACGACCTTGCGCATGATCGCCGGGCTTGAGTTGCCGACCGGCGGCAAGATCCTGCTCGGCGGCGAGGACGTCACCATGCGCCGGGCGCGGGAGCGCGACATCGCCTTCGTCTTTCAGCTCTTCGCGCTCTACCCGCACATGAACGTGCGCAAGAACATCGGCTTCCCGCTCTTGGCGCAAGGCATGCCTTCGGCCGAGATCCGCCAGCGGGTGGAGGAGACGGCGAAGCTGCTCCGCATCGATCATTTGCTCAACAAATCGGTCTCCGGCCTTGCCGGCGGCGACCGCCAGCGCGTCGCGCTCGGCCGCGCCATCGTGCGGCGGCCGAAATGTTTCCTGATGGACGAGCCGCTCGGCACCCTCGATACCGAGTTCCGCGATCTGATGGTGCATGAACTGCGCGAGCTGCACAGCCGCATCCACGCCACCACCGTCTACGTCACGCACGACCAGATGGAAGCGATGTCGATGGCCGACAAGATCGCCGTCATGAACCACGGCATCATCGAGCAGTTCGGGACCCCGCGCGAGATCTACGACCGCCCGGCGACGATGTACGTCGCCGAGTTCATCGGCTCGCCGCCGATGAATTTCCTCAGGTTCGGCGGCGGCCTTGCCAAGGGCGCGAAGGAGATACTCGTGCAGGGCGCCAAGGTCACCGTGCCGGAGGTGCGCGAGGACATCGCACCCGCCGACATGGCGCTGGGCATCCGCCCCGAGCACATCCGCTTTGACGAGACCTCGAAATTGCGCGGCGCCATCTACGGCACCGAATATCTCGGCACCACGCAGATCGTGGCGGTGGAGACGGCGGACGGCATCATCAAGGCGCGGGTGCCGGCCGAGATCCGGCTCAATCCGGGCGAGCCGGTCGGCCTGTCGCTCAGCAGCGCTCGGCTGTCGCTGTTCGAGAAGGGCTCGGGCCGCGCGGTGAAGACCGCCATGTATGACAAGGCAGCGGAGGCGCGCCATGGCTGACGTGCACATCAAGGGCGTGAGCAAGAGTTTTGGCGAGACCGTCGCCGTCGACAATCTCGACCTGCAGATCAAGGACGGCGAGTTCGTCGTGCTGCTCGGCCCGACCGGCGCCGGCAAGACGACGACGCTCAGGCTGGTCGCCGGGCTGGAGCGGCCGGATAGCGGCACGATCCACATCGCCGGCCGCGACGCCACGGTGCTGTCGCCGGCCGAGCGCGACACGGCCTTCGTCTTCCAGCAATATTCGCTCTATCCGCACCTCTCGGTCTTCGACAACCTCGCCTTCCCGCTGCGCTCGCCGGCCCGCAAGCTCAGCGAGGACGCGGTGCGACGCCGCGTCGAGGAGGTGGCCAGGCTGGTGCGCATCCACCACAAACTCGACAACCGCTCGACCAAGCTCTCCGGCGGCGAGATGCAGCGCGTCGCCATCGGCCGGGCGCTGGTGCGCAAGCCGTCCATCTATCTGATGGACGAGCCGCTGTCTTCGCTCGACGCCAAGCTGCGCGCGGATCTCAGGCTCGAGTTGAAGCGCATCCAGTCCGAACTCGGCGCCACCATGCTCTATGTCACGCACGACCAGATCGAGGCGATGACCATGGCCGACCGCATCGGCATCCTCTCGGAAGGAGAGTTGGTGCAGATCGGCACGCCGCGCGCCATCTATTCGGAGCCGGCAAACCTTCATGTCGCCGCCCGCCTCGGCCAGCCGGCGATCAACCTTCTGCCTGCAGGGCTGCTGCCGGATGGGGGCGCGCCAACCGGTACCAGGACGATAGGCGCGCGCACCGAACACCTGTCGATCGAGAAGGCCGCCAACGGCCATGCCGACGGAGTCGTCGACTGGGTCGAGCATCTCGGCGACCAAAACCATCTGCATGTGACGGTCGGGCCGAAGAAACTGGTCACGCTGACCGATCCCGACACGCCGCTCGAGAGGGGAGACCTCGTGACGATCCGCTATCGCATGCCGCTTTATTTCGGTTCGGACGGACAGCGGCTGACGTAGCTGGCTCGATCGCAACATTCGCCACACATCGATTGACGACCGCAGATATTACGGACTGGACGAAATCCATGAAGCACTTTTTCAACCGCAAGGACTCGATCGTCACCGAAGCGCTGGACGGCTTTCTCGCCACCGCGGGCTCCGGCACGCTGGCGCGCCTCGACGGCTATCCGGAAATCAAGGTCGTGCTGCGCGCCGACTGTGACAAGACCAAGGTCAGCGTGGTTTCCGGCGGCGGCGCCGGGCACGAGCCGTCGCATGCCGGCTTCGTCGGCGCCGGCATGCTGACGGCGGCAGTCTCCGGCGAGATCTTCGCCTCGCCGAGCGTCGAGGCGGTGCTGGCGGCGATCCGCGCCACGACCGGCCCGGCCGGCTGCCTGCTGATCGTCAAGAACTACACCGGCGACCGGCTCAATTTCGGCCTCGCCGCCGAGAAGGCGCGCGTCGAAGGCTTTGCGGTCGAGATGGTGATCGTCGGCGACGACATCGCGCTGCCCGACATCGCGCAGCCACGCGGCGTCGCCGGCACGCTGTTCGTCCACAAGATAGCCGGGCATCTTTCCGAAACCGGCCGAGACCTGGTGTCGGTAGCAGCGGCAGCGCGGGCGGCGGCAAAGGACATTTTTTCGCTCGGCATCTCGCTCTCCTCGTGCTCGATCCCCGGACAGGCGCATGAAGACCGCTTCGGCGCCGAAGACGGCGAGCTCGGCCTCGGCATCCATGGCGAGCCGGGCGTCGAGCGCATCGCCTTGCAGAGCGCCAGCTCACTCGTCGCCATCATGGCCGAGCGCCTCGCCGCGCGGCTCGATCCGGGCAGCCGCTACGCGCTCCTGATCAACAATCTCGGATCGGTGCCGCCGCTCGAAATGTCGCTGATCGCCAATGCGGTGCTCGCCTCGCCGCTGGCGAAGGCGGTGACGCTGACGATCGGTCCCGGCCATCTGATGACCGCGCTCAACATGAACGGCTTCTCGCTGTCGCTGATCAGGCTGGATGCCGAACGCGAGGCGGCGCTGCTGGCGCCGGTCGGTCCGCATGCCTGGCTGCCGGCGAAGCCGGTTCGCCAGCCGCTCGTCGTGGCGGCGGCCAAGCCGGCGGTTCACGCCACCGCGAAGGCGGCGAGTCGCGACGCCGCCGCCGAGCGGTTGATCACCGTCGTTTGCGAGAAGCTGATCTCGCTGGAGGAGCCCTTGAACGGGCTAGACGCCAAGGCCGGCGACGGCGATACAGGGTCGACGGTGGCGACCGGCGCGCGCAGCGTGCTCGAGCGTCTCGACACGCTGCCGCTTGCCGACCGGGCGGCAGCGCTGGCGGCAATCGGCGATACGCTGGGGACCGCGATGGGCGGTTCGAGCGGTGTGCTTTTGTCGATCTTCTTCACCGCAGCGGCGCAGACTTTGGGTTTTGGCGCGACTCTGCCCAAGGCGCTGCTCGCCGGCCTCGACCGGATGACCTTCTACGGCGGCGCCAAGATCGGCGACCGCACCATGGTCGATGCGCTGGAGCCGGCGCTCAAGGCGCTCGATACGGGCGGGCTGGAAGCAGCCGCGACGGCCGCGCGGCATGGCGCGGAGGCCACTGCCGCGATGCGCAAGGCGAAGGCCGGGCGTTCCGCCTATATCGGCCGGCAGCTTGACGGCGTCGCTGATCCCGGCGCCTTTGCTGTAGCGGAAGTGTTCGCGGCCGTTGCCGCCATGTTCGCCCCGGCTTGAAGGACAGGCAATGGCCGCATCCGATTTCTCCAGCTTTATCGCGGCGGCGGCGGACACGATCGCGGCGCATGCCGAAGAACTAACCGCGCTCGACCAGGCGATCGGCGACGGCGACCATGGCCTCAACATGAAGCGCGGTTTTGAGGCCGTGCGCGCCGAGGCGGACGCTTTCGCGGCAAAGCCGCTGCCCGACGCGTTGAAGGCAGTCGGCACCAAGCTGGTGATGACGGTTGGCGGTGCCTCCGGCCCCTTGTTCGGCACGCTGTTCATGGCTCTGGGCAAGGAATTGCCGGTGGCGCCGGACCGCGACGGGCTGACGGTGGCGCTGGGCAAGGCCATCGAGGCGGTCGCGGCGCGCGGCAAATCGCAGCCGGGACAAAAAACCATGCTCGACGTGCTGCAACCGGTGTATGAGGCGCTGGCGCGAGGCAGGACTGGCAAGGAGATCGCCGATGTCGCCGACAGGGCGGCGGACGCCACCGTGCCGATGAAGGCGTTGCGCGGGCGAGCGTCCTTCCTGGGCGACCGCTCAATCGGGCATATGGACGCCGGTGCGCGCTCGACCGCGCTGCTGGTGCGCGCAGTCGCTGAAGCCGTCGAGGACCACCAATGAGCAATGTCGGTATCGTCATCGTGTCGCATTCGCCGCTGGTCGCCGAAGGCACGGCCGACATGGTGCGCCAGATGGTGGGTGACGAAGTGCCGCTTGCATGGTGCGGCGGAAACGGCCATGGCGGGCTCGGCACCAGCGTCGAGGCGATCATGGGCGCGATCGAAAAGGCCTGGTCGGAGGCTGGCGTCGCCATCCTCGTCGATCTCGGCGGCGCGGAGACTAACTCGGAGATGGCGGTCGAGATGATCGGCGAGCCGCGCTCGCACAAGATCGTGGTCTGCAACGCGCCGATCGTCGAGGGCGCGGTGATGGCGGCGACGGAAGCTTCCGGCGGCGCCTCGCTCAAGGAAGTGGTGGCGACGGCGCATGAATTGTCGCCGTCGTGAATGAACGGGAACCGACTGAATGTCCGCATCCGCCGAAGCCACCGTCCTGATCACCCACACCGTGGGTCTGCACGCGCGCCCTTCGGTGAAGTTCACCAAGCTCGCCAAATCGTTCGCGGCCGAGGTCGAGGTTGCCGTCGCCGCCAACGGCCCCTGGTTCGACGCCAAGAGCATCGTCAAGGTGATGGCGGCCAAGGCGCCTAAGGGAACGCTGCTGCACATCCGGGCCAAGGGCGACGGCGCGAGCGAGGCGGTCGACGCGCTGGTCGACCTGGTGCAGCGCGATTTCGACGAGGATGCGGACCATGCCCGGTCCGCTTGATGCCGACTTGCATGTCCGTCCGGCCGCAAGGAATGCGGACGATGCGCATTGAGGGTATCCCGGCTTCGGCCGGCTATGCCGAAGGGCGGCTGTTCGATCTCGACCGGCCGCCTGCCGCCTACACAAGCAAGTCGAGCGCGGCGGAGGAGATTGCGGCGCTGGAGACCGCGATCGGCAAGGCGGTAAGCCGGCTCAGCGCAATGATCGAAACCGCCGACGGCGATGCCGCCGGCATACTGGAATTCCATATCGCCATGCTGCAGGACGATGCGCTGAGCGCGCCGGCCTTCGCCTCGATCGGCTCCGGCCAGGCCGCCGATGTCGCATGGCGGGCGGCGCTCGACGCCGAAATCGCCGGCTACGACGCGTCAGACCAGGACTATTTCCGTGCGCGCGCCGCTGATCTGCGCGACATACGCGACCAGGTCCTGCGTGCGCTGAGCGAGGACGGGGAACCCACGGCACCCCTCGGCGCCATCTTTCATGGCGAGGACGTCGCGCCGACGCGCTTCCTCGAAATCGACTGGAGCGCCGGTGGCGGCATCGCGCTCAGGGCCGGCAGCACCGCCAGCCATGTCGCCATGCTGGCGCGTGCGCGCGGCGTGCCAATGGTGGTCGGGCTCGGCACCTTCCCGGCCAGCCTCGCAGGCATGGCGTTGCTCGATGCCGAGCATGGCGGGATGGTGCTCTCGCCCTCACCGGCCGAGATCGACGCCTTCCGGCAATCATCGTCCGCCTTCGCCGCGCGCCAGGGCGCGGCGCAGTCTTTCCTGACCCGGCCGGCGGTGACCAAGGCGGGAATCGCCGTGCGCGTGCAGGTCAACATCGCCAACCCTTCCGATGTCGACGGCATCGACATCTCGACCTGCGACGGCGTCGGGCTGATGCGGACGGAGTTCCTGTTCGGCAAGACGCTTCCGGACGAGGAGACGCAGTATCATGCCTACCGCAAGGTGCTGGAATGGGCAGGCGACAAGCCGGTGACCATCCGCACCGTCGACGCCGGCGGCGACAAGCCGGTTGCCGGCTTCACCGTCGCGGAGACCAACCCCTTTCTCGGCCTGCGCGGCATCCGGCTGTCGCTCAAGCGGCGCGACATTTTCCGGGTGCAGATCAGGGCATTGCTGCGCGCCGCCATCCACGGCAATCTGAAGGTCATGTTTCCGATGATCGCCACGCCCGAGGAATACAGCCAGGCCGCCGCGCTGTTCGCGGAGGAGCAGGCGAGCCTTGCCGCGCTCGGCGTCGCGCACACGATGCCGCCGCTCGGCATCATGGTCGAGGTGCCTTCTGTGGCGATTGCGCCGGAAGCTTTCGCGAACGTCGCCTTCTTCTCGATCGGCTCCAACGACCTGACGCAATATGTGATGGCGGCGGCCCGAGACAATGCCGCCGTCACCTACCTCAACTCGGTACGGCATCCGGCGGTTCTTAGGTTGATGGAAGCGGTGGTGCGCTTCGGACGCGAGACGGAGATCCCGGTCAGCCTGTGCGGTGATGCCGGCGGCGATCCGGCCGCCATCCCGGCGCTGCTCGAATGCGGCCTGCGCGACCTCTCGGTCGCCCCAGCCCAACTCGCAATGGCGAAAGCCGCCATTGCGGAAGTCCCGGTCTAGGTCCGGCATGGCCGAGGCGGAGAAGATACCCGAAGCCGGCTCGGAAGAGGCGATCCGCGCCTACAAGACGATCCTGTCGCACGTCATCGACCAGCGGCCGTCCGGCATGCGCCAGCGGCTGGCGGACGCGCTCGGCAAGCATCGCAGCTTCGTCACCCAGATCTCCAGCCCGGCCTATTCGATCCCGATCCCGTCAAAGCATCTGCCTTCGATCTTTTCCGTCTGCCATTTCAGCCCGGCCGAGCGCGACCAGTTCCTCACCGCCTATCACCAGGCGCATCCGGGCAAGATGTCGGCGGCCTCCGGCCTGCGCAAGACGCGCCATGTCTCGCTCATCGTGCCGGATTTCGGCGACGACAAGCAGAATGCGGCGCTCGACCGGGCGATCAACGACTTCATCCAGAAGATCACCAGCATCGCCGGCAAGGGCAGCGGCTAACCAAGCAATTCCGGGAAAAGCAGCGGTTTTCCGTTCGGAATTGCATAAAAATTCGAGACTGTTCCGGGAGGACAGCCATGAAGAAATTCATCAATGCGGTGGACACGGTGCTGACCGAGAGCCTCGACGGCTTCGTCGCCGCCCATTCGGATATCCTTGTGCTGGGTGACGAGCACAAATTCATCCGCCGCAGGGCGCTGAAGCCGGGCAAGGTGGCGCTGATCTCGGGCGGCGGCTCGGGCCACGAGCCCCTGCATGGCGGGCTGGTCGGCCACGGCATGCTGGACGCGGCCTGCCCCGGTCAGGTGTTCACCTCGCCGACGCCCGACCAGATGCTGGCGGCGGCCGGGGCCGTCGACACCGGCGCAGGCTGCCTGTTCATCGTCAAGAACTATGAAGGCGACGTGATGAACTTCGACATGGCGGCCGAAATGTCGGAAGGCGTGCTGCAGGTAGTGACCAATGACGACGTCGCGGTCGAGAACTCGTCCTACACCACCGGCCGGCGCGGCGTCGCCGGCACGCTGGTGGTGGAAAAGATCGTCGGCGCGGCGGCCGAGCAAGGCATGGCGCTGAAGGAGCTCAAGGCGCTCGGCGAGCGCGTCAACGGCGCGACGCGCTCGATGGGCGTGGCGCTGACCAGTTGCACCGTGCCGGCGGCGGGCAAGCCGACCTTCGAGATCGGCGACGGCGAGATGGAATTCGGTGTCGGCATCCATGGCGAGCCCGGCCGGCGGCGCGACGCCCTGAAGAGCGCCGACGCCATCGCCGAGGAAATCTGCGCGGCGATAACAGGCGACCTCGGCGGCCGCGCCAGAGGCCCGGCGCTGCTGTTCGTCAACGGCTTCGGCGGCACGCCGTCGATGGAGCTCTATTTGATGTACAACAGCGCCCGCAGGATTTTCGAGGCAAGCGGCGTGAGCGTTGCCCGCTCGCTGGTCGGGTCTTATGTCACGTCGCTCGACATGGCCGGCTGCTCGATCACGCTGACCATGCTCGACGACGAGATGACGACCCTGTGGGACGCGCCGGTGCATACGGCGGCGCTGCGCTGGGGGATGTAGCCTCCAGGGATACCTCTTCGCCAAGTCAAATCAGGCGTGAGCTTTGTTGCCGCCGCACTGGTTTCCATGGGGCTTTTCTGCAACCATATTCGCGACACTTTCCTTAATTGCGCAAACACCGAACGGGTTGATGCTGCCACCACTTGCGCCTGCCGACGAAAGACTGCTGCTGAACTACGCCGATCCGGAGGCGCGCATGGCCGTGGTTCCGGCGGCGGCAACCCTGTTGGCTCTGCTCGACAATGCCGAATTCCACGGCGTTCTGCCGATCATGCTGCGCAAGCTCAAGGAGCGCGGCGACGCCCATTTGCCGCAAGATGCTGCCCTGCTAGCGAGATTGACCGAACTGCGCGAGGCATCGACGCTGGTCACCGGCCAGTCCATGCTGCTGCAATATCATGGCGAGCGCATCATGAAGGCGCTGGCGGCGAAGGACATCCCAGCGCGGATCGTCAAGGGTCCGGTCTTCGCGCGCAAGCTCTACAAACATGTCTCGGATCGGCCGTTCACCGACATCGACATCCTGGTCGAGCCGGCCAGCATCAACGACGCCAATCAGGTGATCGCGGCCTCCGGCTTCGAGCTCCACAGCGGCGAAGCCCGGTCACACGATTTGCAGGAGTTCAAATGGCTGGAAAAGGAGAATTCGAGCCTGCTGATCGAACTGCACGGCAATCTGGTGCATGATTCCGGCATGCGGCGGCGGCTGTCGCTGGGTTTTCGCGAATTGCAGGCCATCGACGGCGACGGGACCGACACGCCGGCGGCGCTGCTGACCATCGCCATCGTGCATGCCGCCGGCGGACACAAGTTCCACCGACTGCAGCTATGCGTCGACGTGCTGCAGGGCGTGCGGGCCTTGCCATCACCGGAAGCGGAAGCGCAGTTGCTGGAGGCCGCGCGCATGACCGGCATCGAACTCGAACTGGCGACGGTGCTCGACGTGACCGGCCGGCTTTTCGACGAGGCGCGCGCGCTCGACCTCGCCGACCGGATCAAGCCTGATCTCGGCATCCGGCTGGCCAGGCGGCTGATCACCCGCGAGACCCTGCTCGGCGTCAATTCCAGGGACAAGATGCGCTCGCGGCTTCGTCGCGACGCCTTCCGCTGGATCCAGCGGCTGGCGAGGCCGAGGCCGTATCGTGCCTGATCACGCAGCAGCCCCGGACAAGCCGATCTCGGCCGTGTTCATCATCGAAATCACGCCGATCACGGCCCCGATGCTCGCCGGCTGGGTGGAGAAGGGCCACCGCATCGCCGCGATCGTCGTGCCTGGCCCACGGCCCGGCAAACAGTGGAGCTTCGGCACCTGGCGGCGACGCTGGAGACGCAAGCTTGTACTATGGCAGCATCTCGTTCCCGCCGAGGTGCCGCTGATCGAATTCGGCCGCCCGCATGACTGGGCGGCGATGTGCCAACGCCTCGCCGGTTTCAACGCGGACGTCCTCATCACTTTCGGGTTTCCTACCCTTATTCCGGAGACCGTGCTGAAGCTGTTCGCGAAGGGCGGGCTGAACCTGCATCCGGCGCTGCTGCCCAACTACAAGGGCCCGCACCCGATCGCGCGGCTCGTCCTCGATGGGCAAGATGAGACACATGGCGGGGTCAGTCTGCACAAGATGACGTCCGGCTTCGACGAGGGCGACATCCTGGCCCAGATCGCGTTTTCTCCCGGAGATTGGCAGTCGACGGCGACGCTGTCGCGGGCGCTGGCCAGCGGAATGAAAATGCTGGTGGCGGAGGCCGCGCCCGATCACAGCGCCGGCGTGCTCGATGGCATGCCGCAGCCGGAGGGCACCTTCACCTGGGCGCAAGTCGGCCGCACGCCGGTAGTGGTCGGCAGTCAATGGTCGAGCGCCCATGTCGCCAAGATCTGGCGCATCGTCGGGCGCGCCGTCGCCCTCTATGTGCCGATAGACGGGAAGCTCGCCCGGCTGGCGCACCCGATCCGCCGGCTCGGACCGGCGACAGGCGAACCGCCGGCAAGGCGGTGGGGCATGATCGAATTCGATTGCGCCGACGGCCGCGTCGCGCATCTTGCCTATAGTGGCTTCGCGCGGCAGCTGACGCGCTGGCAACGCGCGTTCGGCCGGCTTCGGCTCGGCCAGCGGTTCTTTGAAATACGCCGCTTTGGGGAGCGGACCGAAGGGTCGCGCTGAATCAGGCCGCGGACAGGGTGGACTGGATCAATCGCGCCGCATCGGCCGGCCGCGCGCCCACCTCCAGGGTGAAGGTCGGCACTGTGGTGACCAGCCTGGCGATCGCCGCCAGCCGGTGTTTCTGCACCTGCAGCAGGCCGGTCATGCCGGTCCTGACATTGTCGGCGGCCAGCGCGACCATGGCGTCGGTCCTGGCCATGGGATGAAGCCTGCTCTCGCCATCGGCGGAGCGGGCAAGATGCAGCAGCGCCGAGACCGGCCTGGCGGCAATGCTTTCGACGCGCAATATCTCGCCGAGGCGCTCGAGCGACACGGCCTGTTCGCCATTGCGGTCCCAGGAGGGGCCGAGGCAGGGCAAGACGAGCGGGACAAGTTCGGCGGTCTTGCGATGGATCTTCACATGGCGAGGCAGGCCCCAGGCAACCGCCTTGTCCGGCGCCACGTCGAGGATCATGGAGTCGTCGGCGCACAGGCCGAAGCCTTGCGAGGCCAGCGCCAGCGATGTCGTGGTCTTGCCGGTGCCGCTCGGCGCGTGGATGAGGACCACGGCATCGCTGCCCGGCAGCGTCAGGCCGGCGGTGTGCAGCATATACTGCCCACTGGCATCGAGCGCGGCATCCAGCACCAGCATCCACGCCGTCCAGGTGACGCTGACGCCCGGGCCGGTGCGGATTTCGGCCCGGCGCTGGCCGGCATGGATGGAAATCGTCTGCCGGCCGGGAAAGACCAGGTGGACGAGGTCGCCGCCATCGATCATCCGGCAATGGCCGTCCTCGGGCACTTCGCCGTCGAAGGCAAGCGTTCCCTCCGGCGTCTCGGCCAGCGTCGGTGTCTCGACGATGTCGATGCGAAAGCCGGCATCGACGGGTTCGGTGGCGCTCAGGCCCGAGAGCATCCGGTCGAGATCGCGCCAGAGTTCGGCGCGTTCGGCCGATATGCCGACGACCTGACCGTTGAGGGCGTAGCTGACGGAAGCGGTCAAACGGCGCGCGCCTTTCCCGGCTCGGCATGATGGCGGTAGATTTCGACCATGCCGGGAAGGCTGTCGCTGACCACCGGCCGGCCCTCGAGGCAGACCCAGCAATGCGCCGACAGGCGCGGCGCATGCAGCGATTGCGGATCGACGCCGAAGCGCAGGTCCGGATCGAAGCCGGCGAGACGCAGGAAGCGATGGGCGAGCAGGCCCTCCCTCAGGCATCTGCGGTCGCGCATCAGCCAGGGATGCCTGACCGCGCGGTTGACGCTGGCGACGATGTAGGCGGACGGCAGGCCGCGATAGGGAGTCGGCGACGTCAGCGGCGCCCATTTCAGCACCGCTTCGAAGTCGCGCTTGCCGACGAGGGCAGGCATCAGCCGCGCGCTGGCCCACAGATGGGCGCGAAACAACGCCCGCAGCAGCGGCCCGTCAGCCATCATGCACCGGGGTCGGCGAGGATGCCTTCCGCCACCAGTTCCGCGGCAAGCGCCGCCATGTCCTGGTCGAGCATATCCTTGTCGACCTCGAACTCGTCGCAAAGCAGATCGACGATCTGGTCGAGGCTGCGCGCGCCGTCAACCTTGTCGAGAAAGGCTTCGGTGGTGCCGTTGCAAGTATAGAGCTGGCCGCTGCGCGCCAGAAGCACGACGGCGCCATCGCCGACATGCTGCACCGAGGCGTCGTCGGCCAGCCGCAGAACCATCTCAGATGCGATTTCGACCATGGGCCATCTCCAGTCCATGCAAAAATGCTGGAGAGCCATTAGCGCGGCTAGGCGGTGCTGTCCATTGCTCTGACGGCCTGCCCGCGACGGGCTGCGGCCCGGTTCATGGCGACCCCGGAAACGACCGAGGACCGCAACTGACAATGAACGCCATTGCCCGGCAAGCTGGCAAAAACCGGGGGTGTTGCCTTCTTTCCCCTAAGTAAGCTATGGAATCGCCGGGGTTTGGGGAAAGGGTGACGAGTATGCGTTACAATTGGGATCGGGCTCCGACGGCGTTCGAACGCCATCGGAAGGCACTTGCGGCTGCGATACTGATCGCCGGCGGCGTCGGATTGATGCTCGCGGCCTTGCCGCTTTAAGCCGGCAAACAGTGCCGATAGTGAGGAACGGTGCCGTGGCACCGTCGCCAGGGTTTGCCTGCCCCGGCCGGGCCGGCGCTGTTCAGCGTCTGGCCTGCTACCGCGATGAAGCCGCCGGTCGCGACCTTCGAAGCCCTGGCTGAAGCGGAGCACCAGCACGGCGATGACCGCCGGCTTGCCCTCGGGCGCGAATTCGTAGGCCTCCGACAGGGACTAGGAGGTCGGGCAGTTCCCCGAGCCCGGCACCGCCTTGTCCTCGTGCAATATCTTCAACGGCTTGCCGTCCTGGCCCTGCAACGTCAGCCGGAAGCCGAGCGCCTTGCCCGATATGTCGCCATCTTGCTGTGTCTCGAAGCTCGCCGAGCAGTCCGCCGTGCTCGCTGCCTGGCCCAACGCATGGCGGGCAGCTACCGGCATGCCAAGGTGCCGGATATTTGCGACCGAGGCGAGATCGGCCATCGACGAAATTCGGGGAAGACATGGCCGGCCGGAAGGGCATAGGCTATTTGGGGGTGGCAAATTTTCCGGGGAGGAAGCTGGATGGCGTCACGCTACCACGAGGTCTATGAGAGCTGGAGGCGCGATCCGGTAAGGTTCTGGGCCGAGGCGGCCAAGGAGATCGACTGGTATTCACCGGCCGAACGCGTCTTCGACGCCGAGGCCGGCGTCTATGGCCGCTGGTTCACCGGCGCGACCTGTAACACCTGCTTCAACGCCATCGACCGCCATGTCGCCGGCGGCCGCGCCGACCAGGTGGCGCTGATCCATGACAGCGCGATCACCGGCACGATCCGGAAATACACCTATGCCGACCTCAAGCGCGAGGTGGTCGCGCTTGCCTCGGTGCTGAAGAACCGGGGCATCGGCAAGGGCGACCGCGTCATCATCTACATGCCGATGGTGGCGGAGGCGGCCATCGCCATGCTCGCCTGCTCGCGCATCGGCGCCGTGCATTCGGTGGTCTTCGGCGGGTTTGCCTCGCATGAGCTTGCCACCCGCATCGACGACGCCAAGCCGAAGCTGATCATCTCGGCATCCTGCGGGTTAGAGCCCGGCCGTGTCGTGCCCTACAAGCCGCTGCTCGACAAAGCGATCGAGATGTCGAGGCATAAGCCCGATGCGTGCCTGATCCTGCAGCGCGAGCAGCTGCGCTGCGAGCTGAAGGACCACTACGACATCGACTATGCCGACGCGGTTGCGCGCGAGCGGGCCGCCGGCGCCAATGTCGACTGCGTTCCGGTGCTGGCCACCGACCCGCTCTACATCATCTACACATCGGGCACGACCGGCCAGCCGAAGGGCATCGTGCGCGACAATGGCGGCCACATGGTCGCCTTGAAATGGACGATGGAGAACGAGTTCGGCGTCAAGCCCGGCGAGGTGTTCTGGGCGGCCTCCGATGTCGGCTGGGTGGTCGGCCACTCCTACATCGTCTACGGCCCGCTGCTGCATGGCGCGACCAGCATACTTTTCGAAGGCAAGCCGATCGGCACGCCGGACGCCGGCACCTACTGGCGGGTGATATCGCAGCATGGCGTGGTGGCGCTGTTCACCGCGCCGACCGCGTTCCGCGCCATTAAGGGGCAGGACCCGCGCGGCGAGTTCGTGCCGAAATACGATTTGTCGAAATTCCGCACGCTGTTCCTCGCCGGCGAGCGCGCCGATCCGGAAACCATCAAATGGGCCGAGCAGAAGCTCGCCGTGCCGGTCATCGACCACTGGTGGCAGACCGAGACGGGGTCGCCGATGACCATCAATCCGGCCGGTCTGGGGCTCTTGCCGGTTAAATACGGTTCGCCCGGCGTACCGATGCCGGGCTACGACATCCGCGTGCTCGACGATGCCGGCCACGAAGTGGCGCGCGGCACGCTGGGCAATGTCGTGGTCAAGCTGCCGCTGCCGGCCGGCTGCCTGCCGACGCTGTGGAACGCCGACGGCCGTTTCCGTCAGGCCTATCTCGAGGAGTTCCCCGGCTTCTACAAGACGGCCGACGCCGGCATGCTCGACGAGGACGGCTACCTCTATGTCATGGCCCGCACCGACGACATCATCAACGTCGCCGGCCACCGGCTGTCGACAGGCGCGATGGAGGAAGTCCTTGCCGCGCATCCCGACGTCGCCGAATGCGCCGTCATCGGCATCGCCGACGCCATGAAAGGCCAGGTGCCGCTCGGCTTCGTCGTGCTCAACGCCGGCGTTTCGCGCGATACCGCCCTCATTGAAAGCGAGGTGGTGGGACTGGTGCGCGAGCGCATCGGCCCGGTCGCCGCCTTCAAGACGGTGGTGACGATCAAGCGTCTGCCCAAGACCCGCTCCGGCAAGATCCTGCGCGGCACCATGCAGAAGATCGCCGACAAGGAGGAATGGACGATGCCGGCGACCATCGACGACCCCGTCATCCTCGACGAGATCACCGCGGCGCTGAAGGGGCGCGGCATCGGGGTTTAGCCGGCCTGCATCATCGCCTGCAACTGCGGGACCAGCCCCGGCGCAAGGGCGATTGCCAGCCGGTGACAGCGAGGCCCAAGACGGCTTAACTGCCGGTTCCCCACGCCTGAAGTAACGAACGAGTAATGTTCGCGCCGGTATGGAAATTCCGGCCGAGCATGATATCGAGGCTTCATGCGTGCCGTGTGACATGCTCCCTGAAACTGGGATAGACCCCTAGCGAGCATCGAGCCTCAATCCGTGAGCCTGTTCCAGCGATCGAGACGACCCCGGACCGCGCCGCGCGACCGCCTGGAAATGGATATGCAGGACACGGTCGTCTATGCAATCGGCGACGTGCACGGCTGCTACAGCGAATTGCGGTCGCTGGAGCAGAAGATCCTGCTCGATGCGCTGCCCTTTCGCGGCCGCAAGATCATCATCATGCTCGGCGACTATGTCGACCGCGGCCCGAACTCGAAGCGCGTGCTCGATCATCTCGTCGCGCCGGCGCCGAAAGGGTTCCTGCGCGTCTGCCTGGCGGGAAACCACGAGGTCGCGATGCTCGGCTATCTCGACGGCTATCTGTCGCGCGAGCTGTGGCTGGCGATCGGCGGGTTGGAGACCCTCTATTCCTACGGAGTCGACCCGGCGCGGCTCTCTGACCTCTACGGCTCAAGCGACGAGGTCGACCGACGCATCCGCGAAGCCATTCCCGCCAGCCATGTCTCCTTCATGCGCACACTGCCGGTGATGGTCTGCTCGCGGAAATTCGTCTTCGTCCACGCGGGCATCAGGCCCGGCATCGACCTCGTTGACCAGGACGAGGACGACCTGCTCAACATCCGCGCCGAGTTCTTCGAGCAGGCTCACCTTCTCGACCGCTGGGTGGTGCATGGCCACACGATCGTGGATGCGCCGAAGTTCGAGGGCCACCGGCTCGGCATCGATACCGGCGCCTTCCGGAGCGGCCGGCTGACCGCGGTCAGGATCGTCGGCAAGCACGGCAAGCTGCTGTCTTCGGCGAGTTAAGGAAGAGCACAGCGTCGCCGCTCTCAGATCGGCGCAAGGTCGGCCTCGGCGGCGGCGCCATAGGACAGCAAGTCGCCCTGCCATTTGCTGCGCTTGAGAAACTGTTCCCAGGTCAGCGCATTCGGATCGATCTTCCGACTCCAGGTCAGATCGCGCCCGGGAGCGTAGTAGCCATATTCGACGGCATATTCGACCATGCCCACCAATTCGCGCACGAGATGCTCGTTGCCGGCGAAACCCGGAAAATGGCGCAACAAGTCTTCGCGCGAGTATGCAGAGGCGTAGCGCGCGCGCTTGCCGGTGACGCGCACAAACGTGTCCACCATTTGCTGCGCCGAGATAAACTCGCCGATCACGGGCAGCGCCTCCCCGGCGTATCGCGCGGGGTGATCGAAGATCTCGCGCACCGCTGGACCGGCCGCAGTGAGCGGGTCGCAGAACGGCACGGGGACGTCCGGAGGCAAGTATATGGCGAAATCTATGCCGTCCTCCACACCTTGCGGCACGTAGTATTCCAGGAAATTGGTGTAATAAAACGCCAAGTATACAAACGAGCTGCGAATGGGTAAGTTGCGGATGTAATCCTCTACCTTTGCCTTGTCCGTGAAATGCGGTGCCCACTTGGTGCCGCCGGTGATCGCTTCGACATTTTCGAGCCCGCTGAAAACCACGTGTTCGACACCAGCGGCCACTGCCGCGTCGGCCAACTCCTTTCCGAGGTTGAGTTCGGGTTCCGCCGGCGGCACCTTGACGATCGGCGGCGTCATCAAGAACGCCCCGGCCGAACCTTTCAGTGCTTCGGTCAGTTCGGCCTGCCGGCCGAATTCCAGGGGCGCCACCACGACCTCGGCCCCCTTCTTCGCCAAGGCTTGCGCTGGTTGGCTGTCGAGACGGCGAGTCAGCGCACGCACGCGGTAGCGTCCACTGTCGAGCAGGGACTTGGCGACGCTGCGACCCTGCTTGCTCGAGGCCCCGACAACCGTGATCAGGGGTTTGGAGGTATCAATCTGGCTCATGCTGATTATATCCCGGCTTGAGGGCGAAATCGCTTCGGCCCCGGACAGACGATCACGCCTGGCCGCCGAAAAGCGTGCCGCGACGTTTGGCTCAGCAAGAGTCTCGGACGATTCTACCTATTTTTGAAATCGCATAAGTGATCGGCTACTATCCATTCCATGGATACCAAACGCCTTGATCTCAATCTGTTGGTTACGCTGGAGACGCTGCTGATCGAGCGCAACGTCACGAAGGCGGCTGCCCGACTGCATCTGAGCCAGCCAGCGGTAAGCGCCCAGTTGAACCGCCTCAGACAAGAGTTCGACGACCAACTGCTGATTCCCGCCCAGCGAGGGATGACGCCGACGGCCAAAGCAATGGAACTGCTCGACCCGTTGCGCCAAACCCTTGATCAAGTTCGCGCCACGGTCAGCTCGCATCGGAACTTCAATCCGGCGAAGGCCAGGCTGATCTTCGCGATTGCCTGTACGGACTATCTGCAAGCTGCGATCGTCAGGCCGCTTGTCGTGGAGCTCAGGACGCTAGCACCGGGCGTTCGCGTTGCGATACGCAATCTGGACCTGCCGCAATTGGAAGCGCAGATGGCGCGCGGTGATGTGGATTTGGCACTGATGACGCCGCAGGAGGCCCCGCAAGGTCTTCGCGCTCGACATCTATTCGATGAGCGCTACGTGCTTATCGGCCGCAAGAAGCATCCGCGGCTGCGGGAAGGAATCACGGTCGCTGAATTTGCCGAGTTGGAGCAAGTGGTCGTGTCCGTGGAAGGCGGCGGCTTCGCGACACCGGTAGACAGTGCCTTGGCCGCTCTCGGACACAAGCGTAATGTCGTGCTCTCCGCGGCTTCGTTCCTGTTCGTCCCCGAGATCGTGTCTCGCTCGGACTTCGTCGCGCTGGTCCCGGAACGGCTGGTGCGTGATTCCGCGGACAAGCTTGACGTGATGGACTGTCCGTTTCCCGTTGAAGGCTTTGCGGTGGGAATGGTGTGGCATGAGCGCAGCCATGGACACAGCGGCCAGCGCTGGATCCGTGAGACCGTAGTCTCGCTTGTCGCGCATGAATCCGCGTCTCGGGCGCGCCACGGTTCCAACTAGACCGGTTCGGCGTTCATTGAAACGCCGAACCGCTCTGTCTCTTTGGCGCGATTTTTCGGACGGAAAACCGTCCACGCCTTTTCAGGAATTGCGTCACGCAGCCTGTTTGGTGCGCGCGTCCGACTTCTCCAGATAGTAGGTCGAATAGCGGTCGAAGAATTTCTCGGAGCCACCGAGCGATCCGTATTTCGCCAGCCGCTTCAGATCGACCTTGTTGAGCACGGCGCCAATGATCTTGTTGGCGACGTAGGGCTCCGATTCCAGCATCGAGCGCACCATGGCGCGCGGCGTGCGGCCCCATTCGGTGACCAGCACGAATCCGTCGACGAGCGGCGCGAAGGCCTTGGCGTCAACCACGGGACCCAGCGGCGGCAGGTCGACGACGATGTATTCGAACGTCTCCTTGGCGTTGTCGATGAAGCGGCGCATGCCGGCCGAGGAGAGCAGCTCGCTGGTGTGCGAGAACTGGCCGCGCAGCACCGCCGGGATGATCGCCAGCTTGGTCTGCCGGTCGACCTTGCCGACCGACTGCCAGGTCTGGCCGCTGACCACCGCTTCCATCAGCCCTTGCTCGGTTTCCATGCCAAGGCTGCGGCTGAGCCCGGGATTGCGCAGATCGCCATCGATCAGCAGCGTCCTGGCGCCGTTGGCGGCCAGCAGCCCCGCCAGGTTCGCCGCCACCGTCGACTTGCCCTCGCCGGGCAGAAGCGAGATCACGCCGATGACACGGCTGCCCTGGCCTTCCATCACCACGTCGAAGGCGATCTTGGCGTTGCGCAGCGTTTCGGCGAACATCGATGCCGGCGCATCGATGCTGACCCGCATGCGCGCCCGTTTCTCCGCCGCCGACAGGCTGGCGACCTTGGGATCGGTTTCGGCGTCGTCGGGCTTGTTGTCCTTGCCCGACCTGCCGCCGCCGATCGTCGGCAGGTAGCCGAGGAATTTGAGGCCGACGCGGTCGCGGATGTCGTCGCCGGTCCTGAAGAAGCGCTCGTTGAACTCGTTCAGGCCGCCAAATCCGGCGCCAGCCAGCACGCCAAGCACGAGGAAGAGCGCCAGCACCTTGGACGTGCGCGGGCTGGCGGCAGAGAGCGGCATCGTCGCATCGGAAATGATGCGCACCTTGCCGACCGGGAAGGACTGCTGCTGCGAGGCCTCCTCATAGCGGCCGAGGAACGTCTGGTAGAGCGTGGTGAGCGCCGTCGCCTGCTGGGTCAGATCGCGCAGCTTGACCTGCGACTGGTTGTCGATGGAGCTCTTGCCGGCCGCGTCGGCGATCTTCTGCCTGAGCGCCGTCTCACGTGTCTGAGCCACCTCATATTCGTTGCGGTAATTTTCGGTAAGCTGCTTCAACTCGCCGAAGATCTGCGCCGACACATCGGCCTTCTCCTTGGCAAGCGCCACCGCCTGGGGATGGTCCGCGCCATAGTTGGCCGAAACGTCCTGCAGACGCTTGGCGATGGCGAGATAGCGGGTCTTGAGCGTCGTGATGACCGAGCTGCTCGGCTGATCGCTCGCGATGGCGGAATCGTTGAAGGCGTTGTCGGAGCCGCTATCGACGATCGCCTTGTATTGCTGATAGCGGGCGCTGGCGCGGGCCGTGTCGGCCTGCGCGACGATGAGCTGGGCATTCAGATCGGCGAGCTGCTTGTCGCTCATCAGCTGCCCGTCGCTGTTGGCGGACAGTCCGTGCTCGGCCCGGAACATCTCGACCGCCATCGACGCCTTCTGCGAGCTTTCGCGAAGCTCCGTCAAGCGGCCCTGCAGCCAGACCGCCGCGCGTTCGGTGGCGTCGAAGCTGGCGTTGAGCTGGTCGGCCAGATAGGCCTCGGAATAGGCCTTGGTGATCGCCGTCGCCAGCGCCGGATTCGGCGACTGGTAGGCGATGGCGATGACGTAGCTGCGGCCATTGCGCTGCGCCAGCACCTCGTTCTGCAGCTTCAGCACGGCGTAGTCGTGGCTCGCTTCCTTGATCATGGCGTCGCGCGTGGCGGCGTCGACATTCTCGATGCCGGGGAGCTGGTCGGCGGAGCTGCTGCGGAAATAGCCGATCACGCCGCGCACGAAACCGATGCCCTTGGCCAGAGCCGATTGCGGCGGGTTCATGAAGTCCTGGTTCTGATCGAGCTTCAGCTTGTCGACCACCACCGAAGCCAGGCGCGCCGAGTTGATGATCTCGATCTGGCTGAGCAAGGCGGCGTCCGTCTGCATGGTGACGGAAGCGGCGGAGATGTCGTCGACGACCTTGTTCAATCCCTCGTCGATCAGGACGCTAGCGACCGACATGTACTGCTTGGGCGTGGTCTGCAGATAGAGCACGCCGAGGAACAGGCCGATGACCGCGCACACGGCCACCACCTTGACCTGCCGAGCGGCCATGCCGAGCAGGCGTTCGATGTCGATGAAGTCCTCACCTTTTTCCGCGTCCGCGCTGGGCAATGGCATCCTCTTGTCGAGGGGAAAATTGGCATAGTTCATCGTCGGTCCAATTCCAGGTTGCAGGCTCTATCGGCCTTCGAAGATTGGCGTCGTCACCAGAAAAGACCACGCAACATTCATGCCAGAAAGCGCTTGGCCGGGTCGGCCAAGCGCGGCGGCGTCTGTCGCGCCATCATCGATACGCATATGCACCCAAAAGATGGGCATTATGCGGCTTCTTCCCGGCGCTCGTGCGTCCGGACGAATTGCTGCAGCATCTCGAAGACCGGTCCTTTCATGTCGTCGCGCGCCAGCGCAAAGGCGATGGTGGCCTCGATGAAGCCTTCCTTGGAGCCGCAGTCGAACATGCGGCCATTGAAGGGCTGGGCATAGAAGGACTGGCTCTGCGCCAGCCGCACCATGGCGTCGGTGAGCTGGATCTCGTTGCCGGCACCGCGCTGCTGGTTGCCGAGCAGGGCGAAGATCTCCGGCTGCAGGACATAGCGGCCGTTGATGTAGAAATTCGACGGCGCATTGGCGGGCGCCGGCTTCTCGACCATGGCGGTCACCTCGAAGCCGCTGCCGATCTCGGCGCCACGGCCGACGATGCCGTATTTGCTGGTCTCGCTCGGCTCGCAACGCTCGACGGCGATGACGTTGCCGCCGGTGCGCTGATAGAGGTCGACGGTCTCGGCAAGGCAGCCGCGGCCGCCGAAGGAGACCATGTCGGGCAGGAGCAGGGCGAACGGCTCGTCGCCGATCACCTCGCGCGCGCACCACACCGCATGGCCGAGGCCCTGCGGCGACTGCTGGCGGATGAAGGAGGTGGCGCCGGCGACGGGCAGCAGGCTTTCCAGCGACTGCAGCTGCGCCTTCTTGCCGGTCTGCTCGAGGGTCCCGATCAATTCAGGATGCAGGTCGAAATAGTCCTCGATGACCGCCTTGTTGCGGCCGGTCACGAAGACGATGTGCTCGATGCCTGCCTCGAAGGCTTCGTCCACCGCATATTGGACGACCGGCTTGTCGACCACGGGCAGCATTTCCTTCGGCATCGACTTGGTCGCCGGCAGGAACCGCGTTCCAAGCCCCGCCACCGGTATGACTGCCTTCCTGACTTTCTTCATCGCATAGTCCTTTTGAGAAGATCGATTTCAATATGCCGCAGGCTCCGAACCCACTCTCCGTCAGCCCGCACTCTCACCTCCCCGCCCCACGGCAAACTGTGCCGCAACCCTTCGCAGCCGGACGGCGATCGGCATGCTCATATGCCTGACCGCCGCCGGATCACTGAGCGCCGTCCATATCGCCTTGAGCGGCGACCGCGCCTTGATGTGCTGGACCAATGACAGGAACGAAGCCGCCCGGCGCAGGCTGCGGCCGCGCCTCAGGAACGCGGCCTGCGCCTTGCCTTCCATGGAATTGGAATAAGTGCTCGCGAAAGCGGCATCCGCCCCAAGCATCGCCTGGACATGATGCAGCTCCAGCACGCGGGAGATCGATCCGGTACGGATGTGGTAGACGTAGCCGGTCGTCGGCTCGACCACACATTTGCCGCCCCTGGCGAGCGCGCTGGCGAGCAGGATGTAATCCTCGCCGATGATCAGCTTCTCGTCGTAGCGAAGGCCGCTCTCCTCGAGGAAATCGCGCTGGAAGATCGGCTTGAGATAGCCGAGATTGAAGCGCGACTCGAAGACGATGTTGCCGGCGATGTAGTCGGCGAGCGAGATTTCGGCCAGGCCCTCGAGATAGTCGGCCGGGAACATCGTGTCCTCGGGCACGCCGTCCTCGCGCACGACCTGGAGGTTGTCGACCGCGATCACCGCGCCCGCCTTCTCGGCCCGCGCGATCATCGTGCATATCCGGCCGGGATAGACGGCATCGTCGGAATCGAGCACCGCCACCCACCGGCCGCGCGCGGCCTCGAGGCCGGCGTTCCTGGCGCCACCGGGGCCGCGATTGCGCTGAAGCGCGACGACGCGCACGATGTCCTCGGGATAGGAGCGCGCCACGTCGAGCGTCCGGTCGCGCGAGCAGTCGTCGACGACGATGATCTCCACGGAAACGTCGCGCTGGGCCATGGCGCTGGCGATCGCCCGGTCGAGCGTTGCCTCGGCATTGTAGGCGGCGATGACGAAGCTGACGTCAGGCTGCATGCTTGCCCCCTTGCTGCGGCGAGGACAGGCCGTACTGGCGGATCTCGCGCACGCCGACGAGGCCGCTGACGACGCCGACATGCATGATGCCGCGCAGCACGCTGCGGTTCCTGCGCACCGGGCTGATCGCGGTCAGCGCCGCCATGGCGAAGCAGTAGGCGGCCTTGGCCGAGGCGAGGCCGACTTGCGCGACGCGCCTGATGCCGCTCGCGCCGTGCCCGATGAGGTGTCCGTGCGTCTGCCCGAAGCGGAAGCGGCGGCGGCGCAGCCAGTCGAAGGCCGCCCTGGCATGCGGCACGACTTCCTCGACCAGCGCATCCGGCGCAAAGGCGATGCGGCCGCCGTCCCTGACCATGGTGTCGAAGAACTCGGTGTCCTCGCCGCCGGTCTGGCCACGCGCCAGGCTGAAGCGGCGGCCGCGCAGGCTCGCTTCGCTGGTTCTCAAGAGGACATTGCAGGTATAGCCGGTGCGGATCTCGCCGCGCACCCAGACCGGCAGGGTCGAGTGGAAATCGCCCTTGCGCATCCAGGCCGGCGCATCCGACCCGTAGCGCGCCCGCACCGGTCCGAGCACGGCGGTGGCGCCGCTCGCCTCGGCAGTCGCCACGAGCTCGGCCAGCCAGCGCACCGAAGCGGTCTCGTCGTCGTCGATGAAGGCGACAAGGTCCGACACGCTGGCGTCGAGGCAGGCGTTGCGGGCGATCGAGATGTTGCGCGCCGGCGCGTGGCGGTAGCGGATCGGCAGCTTCAGTTCCTGCGCCAGCGCCTTCACCAGCGGCTGAGCGCTCGGCTGGTCGTCATTGTCGGCGACGACCACGCCGATCTCGAAGCCGGCGGGCCTGTCCATGGCGGCGATGGAGCGCAGCGTGTCGGCAAGCTCGGGCCGCCGGAACGTGCAGACGCAGATATCGATGGAGCGGGTGTTGCCGACCATCACGCCACCCCGCGCTGCGATCGGCGCCCGAGGAGCTGCAGCCAGAAGCCGACGGACCAGCCGAAATGCATGACCATCGCCGACACGCCGACAAGCGTAAGTCCTGGGTTACGCTGCCTGATGGCGGTCGCGAGGCCGTAGCCGAGGCAGACCGCCGCCCACACCATGAACGGCACCGCCGCCAGCCAGTGGACGAAGGAGAAGGCGGCAAGCAGGACGACCGGGAACACCAGCAGCGGGATCATCTGCCGCAGCTTGGGCACCATGCGGTGCTTGAGCACGTTCCTGGCGCGGCCGCGGCCGTAGCCGAGATACTGGAAATAGAGGCTCTTCAGCGACGAGCGCGGATAATAGATCATGTGCGTCCTGCCGCTCATCCAGATGCGGTGGCCGGCCTGGCGCAGCCGGTAGTCGAGCTCGGCATCCTCATTGTGGCTGAAGGTCTCGTCATAGCCGCCGACCGCGGAAAAGGCCGCTATGCGCATCAACGCGTGGTGGCCGTGATCGACCCATTCGCCGGCCGACTGGTGCCGGTGCTTGGAGCCGCCGGTGCCGAGCTTGGAATTCTGTGCCGCCGCCACCGCCTTCTGCACCGCGCCGGTGCCGCTGGTCAGCATGGAGACGACGACCGAATCGGCGCCGGTGGCCGAAGCCTCCTCAACCAGCCGGTCGCAATAATCGTCGGGGTAGCCGCCATGCGCATCGATGCGGATGAGGTAGCGCGCGCCATCGCCATGGCTGGCGACCGCGAGATTGATCGCGGCACTCTGGATGCGCTTCGGATTGTGCATGAGCACGACCCGCGCATCGTGCCGGGCGATCCCCTCGACGATGCCAAGCGTCCCGTCGGCGCTGCCGCCGTCGGCAACGACGATCAGGGCGCCGAGCCTTTGCGCGGCGGGTTGCAACTGCTCGAGCAGCGCTCCGATATGGGCGGCCTCGTTCAGGCACGGAATCACGATCAGACTCGATGCTGGCACTGCGTTTGACGTCATGCGGTTCTTTCCATCCTATGCCAGCGCTTCGGCCGCGAAGGGCCCGGGCGCCGCCACAAGGCCGCGCAGCTTGTCGACGAAGGCGCGGCAGTCGCTGCGGTCGTAGCTCCAGGTCCTCGGATTGCGGGCCAGCACGCGGGTCTTGAGCTTGCCGAAGCGTTCCTGCTCCATCCGTCCGAGCGCCGTTTCGAGCCCTTCGGGCGTGGCCTCGGACAAGAGGACGCCGATGTCCTGCTGGTTGAGGAAACGGCCAGTTTCGGTGTGGCCCATCGAGATCGGCACGGCGCCGAAGCGGCAGCCCTCGTAAAGGCGGTTGGGCAGCAGCCATTCGGAGTTCTGCCCGGCTTCGAAGAAGTCGATGGCCCAGGAAAAATGCACGTCGCCATAGATCGCCGCCATGTCCTCCGGGTTGCGGTAGGGTCCGCGAAAGGAGAGCCAGGGCTCGGCCTCGACGAAAGCGTGGAAATCGGGAAATTCGGAGAGCGCCGGACGGCCGCGCAGGACGACCTCGAAACGTCCTTCGCGACGGCGGGTGAACTCAGCCAGCAGCTCCAGCGAGCGGCGGCAGCGCAGGGCGCCGAACCAGCCGATGCGCCAAGGGGGTGCGGCGGGACTCTGCGCCTTCAATCGTTCATCAACGGCCACGGCCGCGGTGTCGAAATATTTGTTCTCGACCAGTTCGACGGGCGCGGCGACCTGACCGAACGGCTTGAAATAATTGGCGATGAAGGCCGGAGACGAGGTCACGAGGAGCTTAACGTCGCGGGCGAGATAACGTTCCGCGCCGCGCAGCGCCTTGCCGACCAGATCGTCGCGCAGCACCAGGCGATGGATGTCGAGGCATTCGTAGACGAGCGGAACCCTGGCGCCGAGCGCGGCCTTGGCGCGGCGGGCAAGCGCCAGCATTTCGAGGTTGCGCGCAATAATGAGGTCGGGCCTCGGCATCGCCGCCAGCTTCGCGCCGATCCCGAACGCCGCCCTGGCGACCGCCGCCAGACGCTGGCCGAATCGGCCATCGCGCGTCGCGCCGAGATCGATCGGGCGCAATCCTTCGATGTCGGCAACCGGGCTGGTGGTGCGGCGGAAACCCGCCAGCGTCACCTTGGCGCCGCCTGCCCTGAGCATTGTGATCCGCCGGCGAACCGCCGGGTCGGATACGTCATGCACAAGGTACAAGACATGCAGCATGAAACTCGACCGCTGTTGGCCCACCCACGGCGAAGTTAGTACAGCTCTTGCTGCATCGCAACATTTTTGGTGCAGTGTAGCAAGAAAGCGAGCATTTTTGTTGCGCTGCAAAAAACATGCGTTAATCTTGGCTGTGCTCGAGCGCCAGCCAACCGTTGGCCCTATGCCGCGCTTGGACGGCTACACGGATGCCGACCAGATCCAGCTGCCTGACCGTAGAACCAACTCACGAATGGGGTGATACGATGAACATCGTCGTTGAAAACACAGTCTGCCTGAATACCGGGGATGCAGCAATTCTGCTGGCGATCCGCCATATCCTCAAGGCAGTTGTCGGCGACGAACCGCGGTTCTTCGTCTTCGACAGCCAGCCTGAAGTCGCCGCAAAACTCTACCCGAAGAAGGATTACCCGGATCTCGAATTTCACAAGCTGCTGTCGGAAACCATGTTCCGTTACAGCTACGGCAGCGGGCTGAAACACCGGCTAAAACCGCATTATAACCGGCTCGTCCTTCAGGTTTTGCAGCGTTTCGGCACCGAAACCTTCATCAGCCGCATCTTGTTCGGCGAAAGCGCCCGCCGCAGCCTCGATATCTATCGGAACGCCGGTCTCGTGGTCACGACAGGCGGCACCTATCTGGTCGAGAATTACAATCTCGAAAGGCGCCTGAACCAATTCCGTGTCGATGCGATCCTCGGTAAGGATCCGGTTTTCTTCACGCAATCCCTCGGTCCGTTCAACAAAAGTTACAATCGACAGGAACTGGGCCCGATCTTCGACCGGAGCCCGCTCATCCTGCTTCGCGACGAGCGCTCCAGAAACCACATACTGGACATGGTGAAGGAGCCCGGTAAGTGCCACGTCGTGGCCGATGCCGTCTTTGCGCTCGCCGATACGGACAGGATCGGGAAACGGCTGGCTTCCGCCCAACCGCCGGCGGAAACGGGCCGCGTCGCCATCTCCGTCCGCTACTGGAACTATGTCAATGACGGTGAAGGTGGCATGCGCCGCTATCTCGATTCGGTACGCGAAATCGCAACCATCCTCGTCAGGGATCACGGCAAGGAAGTGACCTTCGTCTCCACCTGCCAGGGCGTGCCGGAATACGCGCATGACGATTCCAAGACGGCGCGCGCAATCGTAGCTGAGCTTGATCCGGAGATCGCCAAGCATGTCAGCGTGGACGCTTCGTTCCACACCCCGGACCAGTTGATGGCGCTGGTGAAAGGCTTCGACTTCGTCGTCGCGACGCGCATGCACATGATGATCATGTCGCTTTGCGTCGGCACGCCGGTGCTGCCGATCGCCTATGAATTCAAGACCAAGGAAGTCGCCAAGCGCGTCGGTGTCGCAGACCTGTTGCTCGACATCGACACGGTGACGCCGCAGGAGGCAGCCGAAAAGCTCGGCAGGTTTGCCGCCAACCTCGACCAGTATCGCCGTACCAGCCTGCAGGCCGTGCTTGAAGAGCATGCTTCGGCAATGTCGGCCACAGGCTTGCTGAAGCCACTTATTCCAGGTGCTTCAGCGGATGTTGCGCGCGATGTTGGGAAGGGTGGCGGAAAGCATCCTACGCGATTGGGGAAAGATCAGCATCAAGACGAGGGCAAGCCCGTAGTTGAGGCATAGCGCCAGGGCCACGGCGAGAAGGTCTGATTGGGCCGTGAGCGACGCCGGCAGCCCCAGATAGGCCAGCCAGGCGAGCAGGGACGAGACGATGAAGAGCCCCTGCATGATCAGGAAATCGCCGGCAGTCACCGGGCCGACACGATGGACCAGCACGGCAAGCACCGGAACGCGCAGCACGTAGCCGCTGATCGCGTAGGCGGCCGCGACGCCGACAGCGCCCCAATGCAGGCCGACGATGAAGGCGGCGACCGTCGTCAGCGACGAGTAGATGCCCCACTGAAACATGGTTTTGGTCTTGCCCTGGCAGATGAATATCCACCCCGTGGTGCTTGAGACGGACTGCGTCAGGCTGGCGATGCCGAGCCAGGCAAAAATAGGCGCCACGGCGGTCCAGCGCGGCCCGAAAAGGAGCGCGACCACCTGATCCGAGGTCAGCGTCAGCGCCGCGATACCAGGCATGGTTACGGCCGCCAGCATCCAGTTGGTTCGCACGTAAAGGTCGCGAAACCGCGCCTTGTCCTCGTGAATTCGGCTGAGCAGAGGCACCATCACGCGCGTCAGCGGCTGGGTGATGTTCTGCAATGGAAACAACAGCAGCTTGTAAGCACGGTCGTAATAGCCGAGCTCGATTGCACCGGAATATTTTCCGATGAGGATGTTGTCGAGATTGCGCGAGAAAAAGTTGACGAGGTTGAAGCCGGTCAGATTGGCGCCGAACGACAATATATCGCCGTCGACCTTCAGGTCTGGCCGCGACGGCGTCCAACGGACCACCAGCCATGCTGCAGCCAGCGCAACGACTGCCGCGACAGCCGGCCCCAACACCAGCGACCAGTAGCCCATTCCCGCCCAGGCCGCGATCGCGGCGGCGAGAAGTCCGGCAGCGGCGGTTACGACATCGTTGAGCGCCAGCTGGCCGAATTGCAGGTGGCGGTTCATCAGCGCCAGCGGCACCGCGGCAATACTGCCAAGCAGCAGCGGCAGAGCAGAGGCAAGGGTGATGCCGAGCATGCGCTGATCGCCGTAGAAGGCGGCAATGGCCGGCGCGAGGGCTGCAACCACCACGGAACTGCCCAATCCGACAAGCGCGCTGACCCAGAAAACCTGATTGAGCTGTCGGTCGCTGATGTCCTTGCGCTGGACCAGCGCCTGCTGCAGGCCAAGGTTTTGCAGCAATCCGACGAAGGCGACGATCGGTCCGACGGACGCCACCAGGCCGAAATCCTCGGGCACAAGAAGTCGGGCCAGGATGATGACCGAGATGAACTGGATCACCATCTTGAAGCCTTGCGAGCCGGCCGTGACCAGCCCGCCTCGCAGGGCGACGCGGCCGAACTGAGGAGGCGGGTTGGCATTCATACGGGCGATCTCATCTTACAAAGCTGCGTTGCCATCTGGGCGAACCGCTCGTTGAGCATGTCCGCATTGAAATCCGCCTCGATCTTCTTTCGCGCAGCGAGCGCGATCGGCTCACACAGCTTTGGGTTCTCGGCGATCCAGGAGAGTTTGCCGGTCAGCGCCGCGACGTCCCGCTCGGGCGCGAGAAAACCTGTCTTCTGGTCCTCGATCAGCTCGGGAATGCCCGAATGATAAGTGCTGACCACCGTCAAGCCGGCGGCCATGGCCTCCATGAGGGCAACCGGTATGCCCTCGAGATCGCCATCGCGCGCGCCGACGCTTGGCAGAACAAACACATGGGCATCGCGCAGGCGCTGCTTGACCTCGGCATGCGGGCGTGGGCCGAGGAAAGTCACCCTGTCGGCGATGCCGAGATCGGCGGCAAGCCGCTTCAGCTCTTCCAGCAGTTCGCCGCCGCCGATCACCGAATAGATCCAGTCGCGGCGCGGCAGGGCGGCAAGCGCACGAAGCGCATACTCGATGCCCTTCTTCTCGGTCAGACGGCAAACAGAGATGAATGACAGCGTGTCCCGCTCCCAGGACCGCCACCGGTACTCTATCTCGCCAGGCCGCACGCCCATATGGTGCACCACGACCTTCGCTGGCGGTGCCCCGACATCGATCAGGGCGCTGCTGAAAAAGGCATTCACCGGCAGTTGGAGAACGCCTTCTTCGAACACGGTCTTGTAGCGTCCAAGCGTATTGTCATGCATCGGCCCGCCGACATCATTGCCATGGAATATCGTCACCAGCGGTGCGGAAATCCTGCCCCGCTTGATGACGCGGGCGACGCGCAGGCCGTTGGTGCCGAAATGCGCAACGATGACGTCGGCCTTCCGCAATTTGTGCGCGTTGACGAGATCGAGGGCGGTCGAGAGCTTGTCCCACAGCCTGCCTGACCATTTCCTGAGGAGTGGCCGATAGCGGCCGAGGCTACCCCACCAGCACACGACCTTGCCGGGCAGCGCCTGCCAGCGCCGATCGTCGATATTGTGTTCCTTGCCGAAGGTCGTCTCGTTGCAGACGACGCCGACTTCCATGCCGTGTTCAAGGCATCCGGCTATCTGGTCGAGGACGAAAGTCTCGGACAATGAAGGAAACTTGTCCACCACGAAGCAAATCTTCATCGGCAGGATGCGCTCGCGCGGATATCGACCAGGCGCCCCGTTCCGCACGACCACGCGGGACGTGCGCAAACCTTGCGGGATGGCTGTGGGAAATCATCTTCGACCGCGCCGGGAGCCGGTGTGCTCTCAATGACAGCCGGGCCGGAAACGTCGTGCCCGAGGCACAAGACATGCAGCATGAAACTTGACCGCTGTTAGGCCCACCCGCGGGGAACGTTAGTACAGGTCTTGCTGCACTGCAACATTTTTGCTGCAGCGTAGCAAGATTTCCCGCAACTTCACGCCGCCGTTGAATCAATCACTGAGGCGCAGTGTCAGCCGGCAGGCTGCCCGTAAGGACCTTGGCAAAGCTGATATGCCTGGTGGATTCATTTGCTGACCCTAGCGCGGCCAGTTGGGTAACGATCTGCGCAAAACGTTCATTCAGCATATCTGCGTTGAACTCTTCCTCGACCTTGCGACGAGCGGCAAGCGCGACAGCTTCGCATTCCTTCGGGTGTTCGGCGACCCAGGCAAGTTTGCCGGCAAGCGTCGAAACATCCCGCTCGGGTGCGAGAAATCCTGTCTCCAGGTCCTGGATGAGCTCGGGGATCCCCGAGTGAACCGTGCTGACCGCAATCAGCCCGGCGGCCATGGCTTCCATAAGCGCGACCGGGATGCCCTCCATGTCCCCGTTGCTGGCGGTGATACTCGGCAGCAAAAAGAGATGCGCCGCGCGAAGCCGTCGTTTCACCTCCATGTGGGGAAGACTGCCAAGGAATGTTACGCGTCCCGTCAAGCCCAGCTCCGCGGCCAGCCTCTCCAAATCCATCCGCAGTGGACCGTCCCCGATAATATCGTAGCGCCAGTCTATCTGCGGATGGGAGGCCGCGAGTGCGGCCAAGGCACGCAAGGCGAACTCGACGCCCTTCTTCTCCACCAGGCGGCAAACCGTTGTCACGATCAGCGGGGTGCCCTCCCACGATTCCCAGCGGTAGCTGATCTCGCGGGCATCGATTCCCATGTGGTGGACCGTAGTGCTCGCCGGGGACATGCCGGCTTCGAGAAGAAGCCCGCGGAAGAAATCGTTGACCGTCAGGTTCAAGGTCCCATGCTTGATGAGCCCAGCATATTGTGTTGCAAGCACTGCCTGCCGCGACGGGATGGCGACATCTGCGCCGTGAAAGATGGTTATGACCGGCGGCTTGAGGAACTTCCATTTCTTCAGCGCAGCAGCTCTCTCGCCGTTCTGTCCGAAGTGAGCGACAATCACGTCACAGCGGTTCAGGCGGCGCGCAAAAACCATATCAAGAGCGGTCGAAACCTTGTATCGCAGGCCCGGCGGCAGCCGCCGTACGAATTCGCGGATTCCAGCGGCCCAACTCCACCAATGCCGGGTTCTGGCCAGCAGCGTCGCCATCGGCTCGCTTTGCCGGTCTATTCGGTCGTCACCTTTCATCCTGTCGCACACGACCTCGACCTCGAAGCCGCGCTCCAGCAGCCCAGCCATCTGGTCCGCAACGAAAGTTTCCGAGAGAAGTGGGAATTCGCCCACGACAAAGCCCATGCGCATCGCCCGCCTGCAAGGTTGGGACTTGGCCAGACCCCCAAGCGGTCCGCGTCGCGCAAGCCCTAATGTAGACGGACAGAATACACGTTGATTGCTGCGATGCCACAAGAATATTGCACTGCAACATCACAAACGAGATAGCCAGGCAATGCCTGGAACCGGGGGCATGAGGCCTTGCGCAACAGCCCGCGCCCGCGGCGCTAGCGAGGCCTATCTGCGAGCGCGGATCCGGCTAGTGCATGTCGCCCCCAGGACGGGTTTCAGGCGGCACGCTCCAGCCCGCTTCGCCTGGCATTGTCGAGGACATTAAGGAATGTCGCGAACTGTTTGTCCGGATTCATCTGCGGCCGTTCTGAAAACAACAGCGCCGCTGCTGAAAGCCGGTCGTACTCGGCCTTGTCGTTCCACAATTGCCTGATCGTCGCAACCCAGTCGGCGAGCGGAGCGTCGTAGTCGAGCACGACGCCACCGGCGCCGATCGCTTCCGGCAGCCCGCCGCGCCGGGACCCGACGACAGGGATGCCGCTGCAATGGGCCTCGGATGCTACCCTGCCCCAGGCCTCTTCCC
Organism: Mesorhizobium abyssinicae; assembly: GCF_049887195.1. Lineage (NCBI taxonomy): Bacteria > Pseudomonadati > Pseudomonadota > Alphaproteobacteria > Hyphomicrobiales > Phyllobacteriaceae > Mesorhizobium > Mesorhizobium abyssinicae. The sequence continues at coordinate 357,949 of NZ_JARAKC010000003.1, forward strand.
ATTTGCTGGGCGCAAGCAGAATCTTCGTGCGGCCGTAGACCGTCTTCATATCGCTGGTGCGGCTTTCCAGGGTGGCGTTGCCCAGCGGAGCAATGGTTCTTTCGATCTCAGCCCGGTGGTCGTCGTCAAGCATCCAGCTCTCGACGAACAGGAACGGAATTTCAGGGCATTCGCCGGCAATGCGGACCGCCAGTTCGAATCCCTTTTCGTTGTAGGGGTTGATCATCGTCACGAACTCGCGGGTCGTCGGCGTGCTGTAAGTTCCGGGATTGATGGTGGGCGGAATCACCGTCGAATCGATGCCGAATTTTTCCTTGTAGGTGCGGGCGGTGAACTCCGAATTGGCGATGTAGAGCGCCGAGCGCAGTTCGCGCAGGTCGCCAGCCAGTTCATGGAATTCGACATTCCTCAGATAGACAACCAGCGGCACGCCCAGCGCCTGCAGTTCCCTGCCAATCGGCACCGACTTGTGGCACTGGACCACCGCGACATCGGGCTTCAACCGTTCGACCGCGAAGCCCGCCGCCTCCCAGGGGAACCATGCCCGCACCACCGGGTAACCGGGAAAGGTGTCGATGACGGCGCGCTGGCGGAGCAGTTTCATCTTGGCGCGCGCCTTGAAGCCGAACATGCCGTCGCCGAACAGCGCCGCCAGGACCGAGGCCTCATGACCGTTTTCGCGCAGCTGCTCGACCAGATGGTGCGTGCTCGACTGAACACCGCCGCTGAATTGTGGCGTGTAGCCGTTGCCGCCTGCAAACAGAACTTTCATGGACCCTGGCTCCTTGTTGTGCCGCCCTGCCCTCACGCCGCCATCCTGCCGATGCTGAAATATTCGATGCCGTAGCGGGCGATGACCTTGGGATCGTAGAGGTTGCGGCCGTCGAAGATCACCGGCGTGGTCAGCGCATCCTTCAGCGCATCGAAGGAGGGCGCGCGGAAGCTCTTCCATTCGGTGCAGATCAACAGCGCGTCGGCGCCGCGCAGCGCCGCTTCCTTGGTGCCGCAGAGCAAAAGGTCGTCGCGCAGGCCGTAGATGGCCTGGCATTCCTGCATTGCCTCGGGATCGTAGGCCTGCACGTTGGCGCCGGCCTGCCACAGCGCCTCCATCAGCGTGCGCGCAGGCGCCTCGCGCATGTCGTCGGTGTTGGGCTTGAAGGCCAGGCCCCAGAGCGCGAAGGTCTTGCCCTTGAGGTTGCCCTTGAAATAGCGGTGCACCTTGTCGAACAGCACCGACTTCTGCTCGTTGTTGCGCTCCTCGACGGCGCGCAGCAGCTTGGCGTCGAACTTGACGCCTTCGGCGGTCTTGATTAGCGCGCGCACGTCCTTTGGAAAGCACGAGCCGCCATAGCCGAGGCCGGGATAGATGAAGTGGTAGCCGATGCGCGGATCGGAGCCGATGCCTTTGCGCACCTCCTCGATGTCGGCGCCCAGTTGCTCGGCCAGGTTGGCCATCTCGTTCATGAAGCTGATCTTGGTCGCCAGCATGCAATTGGCGGCGTATTTGGTGAACTCGGCGCTGCGCACGTCCATCACGATCATCTTCTCGTGGTTGCGGTTGAACGGCGCATAGAGTTCGCGCATCACCGCCTCTGTATCCTCGCTGGACGTGCCGACGATGATGCGATCGGGCTTCATGCAGTCGGCGACGGCCGAGCCTTCCTTGAGGAATTCCGGATTGGAGGCGACGTCGAAAGCGAGATCCTCGCGTCCTCTCGCCTTAAGCGTTTCGGCGATCCGGGCCTTGATCTTCTCGCAGGTGCCGACCGGCACCGTCGACTTGCCGACGACGATCTTGGGCGCCTCCATCTCGCGGCCGATGGCCTCGGCGACGGCGAGCACGTATTTGAGATCGGCCGAACCGTCCTCGCCGGGCGGGGTGCCCACGGCGATCATCTGGATCTGGCCGTGCTTGACCGCGGCGACGGCGTCGGTGGTGAAGCGGATGCGGCCGGCCGCGTGGTTCTCCTTGACGAGCGCTTCGAGCCCGGGCTCGAAGATCGGGATCAGGCCCTGGTTGAGCCGCTCGACCTTTTTCTCGTCGATGTCGACGCACACCACCTGGTGCCCGACCTCCGCCAGCACCGCGGCCTGCACGAGGCCGACATAGCCAATTCCAAAGACGGTCAAATTCATTCGGTTTTGTTCCTGTTCAGGGCCGTCTTCGGTCCGGCCGGTTCAATGTTGCCTGGCCGTGATCCCCACGGCTGTTCCTGTTTGAGCGAACCTAAGGCCTGCGCGGCAAAATCGGTTCCTGGCTTTGCCGCGTCGACCTTGGGTTCGGATGATAACCCTAGTTGCTGTTGGCGCCGCTATTTATGCCGCACGCCAGCGATTCCTTGAACTGGCATGGTTCGCCCAATGCCGTGAACGCGACGCGCTCGACCTGCATTGTGACCTTGCGGCCAGGGTCCGAAAAGGGGCCCATCCAGTTGGTCAGCTTTTCGCTGCCCCAGAGGCTGAAGAATATCTTCTGCGAATGGGTCGGCAATTCCGCGGGGTTGGTCACTTCCTGGACCAGCTTGCCGTTGACGTAGAAGCGCAAGCGCTCCTTTTCCCAGACAAAGCCGTAGTCGTTGAAGCCCTTGTCGGTGCCACCCTCGACATCGGCGAGCTTCTCGTTCTTCGGCTTGCCGGAAATGTAGGTGTTGACCTGGACCTTCGAGGTGTCCTTGGTCAGGACCTCGAAGTCGATCTCGTCCCAGGGCTGCTTGTCGGCGGGACCGATGTAGGAAAAGAAGGCGGCGTTGAGGCCGGATCCGGTGTCGGTTTTCATGCGCGCTTCGTACGTGCCGTAGCCGTAGCGCTTCTTGGTCTGGACCTCGCCGCAGGCGAATTCGCGGTCCTTCACCTGGCGCTTCTCGAAACCGAGCGTCAGCACGCCGTCGGAAAGCTCGACCAGGCTCTTCGACCAGGTGCAATTCTGGTGGGGGCCGTTCGACCAGCCGTCGGAAACATACCAGCGCGAATGATCGAAACTGGTGAAATCATCGACGAATGAAGGCGCGCTCTGCACGTCCTGCGCACGCGACGGATGTGGGGCTGCGACCAGGCTTGCGGCAACGGCCAGAAGAAGCGCGCCTGCCGAGCAGAACCGCCGCAGGCCCGCTTGCCGCTGTGACGGCATCGCATCGGCCGCGACGATGGGGGTAGTCTTCGGATATGCGTTCATACCAACTCACCTTTGTGCTGTCCGCCCCAACCCAAAAGTCACCAAATGACCCGCCCGCGCGAGCCGCTTGAACCTCCGCCCCTAGAACTCCTTAACTGTGCCTCGTACCAAACCTGTGCCTGCGGACCCGTGTTCGCGCCGTCAGCGTCCGCCTGCCGACTTGACGAAACCGGTCCGCGAATCGGGACCTTGCGCACTCTCGTCGACAATCGCGTCGATCGAATGACGCAGTTCCTTCATCACGCCGTTCTGGCGGGCAAGCTCGGCGATGCGCCGCTCGCAATTCAGGATCGACTTCGTCAATTCGCTGACTTCCGACGACTTGCCTGTCGACGCCGAACCGTTCTCCATCGCCTCGACCAGGAAAGCGGCATTCGTCGCCTTCGTCCGGTAGCGATTCTCAAGCCCGGTCTTCTCCGCCTCGATCTCGCCGGCAATCTGATCGAGCAGCCTTGCCAGACGATCGAAGCGCTGGAGATCGGTCTGCCGGTCCCGGGCCGGATCCCTGGATCTGAAGCCGAATATCGAAGCCATCCGGTTGGCCTTCCAAAATTGCTGCACCGCAACATACACTGCCATTCCGGGGACGAGTAAGCAACCTCGGAGTTTGGCAATGGCGATTTTTTCGCGTTTTGGCCCACCGCGGCGCCGCGGTCCGGCTTACTTTTCAACAGCTTGCGCGTTGGCGGCCATGAGGAAGCGCATCGGCGGCACCGGCCGCTTGGGGGCAAGGCCGGCCTGGCGAAACAGCGCCTCGAACTTGTCGGCGGCAACGCCCAGGACGATAGGCAAGAGGTTCGACTGGCTGGCCAGCGCGTAGGCGGCGGCCGATGCCAGACCGCGCTCGGCCTTCACGTCGAGGAAATTGCGCAGCCGGTATTTGTCGCGCACGTGACGCTCGTGCTTTCTCAGCGCCGCCTTGGACGTTTCCGGCAGGCTGTCGATCGCAAGCAGCGCAAGGTCCGCATCGGCCAGGCGCTTCAGATCCTGCGTCTTGTGGCGACCGCTGAGCGAATCGGCGCGCACGATGGCGCCGTAGCCGCAGGACCGGATGACCTTGAAGCGCGCGCCGCAGGCGACCGCGCGGGCATAGAGCTCATAGTCCTCGCCGAGGCGCAGCTTCTCGTCGTAACGCAGCCCGTGGCGATCGAGGAAGGCCCGGCTGATGACGGGCTTCAGGAAGCCAAGCTCGCCGCGCTGCACGCGGCGCCTGGAGATGTTGCCTTCGACGAAGCGCTCGAAGTCGAGGAATTCCGGATCGGCCGAAAAGGGCGGGGCGACGACCTTGGAGACGTCGGTGGCCGTATCGTCCCTGATCAGCATGATGTTGTCGGCGGCGAAATCCCAGTCGGCGCTGGCGAACAGCCTGCGAAAACGGCCCTCGAGGAAGAAATCGTCGGCGTCGAGAATGCTGATGAACGGCGCGCTGGAGCCGGCAATCGCGGCGTTGCGGGCAAAGGACGGACCACGGTTGACGTCGAGACGCATGACCTTGAGCCTGCCGCTGCCGTCATCGGCGGCGTGCGCGACCTCGGCTGTGTCGTCGGTGGACGCGTCGTCGACGACGACGACTTCGGCCACCTCCGGCTCGCGCAGCGCCGAAGCGATGGCGGCCGGGATGGTCCGGGCGGCGTTGCGGGCGGCGATGATCACGCAAACCCGGGACATTGTACTGGACATCAATTCACCTCTCGATTGAACGAGTTCTTCCAAATTTGCTGCCCCTTGATGCCCAAGACGTTCGTCACCGGCCGCCCGCCTCGCCGACTGCCGGCCGTTCGAAAATGCGCCGGCTGAGATCGGCCGAGGCTGCCCAGCCGGCCTCGGCCAGATAGCGCACCGGCGCGCGGCCGCACAATTCCCAAAGCACCGTGCGGCGCTGCGGCCAGCGCAACGACGACAGCCAGGGCGCGATCACCATGTGGAGCAGGTCGGCATTGTCGATGCGCGACAAGATCCGCGTGGCGCGCTCCGACAGCAGCGTGCCCGCTCCACCAAGCAGCACGTCGGCGGCCCGAAGGCCAAGCAGCAGCGTGTCCGCCAGCCCCTGCCCGGTTGCGTAGTCGAGCACGTCCCGCTGCTCGGCCTCGCTCAGGCGACCGGCGCTCGCCCTGACGTCGCAGACATAGCCGGCGCAGGGTTCGCGGTTGAAGAACGCCTTGGCGACGTTGATGCAGGACAACAGCAATGTGTCGGAAGCCGAGATGAAGGGCACATGACCGCCGGCAATCCCGACCTCGCGCTTGCGCCGCAGGAAACCATCGGTGTCGCGGGGGCTCGGCGAGCCGGGCTGCTGCAGCCGGTAGTGGAGGTCGACGGTGGACGCCTTGGCGTCACCGCCGCGGATCATGTGCTGCTCGCCGAGAAAGCGCAGCCACCAGAGCGAGCGCGACTGGCCGGCGACCTCGTAGCCGATCGCGCGGAGCGCCTCGCGCGCCTTGGCGAAGCCCGCCTGCGAGACGAGGATGTCGACATCGCCCGACGGCTTCATGAAGTGATCGCCATAAAGCAGTTGCTGCTGGAACGGTCCCTTCAGGAACACGAAATCGATCTGCCGGTCGCGCAGCACCTGGTGGATGGCCAGCGAATCCATGATGCCGGACGAGTTCATCGAGACCGTGCGGCGGCGGTAGGTGTCGAGCCAGCCAAGCAGTTCGGACGACCCCTCGCCGGCCCCGGCACGGGACAAGGCCTTGAGAACGAAGATCGCGACCTTGTTCAGTCTGGCGATGTCGGCAACCCTGGCGATGGAGATGGACGGCGCCGCCGCCCCGCCTGCCACCGCGCCCATGCCGGGCGAGAAGAACAGCCTCAGGCAGGCCTGCACATAGGCGACCTCATCTGCGCAGTCGGCGGCGCGCAGCCTTTGGTAAGCACTTTCCTGCACGGCCATTCCCGACAAGGTCCTCGCAAAAATCCGCCCTACGCGTTTTATTGCAACTGCGAAGGAAAGCATCGCTAAAATCATCGCCGCCGTCCAGCTTTTCCTCCGGCGGGGCGGCTGGCTGCAACTGTAGCGTTTACACGCCATCGCGCGGCGGCGACACGCCTGGCGGTCCAGCCCAGGGTCCGGGATCGGCAAGAGTTAAGGGCATCGCGCACAAAATTCTACATGCCTAGAACGCAGGCAAGCGAGTCAAAGAATTTATCATAATCAAATCATATGCTTAAATAGACGTCACGGACGCGTCGTTGAATTCCGCTATGGGGCAAGGCCAGGAGGGCTCGTGCAAAAGGTTGATCACCAACCAAGGCAGGCGCAACCAAGAATTGATTAATGGTTGGTAAATCAGGCTTGACTCATTTAGGGTGCCATGCAGCTATTGCATTGCAGCATAGAAATGTGCTGCCGGCACTCGACAGGCCGTTTCCAGTCCTATCGGAGAGTAAAATGGAACAGAATGTTGAAAAGCAAGAGTACGAGACGCCGAGCCTGACGGTTCACGGTTCGATCGAAACGATCACGCAAGGCGGCTCGGGTACGACGGCGCTCGACGCGGCATTCCCCGCGCACACGCCTTTCGACCAACTTACGTTCTCTTGAGCTTGATTGTGTTCCGGGGCGAAGAAGTTGGGGCTCCGAATACATCTTCTCGGGGAGCCGGGGGATCCATTCCCCCGGCTTTCTGCCCGGAGCCAGAACTGTCCCGGTGAACCGGGAAGAGATCTCGGCTTCTGCTCGACCATGACCTCTCCTGGACGGATCGGCTGAGGTCGATCGATCCTGTCCCGGAACTGACGAAGCGTAGCGTTTTGTAGGGAGGTTTAGGATGACCTGGGATCCGGCGGATCAAGACCGCGTAACCGCCACCAGCGATGCCGTGGCTTGCGAATTCGGCAGCGGACTGGCGTTGCTCAACCTGAAATCGAACATCTACTACAGCCTGAACAGCGTCGGCGCCTATATCTGGGAACTGATCCAGGAACCGCGGCCGATCGCCGACATCCGCACCGCGGTGCAGACGCGCTACGACGTCGATCCGGAGCGCTGCAAGGCCGATGTCGACGGGTTGTTGAAAGGCCTGGCCGAGGCAGGGCTTGCGAGGCTCCACCATGAGGAACTTGTCTAGGCTCCTCTCGCTGAGCGGCCCGCAGATGCTGTTTCTGGCGCGCTGCCTGCTGGTGGTCGCCGCCGCGCGGCTGGGGCTGACGCTGTTTTCCTTCAACCGTGTTCGGAGCCTGGTGACGCGGCTCGACGCGCGCGAGGCGGCCAGCGTCGCCGATCTGAGACACATCGCCTGGGGTGTCGCGGCGGCCGCTCGCCTTGTCCCCCATGCAAGCTGCCTCACCCAGGCGCTGGCGGGCCAATACCTTCTCGCCCGCAAGGGCAAGGCCTCGAATATACGCATCGGCATCGAGCAGAACACGGGCGCCGAGCTGAAGGCGCATGCCTGGCTGATGAGCGGCAACCACATCGTGCTGGGCGGCTCGCTTGCCGGGTTCGCCCATCTCGTCGACCACGGTCAGTAGACGATGAGCGGCGTGGCCGGAATCCTGTCCAGGCGGAAGGGCAAGCCCGCCACCGCGGCCGACATCCAGCAGATGCTGGCGCGCATGCGGCACCGCGCCCGCGACGGCGCGTCGTGGTGGTCCGACACGATTATCACGCTTGGCCACGCCTGGCTGAACACGACGGGCGAGGCAGGACCGGGCCCGCTGACGATGGCCGGCGGCAGGCTGGCGATCACCGCCGACTGCCGGCTGGACAACCGCGACGAATTGCTGGCCAGGCTCGGTACACGGGACAGGTCGGTCGCCGACGCCACGCTGGTGATGCGCGCCTATCTCAACTGGGGCGAGGCCTGCCCCAGCTATCTGCAAGGCGACTTCGCCTTCGCCATCTGGGACAGCGAACGCCAGGCGCTGTTTTGCGCCCGCGACCATTTCGGGGTCAAACCCTTCTACTATCATGCGAGCGACCGGCGGTTTGCCTTCGCGTCGGAGATCGGACCGCTTCTCGGCCTCGATGAGGTCGGCACCCGCCTCAGCGAGCACCAGATTTCCGGCTTTCTCGCAGGGCTGCCGGATGATCCGCAATCCACGGCTTACACCGACATCTTTCGCTTGCCGGCCCGCCACAGCCTGACGGTGACGGACAGCCAGGTGGCGCTGCGCCGCTACTGGCAGATCGAGCCGTCGCGACGGCCGCTTCGATCGGATGCCGCCGAAGAATTCCGGCACCTGTTTTCGCAATCCGTCCGCAACCGCATGCGCGGCACCGATGCGGTTGGCGCGATGCTGAGCGGCGGCCTCGATTCCTCCTCGATCGCCTGCGTGGCCGGGCTGGAGAATACGGCGCGGAGAAAGCCGAAACTGCCGACCTTCTCGCTGATCTTCGAGAAGGGCTCCTCGATGGACGAAAAGCCCTTCATCGACGCGGTGCTTGGCAAGCCGAGCCTCGACGGCACGTTGATTGCCGTCGGCAACTATGCGCCGTTCGCCGAGTTCGAACGCATCCTGGAGGAGCAGGAAGGCACCTTCCTGGCGCCCGGCCTGTCGCTGACCCGCAGCATCTACCGGACCGCGGGCGCGAAGGGCGTGAAGGTGCTGCTCGACGGTCATGGCGGCGACGAGGTGGTGTCGCAGGGCCACGGCCTTCTGCACGAGCTGGCCATAGCCGGCAGGTGGATGGAGCTGTGGCGCGAATTGCGCGGCGCCTCCAACACCTATGGCGACGGCATGCTCGGCATGTACTTCAAATTCCTGACCGTCTACGGACCAGCCTGGCGGATCGCCAAACTGCGCGGGATGGCCAATCGCATCCTCGGCAGGTTGCGGCGCGGGCCGGCGCCGGCGCCGCGCGGTTGGGGCGGGCTGGTCAATCCGGAGCTTGCCCGGCGCACCGAGCTTGCCGAACGGTTCCACAGGGCCGGCTACATGCCGTCCAGCGTCAGCGCCAGCGAGGCGCTGACGCATCGCTGGATCCTGTCGACGGGGCTGGTGCCGCACGCCTTCGAGGTGCTCGACAAGGCCGCCGCCAATTTCGGCGTCGAGCCGCGCTATCCGTTCTGGGACAAGCCGCTGGTCGAGTTCTGCCTGGCGCTGCCGGGCGAGGAGAAGCTGAACCGGGGCTTTGGCCGCTACGTGCTGCGCCGCGCCATGGACGGCATCCTGCCGCCCGCTGTGCAGTGGCGACGCGACAAGATCGATTTCACGGCCAACCTGGTCAAGGGCATGGTCGGCAACCACCGCGACCTGCTGGACAGGGTGCTGGTGTCGGACGCCGGCCTGATTGAGCCCTATGTCAATCTGCCGGAGGTGACCGCCGCCTATGCCCGCATCCTGCGGCGGCCGGACGAGGCGGAGCCGCTTGACGTGCAATATGTCTGGCGCTCGACCTCGCTGTCGCTCTGGCTGCGTCAGGTCAAACTCGGCGGGAGCCACGCATGATGTCGTTCAACGGTTCGCTTGCGCACGATCTTCGACAGGACCCGGCCAGGCCGGCGGCCGAGAGCGGCCGGGAGCGCCGCTTCTACCGCGCCTATGGGCTGACGATCAGTTCGGAGGTGGCCCTGCCCGAGCTGGAGGCAACGGCGCCGGCAGCCGCCGACGTCGTGATCGCGGTCCGCCCGATCGACTATCCAAAACCCCGGTCCGAAGCCGGAATCGCCTTCCGCTTCGAGCCTTCGCGCCAGTATCTGGCCTGGGACGCGGTTGGCGCCTTCCTGGTCAGCGATGCCCGCCGCATCGACATCGAGCCGGCGCCCGGCATTGACGACCAGCTGATCGCCTTCCCGCTGCTGGGGCCGGTCATGGCGCTGCTGCTGCATCAGCGCGGCCTGCTCGTGCTGCATGCCAGCGCGATCGCCGTCGGCGGCAGCAGCGCGATCTTCATGGGCGACAAGGGCGCCGGCAAGTCGACCACCGCCGGCGCCATGATCAGCGCCGGACACCGGCTGCTGACCGACGATGTCGTGGCACTGGACCTGTCCAGGCCGAACGAACCGGTGATCGTTCCCGGCTTTCCGCAACTGAAGCTCGCCGCCGATGCCGCCGCCGCCATCCCGATCCGGCAAGCGGAAGTGCGTCCGCAAGCGCATCCGGCGATCGACAAGGCGCAGCATCGCCTGCATGGCGGATTTGCCGGCGACGCGGTTTTGGCAACGCGGATCTACATCCTGCAGCGCGGCGACAAGGCCGCGGCCTCGCGCCTGCCCGGGCCAGGCGCCCTGTCGGCGATCATCAAATTCTCCTACGTGACGCGCTTCGGCCGCGCGGCGCTGGTCGGCGACTTCGCCGCCACGCATCTGCGCCAATGCGCGGCGCTCGCCAGCCAGATCGGCGTATACCGCCTCGAAGTGCCGACCGGGTTGGAGCGCATCGGCGAGGCCGTCGCCCTGATCGAGCGCGACCTGGCGGCCGGCGACGGGGCCCGGTGAGGCGCGCCATGGCTTCGATCCTTCGCCTGTCGCTGTTTCGGGATATCGCCGGCTTCGGCGCCGTCATGGCCCGCATCGGCGGGCGGCGGACGTGGATCGCGCTCGCCTTCCTCGTCCTCGGCAGCCTGACCGAAGGCGTCTCGATCCTGCTGCTCATCCCGCTGCTGCATCTGATCGGCAAATCCGACCAGGATTTCGCCATCAGGCTGCCCGACAATGCGTTGCTGCACTGGCTGGCGCCTGGCGGGACGCTTGGGCTGGCGACGGTGCTTTGCCTGCTCGTCGGCCTCGTCGCGCTGCAGGCGGGCTTCAACCGCTTCAAGTCCGTTTACATGGCGCGGCTGCTCTACGACTTCGTCAACCGACTGCGCATGGATCTGTTCGAGGCCATCGGCAGGGCGCGCTGGGGCATCTTCGCGCGCACGCGCAGCTCCGATCTCGACCACGCGCTGACCGGCGACATCGACCGCGTGCAGGCCGCCGCCTTCTCGCTGCTGATGCTGGCGCAAACCGCCGTGCTGCTGGCCGGTTATCTGGTGGTGTCGCTGTTCATATCGCCGGTGATGACCTCGTTCGCCATCGTCATCGGCGTGCTGATGTTCATGGCGTTGCGGCCTTTCCGCTCGCGCGCGACCGCCTATGGCCGCGTGCTCACGGCCAATCGCCAGGACCAGTACCGCACGGTCTCGGAGTTCCTCGGCGGCATCAAGGTGGCCAAGAGCCTGAATGTCGAGGCGAGCTACTTCGCGCAGCTGCGCGCGACGCTGGAGAAGATGAGGGCCGACAACCTCAACTACGTGCGCAACAGCACGATCGGCACCGCTTTGTTCCAGGTGGCAAGCGTCATCGGCCTCAGCCTGTTCATCTACATCGCGCTCACCCGCTTCCACCTCTCGCTGGCCGAGATCGTCGTGCTGCTGCTGGTCTTCATGCGCATCGCGCCGCGCTTCATGGACATGCAGACGCAGGCGCAGCAGCTGCTGATCAACCTGCCGGCCTACGCCTCGATGCAAGGCCTGCAGACGCGCTTCGACGCCGAGCGCGAGCCGGCGAGCCAGGGCACGCAAGGCGCGAGGCTCAGCCTCGATGTCGGGCTCAACATACGCGATGTCTCGCTCGCCTATGGCGGCCTTGCCGATGCCGTGGAGGGCAAGGCGGTCGTCAGCGGCATCACCTTCGGCCTTCCCGCCGGCAAGGTCACCGCGCTGATCGGCCCCTCGGGGTCGGGCAAGAGCACGATCGCCGACATGCTGCTTGGCCTGCTCGAACCGACGCAAGGCAAGATCCTCGCCGACGGTGTCGAGATCGGGCCCGGAAACCGCAGGCTTTGGCGCGACCAGGTGGCCTATGTGCCGCAGGACGTGTTCCTGCTGCACGATACGATCGCGGCGAACCTCCGGCTCGCCGCGCCGCAAGCCAGCGACGCGGAGCTGTGGACGGCGCTGCGCTCGGCGCATGCCGCCGATTTCGTCGAGCGGCTGGAGCAACGCCTGGACACCGTGGTCGGCGATCGCGGCATCCGGCTCTCCGGCGGCGAGCGCCAGCGGATCGCGCTGGCGCGGGCATTGCTGCGCAAGCCGTCGCTGCTCATCCTCGACGAGGCGACCAGCGCCCTCGACTGGCAGAATCAATCGCTGATCGCCAAATCGATCGACGGGCTGCGCGGCACGATGACGATCCTGACCATTGCGCACCGGCCTTCGATGATCGCTTTCGCCGATTGGGTCGTGGCCATTGAGAACGGCCACATCGTCGAGGTCGGGCAGTATCAGCGCTTGAAGGCGAAATCCGGCAGCCGGCTGTCCAGGATGCTGTCCGGCGAGCAAGCGGAACGAGAGGTAGCCGACGCCGGCTGAGGGCGCTCGGTCGGCCGTTGCTGCGGGACGCCGCATTAGGGCGGTTCAGCGTTTCATAGAATCGCCGGCCCGCTCTACTGGCTACGCAATTATCCTGAAATTGTTCTAGCGGATGCTGCGCCTGGCGCTGAACTTCTCGCCTTCGGCAGCCTTCGGCGCGCCCAGGCTTCTTTCAGCCTCGCGCATCCTGTCGGCCGTGGTCGGCGCGCTCCTGGCAACCATGAGAAAGACCAGCACAAAATAGCCGGCCTGAATAATGGCGGCGCAGATCACGGCGCGCAGCACGATCGTGCCGAGCGAGGCGCCTTCGAAATAGGACCACGAGATCACGATCGCGAGGGCGAACAGCATCCCGAAGATGAATTTTGGCAGTGACATCTCCGTCGATCCATCAACCGACGCGAGCATGCAAAAGTGACGACTTACCCACCCGAGTATCCCCCCATGCGCCACGCGAGCTATTCCTGCTGCTCGCTTTCGACCGGTTGCTTCCGGCCTTCCCAACCTATCCAAACTCTAACAGGAACATTTTGCGACTCTATTAAGGCGGGGACCCGCGGGCAAGGCCAACGGCAAATAATTTCGAATGGGTTTTCGGCTTCGACTCTGCCATGCTGCGTCGCACACGCAGCCTTCACAGCCGATTGCGAAAAGCGGATTATGCTGCAGTAGAATTTACAATATTAATTAGTATTTTACCGGAATAACTTGGCCATACGAGTGATTCGGAGGTGAGTTTAAGCGATCCCCTCTGCGACAAGGAACGATTCGCCCAAAAATGGCCTCAAAAAGGCACTACATTTCCTGGTGTTGCTCATATCTTGTCACAAACGTGCCATAAAGATGAATTTTTGGGCAGCGCACGTTTATTATTTAGTCAATTCATGACGTGACTATTTCATCGCGATGGGAAATTGTGTGTTGCGCTGCAGCATTTTTTTGATATCGTGCCGTAAACCATTCGTTCAACGTATGGAGTTGCGGCATGAGGGATATTGCCAAGCCGGCCGATGCGGGTTTCTCGCATGCCGGCATTGATTTTCCGCCACCGATCGGCGGCCTGCTTAAGCGCAGTTTCGACATCGTCGGCTCATTGGCCGGGCTGGTGCTTCTCAGCCCGCTGTTCCTGATGGTCGCGATGCTCGTGAAGCTGTCCGACGGCGGGACTATCTTCTATGGCCACAAGCGCATCGGCCGCGGCGGCCGCATCTTCCCCTGCCTCAAGTTCCGCACCATGGTCCAGGACGGCGAGCGGGTGCTGGCCGCGCATCTTGCCGCCAATCCGGAGGCCAACGCCGAATGGATCGCGACGCGCAAGCTGAAGAACGACCCTCGCGTCACGCGTGTCGGCCAGGTGCTGAGGAAGCTCAGCCTCGACGAGCTGCCGCAGATCATCAACATCCTGCAGGGCGACATGAGCCTGGTCGGGCCGCGCCCGGTCGTGCGCGACGAACTGGAGATCTATGGCAGCGCGGCGGTCTACTATTTGAAGTCGCGTCCGGGACTTACCGGGCTGTGGCAGGTCAGCGGCCGCAACGACGTGTCCTATGACAGCCGGGTCGCCTTCGATCGGCACTATGTCGAGAACTGGTCGCTGTTCGAGGACATTCGCATCATCTTCAAGACAGTGCCTGCAGTATGGATGTCACGCGGCAGCTACTGAGCCGCAAGGCCGGGGCTCCGCAAGGGGCGCGGCCGCCTTCGATTGGGACGCCGTTTCGCATTGGATCGGGCGTCCGGCAGCAAGCTCATCGGGCGATGGGGCAAGCGGATCGGAAACGTTCAGTTGAAAACAGACATATTCGGACTCCTTCGCGACAGCCGTCTGTCGCCCCCCATGATGCCGGCGCGGCTTGCTGTCGCCGGCCTTGCGCTTCTGCTTGCCGTCCCGGCGATCGCCGGCGACTACCAGCTTGGACCGCAGGACAAGCTCAACATCCGCATCGCCGAATGGCAGACGGTGGAGGGCACCTTCCGCGACTGGTCGGCCATCAACGGAGAGTATTCGGTCGGCCCCGCCGGAACCCTGTCGGTGCCGTTCGCGGGCGAATTGCCGGCCGCCGGCAAGACCACCGCCGAAATCGCCGCGGCGATCAGCGAGACGCTGCAGCGTAAGCTTGCGCTTTCCGACAAGCCGGAAGCCTCGGTGGAAATGGTGCAGTTCCGGCCGTTCTACATTTCCGGCGAGGTGCAGAGCCCCGGGCAATTCCCGTACGTGCCGGAACTGACCGTATTGAAGGCGATCAGCGTCGCCGGCGGCATCCGCCGCAACGCGGAAAATGGCCCGCAGCAGGATCGCGACCTGATCACCGCCAAGGGCAATTTCGACATCTACGACGACCAGCGGCTTCGCCTCGTCGTCAGGCGCGCCCGCATCGACGCCGAGCTCGCCGACAAGACGACATTCGAGGCGCCGAAGGAAGTCGCCGACGATCCGAAGGTGGCGACGATCGTCGCCGACGAGATGGCGGTGCTGACCTCCGACCAGAAGAAGCTCAAGCTGAAGCTGCAGGCGCTGGATGATCTGAAGAACCTTCTGCAGAACGAGATCGAGTCGCTGCAGAAGAAGATCGTCAACCAGCAACGCCAGGTGGACCTCGCCAAGGAGCAGCTCGACAGCGTCGGCGCGCTGGCGCAGAAGGGCCTCGTCGTGCAGACGCGGGTGCTGAATTCGGAACAGACCATCGCCGACCTGCAGGGGCAGATCCTGGACTACGAGACGGCGATCCTCACTGCCAAGCAGTCGATGAGCAAGGCGACGCAGGACGCCACCGACGCCGAAAACACGCTGAGATCGAGCCTCGCTTCCGACCGGCAGCAGGTCGAAACCGACCTGAAGGAAGCAGAACTCAGGGTGGGCATGCAAAAGGGCCTGATGACCGTGGCCTCGGACCCCGCGACGCAGGCGGCCTTGACCAACAGCGATCAACCCGCGCTTCAGTATGTGCTGGTTCGGGTGGTCGACGGCAAGACGAGCGAGATCGCGGCGACCGAGGAGACCCCGGTGCTGCCGGGAGACGTGATCAAGGTGAAGCTGGCGCCGATGACCAGTCAGTAATGCATGCCGCCCAAAAGCGCGCAGCGCATTTGGGACAACGAGATCACAGGAACAACACCTGAGGCGCGACGCGGCTCGGGTGGTCGGCAGGCCGGACGAGTGGGGCGCCGGCAAGAGTTGAAAATGGCAGCATCGAGTGCCGCCCGGCGGGCGCAGGAGAGCCGCTGAAGAAGTCGCGCAGCGATCCGCTGATGAAGGCCACGAATGCAGCCGGCAACCCGTCACGTCTACCTCAATCTCGACGCGTTGCGCGGTGTGGCCGCGATCTGCGTGATGCTCTACCACTTTTCGCCGTTCATCGCCGACGGCAAGGTGCTGCCGTCGAGCTACCTGGCGGTCGACCTGTTCTTCCTGCTCAGCGGCTTCGTTATCGCCCACGCCTATGACCGGAAGATCGAGGCGGGGATGGGATTCGGATCCTTCCTGCTGGTGCGGCTGATCCGGCTCTATCCGCTCTACCTCGCCGGCACCTTGCTCGGCGCCTTCTACCTGCTGATCAAGAACACGCTGATGCCCGGCGACTACATGCCGATGTCCGACATCGCCATGATGCTGACGACGGGCATGCTGTTCATCCCGCTGGTCGGCAATGCCTATCACACGATCTTCCCGCTCAATCCGGCCTCATGGTCGCTGTTCTTCGAGCTGCTGGTGAACATCGCCTATGTGCTCCTGTTCTTCGCCCTGTCGAAGCGCGTGCTCTCGGCGCTCGTCGCCGGCAGCCTCGCGCTGTTGATCGTCGCCGCGGTGTTTTCCGGCACCCTCGATTTCGGCATGACCGGCGCGACCATCGCCAGCGGCCTGCCGCGCGTCGCCTTCTCGTTCTTCCTGGGTGTCCTCATCTGCCGGTCGATGGCGCAGGGAGGCACCGGCTTCCTGCAGAGCGGCTACTGGGCCGAAATGGCGCTGCTTCTGACGCTGGTGATCTTCGCCATAGCGCCGGCCGGCGGCGGCGCGCGCGCTGCCTATGATCTGATCTGCGTGGTGCTGCTGTTCCCGGTCATGGTGACGGTCGGGGCGGCGGCGCCCAACCGGCCCGGCCTGGCGAAGCTGTTTGGCTGGCTCGGGCGGATCTCCTACCCGATCTACATTATCCATACGCCGATGCTGATGATCATCGCGGGAGGGGGCAAGGCCGTCTCCATCGATCCGTTCGCCAACCATCCCTGGTTCGGCATCGCCATGGCGGGCGCCGTGATCGTCATCGCCGACGTCGCGACACGCATCTATGACGAGCCGGTGCGGCGCTTCCTGCAGCGGCTGACCCAGCGCTCGCGCGCCATCGCCTGAGTTTTTCTCAACGAGAGCAGGCGCTCAGCCGCTTGCGGGCTTCGCTTCCTGGATAGCGACGCGCGCGCGGTGCGGCCGCGCCGCCACGGGCGCCGGGCGCAACTTGAACAGGCCGTAATAGACGACGAACGAGGCCGTGAAATACGGGCCGAGGATCTCGACCTCGAAGAAGGAGCGGAGCAGCATCAGGCCCACCGCGCCGGCAAGCACGACCGAATCGACGCGCCAGTCGCGGAAGATCACCGACGAAACGTGTCCCCAGAAGGACCGCAGGATGACCAGGGCAATGAGCGTAACCCCGACGAAGCCAAGCTCGACCAGGGTCTCGATATAGGTGTTGTGGAAGTGGAAGCCGGTGCGGGTGGTGATGTAGAACTCGGCCCACAGCCGCTCGGCCTCGGCGAAGCCCTGCACCCAGTAGGCGGCGTAGCCATAGCCGAGAATCGGGAATTGCTGCGCGGCCTCCCAGCCCTGCTCCCACAGATAGGTGCGCCCGGTAAGCGTCGAATCCTTACCGAAGATGCCGAGCACGAAGTCGAGCAGGCCGAGATTGAGCGCAGCCATGACCGCGCCGACCAGCGCGCAGGTGCCGACCGTGAACAGCACCCGCCGATAGCGGCGCGACAGGACCTTGCTCACGCCGAGCAGCAGGACGACGCCGACGGCCGCCGGCAGCGACGCCACCGAGGTGGCGGAATGGGCGATCGCCAGCATATAGAGGGACAGCAGGCCGATCGGCGCCGTCCACACCAGGCTCTGCCAACCGCGCCGGTAGAAGATGGCAAAGACAAAGCAGAAATAGAGGCCGAGCGAGGCGAAGAAGCCGACCTGGTTCTTGGAGCCGAAGGCGCCGACGAAATTGGTGGTCCCGTCGATGGTGTCGAGCGCGTAGCCGCCGACGCGCAGCGAATAGAGCAGCACGAGGAAGATGCCGATCAGCGAGCCGACCACCAGCGTGCGGACACTGACCGTGCGCGCGGCGACATAGGCGCACAATATGTGCGAGAAATACTGCAGCGCCGCCCGCGCCGTTGTGCCGGGCGCATGCGACCAGAACACCGAGAAGCAGATATAGGCGGCGAACAGCAGCGGCAGCCAGGCGTCGGAGAGATGCCGCAGGAACCGCCGGTAGTCGACCAGGATCAGCGGCAGCCAGACCGCATAATAGGCGAGGATGAGAACCTTGCCGAAATTCGTGGAATAGGCGAAGGCGATGACCGAGATGGCAACGGCAAAGGCGCCGTAGACGGCATTCCTGTCCGGATCGATCAACAAGGATTTTGGAATCTTCATATCCCTACCGGATATCTCTTTCGCTGAGCCCTTGGGAGCAGGCTGTCAAAGGCCGGTGCGAAGCCCGGGGCATTCCCCGATCCGGGCTTCCATTGTGCAGTGCAATATAACTTACCGTCCTATCGTGCGGCACTCAACGACAAATGTTGTCGCGGGCAAATGAGCGCCTGCAAAGCCATATGGCACAAACGCATGGCGCGAATGCGGCGACGGCGCGTGTCGAGGCGCTGCCGGCCACCGTCGCGCGCCGGCGCTACCACAAGGCGCCGCCGGTGATCTGGATGTTTTCCATGGTGATGCCCCTGGCGGCGTCCGAGCACAGGAACACCGCGAGCGCGGCGATCTCCTGCGGCTGCAACATGCGGCCCTGGGGATTGCCCTTCCTGAGTTCGTCCATCGCCTCCTCGACGCTGCGGCCCTTGCCTTCGCGCGCCACCACCTGGGCGACGTTGCGGCGCATCAGCTCGGTCTCGACCCAGGTGGGGCTGATCATGACGCAGGTGACCCCGTGCGGCGCGCCTTCCAGCGCGACGCACCGGGTGAGGCCGAGCAGGCCGGCCTTGGAGGCGCAGTAGGCGGGATTGTCCTTCCAGCCGACGGTGGCGGCGGTGGAACCGATGTTGACGATGCGGCCCCAGCCGCGCTCGATCATGGCGGGCAGCACGGCGCGAGTGACGCGGAAGGCGCCAGTCAGGTTGGTGTCGACGATCTTGTCCCAGAGCGCGTCGGAATGACCGCAGACCGGCTGCTCGGCGGTGGTGCCGGCAGCGTTGACGAGGATATCGATCGGCCCGAGCGCGCCTTGCGCCTCGGCAACGAAACGGTTGGTGAGATCGCTGTCGCGCACATCGAGATGCGCGGCGTGCACCCTGGTGCCATGCGCGGCCAGCGCCGAGCGGACGCGTTCTATCTCTTCGGCGCCGGGATAGTAGGCGGCATCGGTCCCGCCCGAATCTGGAGCGGCCACGTAAGAGCCGACGGCGACGCTTGCCCCGGCCTGGGCGAGCGCGGTGGCGATGGCGAAACCCATGCCGGAAAAACCGCCGGTGACGATCGCGCTGCGGCCGGACAGATTGGTCATCGAGCACCTCCGGGATCAGACGGCTGCATAACCTCCCCGCCCATCGCCATCAACCTCCCTTGCTTGACGGCTCCAGCGGCTTGCCCAGCCAGTCGCGATAGAAGCCTTCGAGGTCCGGCTCGAAATCATGCACGATCGGATAGCCGGGCGCCGCCGCCTCGACCTCGTGCAGGGTACCGCATTCGGGGCAGATGAATTCCCGGATCTCCATCCATTCGGGATCCGGCAGGTCGCTGTTCGGGTAGATTTCGCGCAGCGTCTCCTCTGTGTCGCGCACGATGATCGCGGCCTTCAGCTTCCAGTTCCGGCGGTAGTCGCCGAAGGAATGGCCGCATTCGCATTTCGTCACCCGCTCGCCACCGCTCTGGCAGATGAAGAGGTGGTCGCCGACCGGCAGCAGGATCGGATCCTTCCAGCCGACGCGATCCTGCAGCACCGCGACATACTTGAAGAAGCGGTCGTCGTCCTTGTAGGCGCTCATGATGCGACGCGTCTGCGGCCAGGGCAGCGTGCCGGCTACCAGATCGGCGATGACTTCCTTGCTGTATGAGGTCATGTCCCTACTCCACGCCGAAGGTCGATTGGGCATCGACATCCCAGAAGGTCGAAAAATCCCTGGTGAAGCGCGCGGAAAGCTTGATCGCGCTGGCATACATCTTCTTCACCTCGGGCGCGAAATCGGCGGCCTTTACCCGCTCGCGCTCCTTGGCCATCCACTCGGAAACGGGCTTGGCGCGCGCCAGCCGCTTGGCCCGCATCTCGGCGCGATGGCGCTTGGTGGCTTCGATATTGGCGACCGGGAAGCCCTCCCCGTCCTCGTCGAGCACGATGCCGAAGATGCCTTCCGCCGCTTCCCTGGTGAGAAAGCCGTTCTCTACGTCCCAGGCGGTCTTGAGCGGATCACGCTCCAGCACGTCGCCGTAACCGCCGCCGCCATTGTAGGAATGGGTGAAGACGTCGCCGGTCTTGTGCGGCGCGGTGATGTATGGCCCTTCCATCGTCACATGCTGGCCTTCGAGCCGCACCTCCAGTTCCGAGCGATACGGATTGGTGCCGGTGTGGTGCGCCAGCGGCGCGCCTTTTTCGGCAAGCTCGAAGATGTTGGTGTCGCGCACCGCGCGATGTTTCTGGCAGGTCGGCGCCGGATAGCCGCCGCACAGGCCGCCATTGTCGAAGACGCGCGAGGAGTGCTCGGAGGTGACCAGCCGCAAATGGTCGGTCTTCGAAACCAGCCACGTCGACAGGAAGGAACAGCCGCCGCGATATTTGCCGGCGCCGCCGGAATTGGGAACGATGGAGCGGCCGATATAGAGCATCGGCATGTTCTGTTCCCAGATCTCGATGTTGCCCATGTCGGATTCCGGGTTCCAGCCGACATAGGCGGTGTCGAGACCGTCCTTGATGGCAAGTGCGCCGGAGCCGGCGGCGGCGCATTCGAAATGCGCCATGCCGAACAGCGTGCCGTACTGGCTCTGGCCGCCCATCTCGATCATCGGGCTGTTGACCTGGCCGACGAAAGCCTCCTCCACGAACCCGCGGGCGATGAAGGAGCGCGACAAGAGCCGCTGGAAGACGCCATAGGCGGGCAGCAGCAGCGCCCAGGAGGTGGCGGTCGCCACCATCTCGTTGTCCGGATTGGTCCAGGTGCCGTGCGGCAGCTTCAGCTCCGTCGCCATCCAGGCGCCGTCATTGACGAGACCCTCGAAATTCATGTGCTGGGTCAGGGTCACGAACATGCCGCCATCCATGCCGGCCGGCGTGCAGTTCATCGAATGGTAGCCCCAGGGCTGGGTGCCCTCGAAGTCCATGATGATCTTGCCGTCGGTGGTGATCTCCATCTCGATCGGCATGTTGTAGAGCCAGTCGGGATCGCCGAGCGGCTGATAGCCCGGCTTGCCGGCGGTGACATGGCCGTAGAAGGTGTGGCCGCGATAGATGCCGGGCACGGTGAGCTGGCGGGTGCGGGCGAGCTGGGCTCGGCGGCCCTCCTCGATGAACTCCTTCGACACCTGCATCCAGTAGTCGAGGCCGATCTCGTCGATCAGCGCCTTGACGCTCTCGCGCATGTCGATGCAGGAGGCGACCTTGGCCTTCTCGTCCAGCACCCAGTAGATCGGCATTCTGAGATTGCGTTCGCAGCGGATGACGTAGTCGCGGCGCAGCTCATCGTTCTCGCCGACCTTCTCGGCGCAGACGAACAGGCCTTCGGTGAAGCGCTCCTGCGCCAGCGCCACGTCGCCGCCAGGGGTGATGCCGCCGGCCTCGAGCTCGTGGCAGACGGCGCCGGCCCAGCCAACGAGCTTGCCGGAATGGAAGATCGGCACCACGTCCATCACGTCCGGCACCTGCACGGTGCCGATGAAGGCGTCGTTGTTGGCGAAGATGTCGCCGTCGCGGATCTGCGGGTTCTCCTCGTAGCCGTTGCGGATCATCCATTTGATGAAGCGGCTCATCGTGTGGACATGCACCATGATGCCGTTGGAGAGCGCGATCGCGTCGCCTTCCGGCGTGTAGATGGCGACGACCATCTCGCCGACCTCGCGCACGCCGGGCGAGGCCGAGATGCGGCGGGCCATCTCGCGCGCCGAAACGCAGTAGGCGCGCAGCTTGGTGTGCAGCGTCTCGAACTTCAGCGGGTCCTGGTTGCGCAGCTCGAGCTCGGTGATGCCGTCATAGCAGCCGGTCTCTTCCATCAGCCTTTCGGATTCGATCAGCCGCTCGCGGATGCGGAGCGCGGAGGCGGGTTTGTCCAGCATGGCGTTCGCCCTTCTCAAGCGTGGGAGTAGTGGAGCAGCGTCCATTCATCGACGAAGACGCGGTCCTGCGGGTGGACGACGAGCGTCGTCGCCGGATGTTCGATGATGGCCGGGCCGATGACTTCGTGGCCGGGCTGCAGCAAGTCCATCTCGTAGAGATTGGCCTTGTGCCAGCGGCCGCCGATATAGGCTTCGCGCAAGCCCT
The DNA here is from genome assembly GCF_049887195.1 of Mesorhizobium abyssinicae. Taxonomy (NCBI): domain Bacteria; kingdom Pseudomonadati; phylum Pseudomonadota; class Alphaproteobacteria; order Hyphomicrobiales; family Phyllobacteriaceae; genus Mesorhizobium; species Mesorhizobium abyssinicae. The sequence continues at coordinate 380,039 of NZ_JARAKC010000003.1, forward strand.
TGTGGGCGGCGGCCGGATCCGGCTTGCTGAGCGGCCGCTTGACCAGCATCGGTTTGACCTTGTCGGCGGTGGCGATCAGCCCGAGCTCGGTGATCGAGAAGCCGGCTTCGCCATAGCGCGAGACGCGGTGGTTGACCTTGGCGTAGACCGCCTCGAACTCGGCGATGACCCTGCGCATGTCGTCGGCCGAAGCGATCGCCGACAGCGGCGCCATCACCTCGACATCCTCGAGCTGGCCGGTGTAGCGCATCATCAGGAACGGCACGGTCCTGACCTTGTCCAGCGCATGGCCGTCGGCAACCATTTCGTCGACCGCCGCCCTGGTCAGATCGTTCCAGACGGCCGTGACCTTGGCGCCGAAGGCCTGCAGCTCGTCGTCGCTGGCGCGCGCGCCGATGTCGATCTGCGTCGACACCGAATGGCGGCGCATGAAGTCGGCGGTGGTGCAGCCGAAGGCCGAGAAGGCTGCGGCGAACTGGAAGGTGATGATGTCCTTGAAGCCGATGCCCCTGCAGCAGCCGGCAAGATGCAGCGGCCCGGAGCCGCCATAGGACAGAAGCGTGAACTCCGACGGATGGATGCCTTGTCCGGAGATGACGCGGCGCAGCGCGTTGTTGGCGTCGGCCTCGAGCATCTCGATCATGCCTTCGGCGGCTTCCTCGACGCCGACGCCGAGCACGCGGGCGCATTTCTCCTCAAAGGCCTTCCGCGCCTTCTCGACCTGCAGCACGACCTTGCCGCCGAGGAAGTAATGCGGGTTCAACCGGCCCAGAATGGCGTCGCAGTCGGCGATGGTCGGCTCGGTGCCGCCCTTGGCGAAGCAGATCGGTCCGGGATCGGAGCCGGCGCTTTCCGGTCCGAGCGAAACCTTGCGGGTGAGCGGATCGACCTTGAGGATCATGCCGGCGCCGGCGCCGATCGTATCAAGATGCAGCGTCGGCACGTTGAGCTTGAAACGGTCCATAAGCGGCTCGTTCTCGATCCGCGTCTGGCCGCGCGTGATGACGCCCATGTCGAAGGAGGTGCCGCCCATGTCCGAGCAGATCAGCGAGTCGTTGGCGATCAGCTTGCCGACATAGGCAGCACCCAGGATGCCGCCGATCGGCCCGGAGATCATGGTCTCGTGCAGGCGAGGATGGTTGATCGAGGTCAGACCGCCGAACGAGAGCAGCGTCTGCACGCCGTATTTGAAGCCGTATTTCTTGGAGACGTCCTCGATGCCCTTGAGCTGCTTGCGGCCGCGCGAAGTGGCGTAGGCCTCGATCAGCACCGAGTTCAGCCGCGACTGCTCGCGGATGACCGGACGCACCTGATGGCTGGTGTAGACGAGGATGTCGGCGCCGGCGGCGGCGATTTCCTCGCGGCAGATTTCGGCGATGCGCTTCTCATGCGCCGGATTGACGTGCGAGAAGACGGTCATGATGCAGATCGCCTCGACCTTGTCGGCGATCAGCTTCTTGGCCGCCGCGTGCGCCTCGTGCTCGTAGAGCGGCAGGATGACGTCGCCGAACTGGTCGATGCGTTCTGTCACGCCATGGGTGCGGCGGCGCGGCACCAGCGGATCAGGATGATGGTGGGTGACCGCATGCAGGCGGTCGGCATAGGAATAGTCCGCCCAGGCCTGCAGGCCGCGGCCCATCAGGATCATGTCCTCGAGGCCTTTGGTGGTGATCAGGCCGAGTTTGCGGCCGGTGCGCGACAACAGCGTGTTGAGCATGCCGGTGCCGGAGTAGAGCACCACGTTGACGCCCGAAAACAGGTCCTGCAGCGAGATGCCCCAGGCATCGGCCGCGTCCTCTGCCGAGGCGAGGAAGCCCTCGGCCTCGTTCTTCGGCGTGGTCGCCGACTTGCCGATCTTGAAGTGACCGTCCTGATCGACAAGGATCGTGTCGGTCATGGTGCCGCCGGCGTCGATGCCGATGACGATTGGATTGGTGGTGATCTGGTCCACGGGTCGCTTTCCCTTGCCGAGAATGACCGCAGGCTAGATTCGATCGGCCCGATCGCGCCATATGCCTAAAGACACAATGACGCTTGGGCCGGGTTCGCCGAGAAAAGGGCATGCGCATGGGCACTATCTGGGCGCCGCTGGCCAGGGCGATCGCCGCCACCGGCACGGACCGGCATGTCGACTGCCTGATCGACCTGATCGGCGCCGACATCGCGCATGACCTGGTCACGGTCACCCGCTATTCGGCGACGACGACACCCGAATTCGTCAAGCATCGGCGCTTTTCGGACGAGATGGTGCGACGCTATCTCGCCAGCTACTACATCTTCGACCCCTTCTATGCCTCCTGGCGGCAGGAGCGCCGGCTGGGCATCCTGCCTCTGAAGCATTTCGCCGACGACAGGGCCAAGCGCGGGCAATACATAGCCGGTTTCCTGGCGCAGTCGGAGATCTGCGACGAGGTCGGCATCATGCTGTCCGACGGCGGCGACTGGTGCCTCGGCATCTTCCTCGATCGCTCGACCGCGTCGTTCAAGGACAGCGAGATCGCGCTGCTCGTCGAGCGGTTGCCGGTGTTCGAGGCACTGCATGCGCTGGACATCAAGGCGCGCGGCAGCGCGTTTTCCCGAACATCGACCCCCACAGGCCCCGGTGCCTCGCCTCAGCAGAAACCGACTGTCCCGGCGAGCCTCTGGCCGGAACTTTCGCTGCGCGAAAGAGAGCTGGTCCAGCTGGTGCTGGCCGGGCATCCGACCGCCAACATCGCCGAGCGCCTCGGCATCACCGTCGGCACCGTCAAGAACCATCGCCGGCGGATCTATGAGAAGCTCGACATCACCACCGAGCGCGAGCTGTTCCTGCAGTTTTTCCAGCACCCGACAGAGAGATAGCGGCAAACACCGCATCGCACTGCCGTCGTTGCAATGAGATAGGTCATCCGCCTACGCTATGGGGAGTGTTCGTTGCGCCGGAGGGAACGGAATGGCCAAACCTCGTATCTTTCTCGGTTCGTCGGGGAAACAGAAGAAGCTGTTGCAGGCGCTGACGCGCGGCCTCGAGGACATCGCCCATGTCGAGCCGTGGACGACGGTTTTCAATCCCGGAACGACAACGCTGGGACGCCTCCTCGAGCTGACGCGCGAGGTCGACTTCGCCGCGTTCGTGTTCGCTCAGGACGACTGGACGAGCGCGGGCCAGCCGGAATCGACCGCCACTGTTCCCGCCCAGGCTTCGCCGCGGGACAATGTGGTGTTCGAGGCTGGGCTGTTCGGCGGGGTGCTGGGGATGCGGCGGACATTCATCCTGCATGCCAACGGCGCCAAGCTGCCGAGCGACCTGCTCGGCCTGACGTCGGTACGCTATGGCGAGGCCACGAGCGCCGCGGAGACGCGGGCGATCAACCAAAAACTGCGGAACGCCATCGAAAATGAGGGACGGGTCGCCCGTATCGAGGGATTCTGGTGGCAATTTTCCCTGACGGAGCGCACAGCGAGGGAGCCTTCCGCCGTCAGTCTGCTGAAAGTTTCGCGGGACCGCAACGGCGCGCTGGAGCTGAACGGCCGCTCATGGCAGGAAAATGGCAGCCTGTCAGCCCGATACTGGAGCGAGGCGACGAAGGAGAAGGGCGAGTCTGCTGGCATCTTCTACTATTGGAACGGCGAACGGCCCCTCGACGCAAACGCGCCGCAGCTCTACGGGACGGGCGAGATAAAGCTGGAGTCCGCCGATCGCGCATCCGGGTACTTCACGACGCGTTCGGATACGAACTCAGAGGTGAATGCACGAACCTCCGGCGTCTATTTGCGCGCCGATCCGGAGGACCTGACCATCCTGGACGGAAACGACAATCAGCGGCGCGTGGAATTGATCGCCGAGCGCCTGAACCACTGGAAATCGATCAAGAACATTTGACGTTGGGTTATCCCCCGGTCCACCCGACAGCTATAGACGGCGGACTGAACGCGGTCGCGCCGCCCGATCGAGATGCCTGCACAATCGCGTGAAGGGACTGGAAGCGGAAAGGGGCCAGGCGGCGGCGAATGCACCAATGCTTGACGAACGGGCTGTTCGGCTAAAGAGATTGGGCAGGGAATTTCATGGTCGCGGAACATTTGTCGGATGCAGCCCCGAATACTGACCGACTACGCAGTCCGGCTGCTGACGCAGGGCTATGTCTGCCTGCCGCTTCGTGCCGGCGGCAAGCATCTCGACCTCGCGGCGATGGGCTATGACCCCTTGCATCTGCCCAGCCAGCGCAAGGATCTGAAAGAGCTTGCCTTCTGTTCGATAAGCTTTCAGCTGTCGCAGAAACCGCCAAGCGCCGACGATGTCGGACGCTGGTTTGGCGACTTCTCCGGCAATGTCGGCCTGCTTGCGGGCCTGGCCAATCTGTTGATCCTGGATTTCGACGACATTGCCGCCTACCTGAGCTGGCGGCGCCGCCATGACGCCGTGGCAAGCCGCACACCGGTGGCAAGATCGCCGAGCGGTTTCCATGTCTATCTGCGGACACGCGAGCCGATGGTGTCGTCGAGCCTCTATTGCGGCTTACGCAGGATAGGTCACCTCAAGGCGCTTGGCGGCTATATCGTCGCCTGCCCCTCCGTGCTGAGGGACGGCTCATCCTATAGCTGGCTGGAGGGCCAGTCGCCCTTCGATGTCGAGCCGCAGCCGATCGAGAGCCTTGCCAGCCTGTCGCTGCGCCAGGTCTCGCCGTTCAAGCACTATTACGACCACATGCTGAAGCGCGGCTTCTTCGAGCGGCAATGAGCAGGGAAGCAGCCGCTGATATCACGGTCGTCATTCCGGCGAAGAACGCCGCCGCGACGATCGACGCCGCGCTGGGCAGCCTCGCCCCCGACGGCGCGCTGATCCGCGAGGTTCTGCTCGTCGACGATGGTTGCGACGATCGGACCGCGACCGTCGCGGCCGAAAGCGCGGTGCGGCACGGCTTGCCGCTGGAGGTCGTAGCCGGGCGCTTCGGCGGGGCGGGCGCCGCGCGCAATGCCGGCATGGCGCGCGCATGCGGCAGGTTCCTGTTCTTCCTCGACGCCGATGACGAGGTGATCGAGGGCGGCCTGACGCAACTGCGTGAGGCGTTCGAGCGCCATCCGAAAGCAGGCGTCGCGGTCGGGGCCAGCATCCGGCGCACGGCTGGGCGACCGGACAAGATGAAGACACCGCACGGCTACGCCAGCGACAGGACCGAGAATACCCGGCGCTACCTCCGCAACGAGCTGTGGCCGATCGCCATGGGGAGCGCGCTGGTGGCGCGAGCGGCGACGGCCGGCATCCGCTTTCCGGAGGCGATCGGCCTCGACGAGGACACGTGCTTCTGGACAGCCGTTCTGGCGCGCGCCGACGTCATCAGCATCGCGGCGCCGGTGCTCCTCTATCATCTCGATGAAACCAGGATGGCGCGGCGCTTCATCACGGCGCCGCGCGCGACGTTCCTTGCCGTAGCGCTGGCGCTGAACCGGCTCGCGGCTCACGGCGTCGACCGGAAGGCGCTGCAGTGGCGAAAGGCCTGGATCGCGCAGCGGATCGCGCGCCAGCTGATCAAGCACAGGATGATTGCCGACGCGGGCGGCATGATGCGGGCCGTGCGCGCGCACGAAGCGTTGGGCCGAGCCCGGAAGGCATGGCAATACCGCGCCCGCATCCGCCTGGCGCAGCTGGCCCCGGCAAGGCCCCCGGCGCCATCGCTTCCGGCATCCGGCAGACCGAGGCGGACCCTGGTGGTTTGCCACGAACCGGCCTTTCCGCCGGTGTCGGGCGCCGATCTGCGAAATTTCGACAATGCCATGGCGGCGGCCGAACTCGGACCGGTCCGCCTCGTCTCGATCCAGCCACGGGCCGATGATGCGCAGCCGCTCCCCAGCGCTATCAGCGTGGCCGCGCTGACGAATGCGGACGAACCGCGCGCTCCGGCGCTCGGCTGGCGGCGAGCCAGGGGCGAGGGCCGGATTCCGCACCCGGCGCTCACCCGCCTCAAGGCGCTCGTTCGCGAGTTCCGCCCCGACACCATCATCGTCGAGGGCATTGCGCTGTTCCGATTGCTTCGGCCGCTGCGACCGCTGGCCGGGCAGCTCGTCCTCGACATGCACAATGTCGAATCGGATCTCGCCGGACAATTGGAGCTGGCCGATGGTTCGCGGGTCAGCGCGCCCGGCCTCAAACGCCTCGAGCGAAAGGCCGCCGGGATCGTCGACAGGATCTGGGTCTGCTCTCGTCTCGACCGTGAAAGGCTGTCTTCCGGAACGGCGCCGATCGACATCGTTCCGAACGGCATTCCGCGGGCCGAGGCCATGCCGGCGGCGTTGCCGGCGCAGCCCACGTTTGCAGACGGGTTTCCGGTTGTTCTGCTTGTCGGCCATCTCGGATACAGGCCGAATGTCGAAGCCGCCGAGCGCCTGGTGCGCAACATCCTGCCGCGCATCCGGCAAGCGCTGCCGGCGGCGAGCGTTGTCCTTGCCGGCCGTGCGCCCAAGCCGGCCGTGCGGGCGCTCGCCGGGCTGGACGGCGTTTCGCTCGTCGAGGAACCGGGCGACACCAGGCCGCTCCTGGCCAGGGCTCACCTCAGCATCGTTCCGCTGTCGTCGGGCGGCGGCACGCGCATCAAGATCCTTGAGGCGATGGCTTGCGGCGTTCCGGTGGTGGCGACGCCGCTGGCAGTGGAGGGCCTCGATCTGATCGAGGACGAAGAGGTGCTGCTGTCGGAGTCGGACGAGGGGCTGGCGGAGATGGCGATCGCCCTGTGCAGCGACCCGGCCCGCCTCGCCCGACAGCGCGCTCGCGCGCATGCGACCGTCTGGTCACGATTCGGGCCGCAAGCCATAAGAGAGGCCGTCCGCGACGGCCTTGGACCGGACGGGGCCGGCCAATGACGACAACAGCGTCTTCAACGTCCCGCCCGATGAGCCGCCGATGATCCCCAAGATCCTGCACCAGACCTGGAAGACCGACAGCATCCCGGCTCGCTTCCAGGCCTATGTCGAGAGCTGGAAGCGGCTTCATCCGGATTGGACGGTGATGTTCTGGAATGACCGGATGCTGCTCGAATTCGTCGCCCGGCACTATCCGGACTTCCTGCCGATCTTTTGCAGCTATTCGCAAGGTGTGCTGCGCGCCGACGCGGGACGCTATCTGCTGCTGCATCATTTCGGCGGCGTCTATGCCGACATCGACTGCGAATGCGTGGCACCCTTCGACCCCTTGACGGGCGAGGATCGCATCGTGGTCTGCAGGGAGCCGGACACGCATGCGCGGGTGCAGGCGGGTTTCCGCGGACTGCCTTACCTGTTGTTCAATGGTACGATCGCCAGCCCGCCCGGTCACCCGTTCTGGCTGCATCTCCTGTCCTTCCTGCCGGGATTGGCCCACGCCAAGGAAGCGATCGACGCGACCGGTCCCAGCGTGATGACCTCCGCCCAGCTCTGCTATGGCGATCAATCGGCGTTCGCCATCCATCCTTCGGCGCTGTTCGCGCCGGTGGACTCGTCGGGGCGCAGAGACGGCGACGATGGGCCGACGCTGTCCATTCACCATTGGGCGGGCACATGGTGGACACCCATGCCGGCGCCGCGATGGCGGGACAGGGTCCGCACTCAGGTCTACCGATACTGGCACCAACTGAGCCGTGGCGCGTATCTGGATGAGGTGACGGCCAAGCGCAGCGTCAGCCAGGCGGTGCTTTCGGCGCCGCCGCCGACGGGCCGCAACGTCGCCATGCTGGTGCCGCTGCGCGACGCGGCCGACCATATCCGGCCGTTTCTCGACGCCGTCGGCGCGCTCGACTACCCGAAGGACAGGATCAAGCTGGTCTTCTGCGAGGGCGACAGCGCGGACGGAAGCTGGGAACGATTGCAGCGGGCGGTGGCGCCGCTTGCCGGGACATATCGCGACATCGTTCTGCTGCAGAAGCAGACGGGCACCAGCCTCGATCGCGCGAAGCGGGCGCGGCCAAAGCTGCAGCGCGCGCGGCGCGGCGCCATCGCCAAGGTGCGCAACCACCTGATCGACCATGGCCTGGCGCCGGATGATGACTGGGCGCTCTGGGTGGACATCGATGTCTGGCGGTTCCCGGACGATGTTCTAAGCCGGCTTGTCGGAACCGGTCATCGCATCGCGGTCCCGCATTGCGTGAAGATAGCCGGCGGCGACAGTTTCGACCTGAACTCCTTCATCAGCGTTCGGCCGGAAAAGGACTATCGCTACTATCGCCAGATCCATGGCGGCCTCTACCAGCCGCCGGCGCGGTCCTACAGCCGCCTCCATCTCAGCGATCTCAGGCATCTCGACATTGTCGGGCTCGACGGTGTCGGCGGAACCATGCTGCTCGTCGACGCGGCCCTGCATCGCGGCGGTCTGCGCTTTCCCGAAATCCCCTATCACGACCTGATCGAGACCGAAGCCTTCGGCGTGCTGGCCAACGAGCTGGGCATCCGGCCGGTCGGCCTGCCCAAACTCGAAATCCTGCACGTGCCTTGGTGAACGGCCGTGCCCGCCCCGCATCAACGGCGACGGTGCGCCTTCCACCAGCGGCGCAGCCTGGTGCGCAGGAAGGAAAGGCCGCCAAACGGCAGTGACGGGCGGCCGGCCGACAGGCCTTGACCTTGCTGAAGGCGCTGATGCACACGCTCGGCCAGCCGGCATTTGGCCGGCGTTTCCAGGAGCGCCAGGCGGCTGGCGAGGGGCCCCGGCAGCGGTTGCGAGCGCCAGGCGAAATAGGCTTCGTAGGCCTGAGGCGTCTCCAGCAGATGGCGGAGATAAGCGGCAAGCTCGGCCGGCGTGCCGAACGCCGTCGCGTCGATGTAGGAATTGGCGGGGACGAACTCGCCGACATTGGGGGCGCCGAGATAGACCGGCACGCTGCCTGCACAGAGCGGATCGAAGATCTTCTCGGTGACATAGTCGGGCGCGATCGAATTCTCCAGCGCCAGGCAGAAGTGGTATCGCCCTATGGTCTCGATCTTGGTCTGCGATCCGAGATCGGGGCCTTCGATCTGTCGCGTGGGACGATAGCGGCCATAGGAATCGACGCCGATATGCCCGGCAAGCTCGGCTGCGAACGCCCCACGGCCGCTAAGGTCGATGCTTGCGGACTGGAAACGCACCACCGGGGCGCTCTCGGTCTTGGACGGTATCGCGCTGTTGCGTATCGCCTCCCACCAGCTCGCCTCCTGAAGATAGGGTGTCCAGATGTCCGATCCGGACTCATGCGTCATCGTGAGATCGAAATGCCGCATGAAGCCGGGAGCGGCGGCGCGTGGATAGTTCTGCGGGTTCTCCATCGACCACGCGACCCATGTCTGGCCGGGATATTTGCGGGCGTCGCCGATCTCGCGGTAATCCGGAAGGTGGAACACCACCGCCGCGGCTTCGGCAAGGCGGCGGCGGTCATTGGTCCATTCGAATGGCACCGCGCAAGCGGGGATGGCCGATATGTCGACCGGCTTGCCGAAGAAGGTCGTGTAGAAAAGGATGAGCGGATGGTTCGATGGCATGAAGACGCTTTCAAAGCGCGGGAGCCGCTTTCGTATACGCTTTCGGCCCGGCTTTGGAAAAGGACCTCCGATTATCCGCTCGGCCAAGGCGGCCCTAGTCGTGAAGCTCCCTGGCGATGGGCGGACCGATCGAAAAATCCGAAAAGGTGACCTCGAAGCCTTCACGCTGCGGCGAGCAGCACATCATGCCGACATCGACCGATTTCGAGGCCGGGAAATAGGCGAGCCGCACCGGCCTCCAATGGCCGTCGGCGGCGTCCAGATACTGGATGCGGATAGCCTCGGCGTGGCGGGTCAAGCGGATCCTGACGCCGTTGGGATCGGCAGCAATGCTGACCAGCGACCAGTCCGAGGTATCGTTGGTAACGACGACCGAGAAATAGGCCAGCCCGTCGGTGTATTCGATGCCCGCCTTGATCCAGTGCGTTTCGCTCAGCCGCACCATCAGCCCGGCCTGGTCGTAGAGCACCCGATAGTCGCCCTTGACCGTGACCTCGGCGCTGAAATCGCCGGCGACCGGCCGATAGAGGAAATGGCCGTTGTCGTGCCGGAAGCCATAGAAGGTCTCGCGCCAGAAGTCGGTTTCCTTGCCGGTGCGCACATGCACGGTGCCGCCGGCAAAGTCGTGGTGCGGCGGCGGGTTGAGCCAGGTCAGGTCCGCTTTCCAATCTGTCGTCGACATGCTCGCCTGCCTGGTTCCTCCCGTCGTCGCCAGCTTGCCTTATTGTTTAGACGCAATTCCGGACGGAAGGCTACGGCGACGTCGCCGAGCTCAACCGTTTCACACTTTTCCTGGAATTGCTTTAGCCGGCGAATGTATAGGCCGTCTTCACGGTGGTGTAGAACTCCATGGCGTAGCGGCCCTGCTCGCGCGGGCCGTAGCTCGAGCCCTTGCGACCGCCGAACGGCACGTGAAAGTCGACGCCGGCGGTCGGCAGGTTGACCATGACCATGCCGGCTTCCGAATTGCGCTTGAAATGCGTGGCGTGCTTGAGGCTGGTGGTGCAGATGCCGGAGGTCAGGCCGAACGGCGTATCGTTGGCAACAGTCAGCGCCTCGTCATAGTCCTTGACGCGGATGACGTTGGCGACCGGTCCGAAGATCTCCTCGCGCGAGATGCGCATGGCATTGGTGGCGCCGACAAACAAAGCCGGCTGCAGGTAGAAACCCGGCGTCTCGCGGCCCAGCCGCTCGCCGCCGAAGGCAAGCTCGGCGCCTTCCTGGCGGCCGATGGCGATGTAGTCCTCGTCCTGTTTCAGCTGCGTGGCGTCGACGACCGGTCCGATCTGGGTCTTGGCGTCGAGCGCATCGCCGATGACGAGCTTCTCCATGCGCTCCTTCAGCGCGGCGACGAAGCGGTCGTGGATGCCGTCGGTGACGACGATGCGAGACGAGGCCGTGCAGCGCTGGCCGGTGGAGAAATAGGCGCCGTTGAGCGCGCAATCGACGGCGACCGCCAGATCGGCGTCATCGAGCACGACGAGCGGGTTCTTGCCGCCCATTTCGAGCTGGAACTTGCGCATGTGCTCGACGCTGGCGGCGGCGACGCGTTTTCCCGTGCCGACCGAGCCGGTGAAGGAGATGGCGTTGACGTCCGGGCTGTCGAGCATGGCCTGGCCGACCACCGAGCCCTTGCCCATGACCAGGTTGAGCACGCCCTTGGGCAGGCCGGCGCGGTGCAGGATGTCGACGATGGTCCAGGCGCTTTCCGGCACCAGCTCGGCCGGCTTGAAGACGATGGTGTTGCCGTAGGCCAGCGCCGGCGCGATCTTCCAGGCCGGGATCGCGATCGGGAAATTCCACGGCGTGATGATGCCGACCACGCCGACGCCCTCGCGGGTCATCTCTACGCCGACGCCCGGCCGCACGCTCGGCACCAGCTCGCCCGCCAGACGCAGCGTCTCACCGGCGAAGAAATCGAAGATCTGGGCGGCTCTTATCGTTTCGCCGATGCCTTCGGCCAGCGTCTTGCCTTCCTCGCGGGCGAGCGCGCGGCCGATCTCGTCTTTGCGCGCGGTGATCTCGTCGGCAGCCTTCCTCAGCACCGCGTGGCGGACGAGCGGCGCCGAGCGCGACCAGGCCGGGAAGGCCGCCTTGGCGGCGGCGATCGCCTGACGCGCCCCATCCGGTCCGGCGGAGGCATATTCGCCAACGACATCGCCGGTGTTGGAGGGGTTGATGTTGCGGGAGCCGGCCTCGCCCACCCAGTCGCCATCGATGAGGTTCTTACGAAACAGGGTCATGGTTTTTCCTTGTGAAGCTTTGCTGGCGGCCTTGTCCGCCGCGGTCATCTCTCAGTCAAGCCATTTATCAGACAAATGATGACGGCGAGAAGGCGGGCATGGATCGGAATAGCCGATGGCGCGGGCCGATGAAAGCCCGCGCCTGTCCGCCTTGCCGAACCGACATATGGGTGGTCAGGCCGGGAAGGTCCAGAACAGGCAGGCCAGCGTCGCCGCGGCAAAGACGACGAAGAACAGGCTTCTCAGCAGGATATTGCGGCGCAGCTCGTTCATGGCGAGGTGGGCCGCGACGATGGCCGCGACGAACAGGAAGCGCCAGTTGACCAGCGCCCACAGCACGCCGCCCTGGCCGAAGGCCCATCTGGCGACGAGGCAGCCGACGATGGTGGCAAACAGCGCGACCGTCGCCCAGAACAGCGCATCGGCGGCGTTGGTAAGCACGATGCTGGCGGCGCGCAATGGCAGGATCATCATGAAGAGCGCGCTGAAGAAATAGACGGCGGCCAGCGGAACGAAGGAGCCGGCATCGGCGATGCCGTCGAGGCGTTTCACGCCGAAAGCGCCGTAGGGATAGCCGTGCCTGGCGACCGCCAGCGAAAGCGCCATGAGCAGGGCGGTGAGCACCGCGACCAACGCGAAAGTGGTAAGGGCCTTGCTCATGCCGTTCCTGCTCCTGCTCTCCGGGCCATGACCGGGGACGAATCAAACAGGGACGATCTTAATCGAATGCGGTCGTAAAATTACCCGCAAGCTTCAAGGCAGCAGTAGGTGCCAGCCGGAGCCTCAAGGCCTCTGCGTCGCCGTGACCAGCTCGGCCTTGCGCCGCGCCGTCTCCAGCCCGACCGCGATGAAGCGGCGGGCATGGCGGGCGAGCTCCATATTGTCGGTCCACAGATTGCGCCAGATCGCCGTCTTCTTCGACAGGTTCTCGTCGACGATCTCCGAGGAAAAGGATTCGAAGCTGAGGTCGTCGTCGTAGCCGATGGCGGTCAGCGCATCGAATATCGCGGCGAAATCGATGCTGCCGGTGCCGAGGAAGCCGCGATGGCTCTCGCCGATATGGACATAGCCTATCTTGGCCGCGGCGTTGCGGATGGCCAGGGCGGCATCGGCCTCCTCGATGTTCATGTGGAAGGTGTCGAGGTGCAGGAAGATGTTGTCGGAGCCGGTGTCCTCGATGAAGGCCAGTCCCTGCGCGGCGGTGTTGAGCAGATTGCTCTCGAAGCGGTTGACGATCTCAAGGTTCAGGGTGACGCCGGCGGCCTTGGCCGTCTCCGCCACCTTGGCCAGCGTTGCGGCGCTGCGGGTCCACTGGTCGCGCGTCGGCGCCTCGGTCTGCAGGCCGTGGCTGGTCGACAGTATGCCGCCCACCTTGCGGCCGCCGAGATCGCGGGTGAGCGCGATGGTGCGGTTGAGGATGTCGACGCCGCGCGCGGCGACCGCCCTGTCGGCGCTCGAGATATCGCCGTCGGCCGGCAGCCCGATGCTGATCGCGACACCAAGATCGAGATCGGCGATGCGCCTGGCGAGCCGGCCGATATCGACATTGGCGGGGTCGAGATAGGAGAACTCGATCAGGTCGAAGCCGGCTTCCTTCGTGTTGGCCAGCGTGCGCTCGAGATCCGCTTGCGCCGAGCTCGCCGACCAGACGAAGGAGTGGATACCAATGCGCGCCATGATCGTCTCCATCTGCTCAAATCTATCGTGCCGCAGTGCGGCCCTTGCCGTTCTCGGCGCCGATCGCAAGATCGCGCCAGCGATCACGATAGCCGGCTAACCCGGCAAAGTGCGCGGCATCAACGGGCTCCGGCGTTTCGGCCGCCATGCCGCGACCGGCGCTCTCGAAGGCGAGCGCCGCGGCGCCCGTGGCGCTGCCTTCCAGCGTGGCGCCCTGCAGGAAGGGCTGGCCCGGTCGTAGCTGCGCCAGCAGGCTGGCGAGCAGGCCGCCCGCGTTCAGCCCGCCATCGACGATGACGGTGTCTTTGGAATGGATCAGGTCGAGCGACAGATCGACCATCAGCGCCACATAGAGCAGCGCCACCGCAGCGCGTTCTTCGCTGTCGGGCGCGCCGCCGATCACTTCGCCGACGCGATCAGGCATCGGACCGCCCGGCGCGAAGCTGGGCAGGGCCATTATGCCGGCGTCGATCACCCGCTGTATCGAAGCCGGCGATATCGCGCCTTGCCAGCCGGCGCTGATCACCGCGAATTCGCGCCCACCCATGAAACGGATGGTCGGCACCGGACCGCCGTCGACATCGACATTGACCAGCATGTCGCGGTCACGGTCGAGCACGTCCAGCGGACAATCGGGGTTGAGCACGACCACCCAGGTGCCGGTCGAGACCACGGTGAGCGATCCAAGCTGCTGCCGGCGATAGGCATGGAGCGCGGCATTGGAGTCATGGACGCCGTTATGGATGGCGATCGGCCTGCCGGCCTTGCCGAAGTTCCGCTCGCCGATAGCGGCGCCGGCGCGCCCGAAGGCCGGCATGCGGCCGCGCCAGCCCTCGGCATCGACCAGCGAGGAGAAGTCGCGCCGGCGCGGCGCCCACAGATGCGAATGGCAGCCGAGATAGGACACTTCCGAGACGGCGCGGCCGCCGAAACGCCAGCTCCAATATTGCGGATAGCCGAGGATCGATGTCGCCGAGGCGAAGGCGCCGGGCTCGACCTCGTTCAGCCACAGCATGTGGCGGCCATAGTTGAAGCCGAGCGGAAGGCGCGGCGAGAAGGTCTCAGAGAAATCCGGGATGCGGCGATCGATGCGCGCCGCGACCTCGGCAGGCGGCTCCTGTTCGTAATCGAGGATCGGATGCGTCAGTGCCGTATCATCGACCAGGGCGAAGGTGCAGCCATGGCCGGAGACCATCAGCCCTTCGACGCCGTGACTGTCGACCGCTTCGTCGACGGCAGCGAGCGCCCAGTCATGCAGTGCTGCCTCATCGAGCACGCTGAAGTTGCCCGCATGTGTCCAGACCGGCTTGGTCCGGCGCTCGCCGAGGATGCGCCCGTCCTCATCGAAGACGAACAGCTTCGAATTGGTCTTGCCGAAATCGAGCACGGCCAGTTTCACCGGATGGCTCCCGAGGACGTGGCGATGCGGACCGCGACGCCGGCATCTTCCAGCATGCGCGCGTCGGTGTCGGACAGGCCGTCATCGGTGACCAGCGTGCCGATGCGCGACAGCGGCAGCGCGACATTGCGGGCGTGGATCGACAGCTTGCGGCTGTCGGCCAGCACCACGATCTGGTCGGCGCACAGGCTCAAATCGACGATCGAGCGGACCAGCAGCGGGTGCGATTCCAGCACGCCTTCCTGGCTGAGCCCCTGGGCGCCGAGGAAGAATTTCGAGGCGTAGAAAGGTGCCGCCTGGGCGAGCGAATGGATGATGCCGGGCTCGCGATGCAGGTCGCCGCCGGCGATCGTCAGGCTGCAATGGCCGTGATCGCTGAGATAGGCGGCGAGCGGCATGGAATTGGTGAAGAGGCGGATGTTGCGGTCGCCAAGCCTGACGCCGAGATGGAAGCAGGTCGAGCCGCCATGGACGATGATCGCCTCGCCGTCGCGCACCATGGTCGCGGCAAGCGCGGCGATGCGCCGCTTGGCCTCGACCGCGAGATCGCGGTTCTCGTCATAGGGCCTGGCGTAGGCGATGCCGGCCTGCGCGGCGCCATCGAGTGCCGAGATGCCGCCATAGACCTTGCGCGCCTCGCCGGCGCCGTCAATCTTGTCGATGTCGCGCCGGATCGTCGCCGCCGAAACGCCAAGCCGCTGCTGCAACTCGCGCACCGAGGCGAAGGGGCGGTCCCGCAAGATCTCGACGATCTGACGTTGGCGGCCGGAGTCGCTCAACTTTTCCTCCCGGATGTCGCTTGGCGTAACTTACTCAAGCTGTAGGCGACAGCAAAGCCATTTCTGACGAAGGAAGATCATGATTGACGTAGATCGCTCGCATCTGCGATACCGACGTCGGTTCCCTTGCAGGGATTTCGAGCGGAAAGCGCGACGCGGCCGGCAGTTGCGAAGGACAGCGACATGGCGCCATTGGCCATAGGCATCGACATCGGCACCTCAGGCGCGCGCGCCGTCGCCATGCGTCCGGATTTCTCCATCGCCTCGCGCGCCGCCGTGCCGCTCGACCGCTTTGGCGCCAACGGCCGCGACCCCGCCGTCTGGTGGGCGGCGGTCGAGGCGACATTGAAGGAATTGCTCTCCGGCATCGACCGCGCGGCGGTGCGTTCGATCGCGGTCGACGGCACCTCGGGCACCGTGCTGCCGGTCGACTCCGTCGGACGGCCGCTGGCCGAGCCGCTGATGTACAACGACAAGGTTTTGGACGACGCGATCCTCGTCGTGATCGCCCGCGAGGCGCCGGAAGCAAGTGCTGCACATGGCGCGACATCGGGCCTCGCCAAGGCGCTGGCGTTCCAGTTCGTTCCCGGCGTTGCCAGGATGCTGCACCAGGCCGACTGGATCGCCGGGCAATTCTCGGGCCGCTTCGATGTCAGCGACGAGAACAACAGCCTCAAGACCGGCTACGATGTCGAGGCCGGCCGCTGGCCGGACTGGATCGCGGCGACAGGCATGCGCATGGAGCTGCTGCCCGAAGTCACCAGGCCGGGCAGCGTGACCGGCCGGCTCACCGCCAGCGCCGCCGGGCTGTTCGGCCTTGCGCGAGACGTCGTGGTGGTTGCCGGAACGACGGATGGCTGCGCCTCGTTCCTGGCCACCGGCGCCACGGCCGCCGGCGAAGGCGTCACGGCGCTCGGCTCGTCGCTCACCATCAAGATCCTCTCCGACCGGCCGATCTCGGCGCCACGCTACGGCATCTACAGCCACCGTCTCGGTGATGCCTGGCTGGCGGGCGGCGCGTCGAATTCCGGCGGCAAGGTGCTTGCCCAGCATTTTTCCGTCGCGCGCATCATCGAGCTGAGCGCCGCGATAGACCCGGCGACCGAAACCGGCCTCGACTACTATCCGCTCGGCATATCCGGCGAGCGCTTCCCCATCGCGGATCCGGCGCTGCCGCCGCGGCTCGAGCCGCGACCCCAGTCCGAAGCCGACTATCTGAAAGCCATGCTGGAAGGCATCGCCGGCATCGAAGCGCTCGGCTATAGGAGGCTTGCCGAGCTCGGCGCGCCAAAACTGACCTCGGTGCGCAGCGTCGGCGGCGGCGCCGCCAATGCCGCATGGACCGCGATCCGCCAGCGCAAGCTCGGCGTCGATTTCCTGGCCGCGCTGTCCGACGAAGCCGCCGCCGGCACGGCGCGGCTGGCGCTCAAGGGCGCAAGCGAAGCGGGGCTGCTGTGAGCGCGAAACAGGCCAGACATCTCGACGGGGTTGCCGCGCTGGCCGAGTGCTACAGCGTGTTCCTGCTAGACCAGTTCGGGGTGCTGCACGACGGACAGCAGCCGTATCCCGGCGCGGTGGAGACCCTGTCCGCGCTGAAGCGCGCCGGCAAGGCGGTGATCCTGATCTCGAATTCCGGCAAGCGGGCGGAGCCGAACGAGCGCCGCCTGCTGAAGCTCGGCTTCGAAGCTGGAAGCTGGGATCATTTCGTCTCCTCCGGCGAGGTGGCGTGGCGCGCCTTCCACGACATGGCGGCCACGGGCGCGCTGAGGGCCGGCACCAAATGCCTGCTGATCAGCCGCGACGATGACCGCTCGGCGATCGACGGGCTGCCGCTTGCTCTGACCGACACCGGCAACGACGCCGAGTTGGTGCTGATTTCCGCCAGCGAAGGCGATCGCTACGACCGCGATCACTATCGCACTCTGCTAGCTCCGGCGGCGGCGCGGCGGGTGCCGTGCTTCTGCACCAATCCCGACCGGATCATGCTGACGGCTGTCGGATCGCGCTTCGGCGCCGGCGAACTCGCCGATCTCTACGAAAGCCTCGGCGGCAACGTCACCCGCATCGGCAAGCCCTACCCGGCGATCTACGAGGCGGCGCTGGCGCTGGCCGGCAATCCGGATCGCGGCAGCGTGGTCTGTGTCGGCGACAGCGTCGAGCACGACATCGCCGGCGGCGCCGGCGCAGGCGTCGCGACCGCGCTGGTGCGGTCGGGGATATTGGCCGACGTCGACGACCTCAGCGCGCTCTTCGATCAAGAAGGCGCGTACCCCGACTATACGCTGCACGCGTTCCGCTGGCGCTGATCGGCCGGCTTACCCGATCCGGTTTCCATCTTTCGGATCGAACAGGTGCAGCGCCGCCGGATCGGCCGACAGCCGCACAATGTCGCCCGGCCTGACGTTGCTGCGCCCCATGACGAAGACGCAGGCCTGCTGGTTGGCGAGCCTGACATAGAACTGCGTCGACAGGCCGAGCGGCTCTACCACCTCGACCTCGCCTTTCAGCGCGCCATCGTCGGCCAGTCTGATGTGTTCCGGGCGCAGCCCGATGGTGAGCGCATCGCCATCCTCCAGAGGCAGCCCGTCCGGCAGCCTGAGCTTCTGGCCGTCGGCGAGCACGGCATCGACCTTGCCGGCCTTGGCGACCTTCGCCGGCAAGAAATTCATGCCGGGCGAGCCGATGAAGCCGGCAACGAAAGTGTTGACCGGCCGGTCGTAGAGTTCGAGCGGATGGCCGACCTGCTGCACGTAGCCGTCATGCATGACGACGATGCGGTCGGCCATGGTCATCGCCTCGACCTGGTCGTGGGTGACGTAGACCGAAGTGGTCTTGAGCTGCTGGTGCAGCGCCTTGATCTCGGCGCGCATATGGACGCGCAGCTTGGCGTCGAGATTGCTGAGCGGCTCGTCGAACAGGAAGACTTTCGGATCGCGCACGATGGCGCGGCCCATGGCGACGCGCTGGCGCTGGCCGCCGGAGAGCTGGCGCGGCAGGCGGCCGAGGAAACTGTCGAGGCCGAGGCGTTTGGCGGCAGCGCCAACCCTGCCATCGATGGTCGTCTTCTCGGCCTTCTTCAACAACAGGCTGAAGCCCATGTTCGACGACACGTCCATATGCGGGTAGAGCGCGTAGGACTGGAACACCATGGCGATGTCGCGGTCCTTGGGCGCCACATCGTTGACCAGCCGCTCGCCGATGCGGATCTCGCCGCCCGAAACCTCCTCCAGCCCGGCGATCATGCGCAGCAAGGTCGACTTGCCGCAGCCGGACGGGCCGACCAGCACGACGAACTCGCCATCGGCGATCTCGAGGTCGACGCCGTGCAGGATGCGCAGCGAGCCATAATCCTTCTCGACATGTTGCAGCGTGACGGAAGCCATCGATTATCCTTTGACCGCGCCGGCGGTGAGGCCGGTGACGAGATAGCGTTGCAGGAAGGCGAAGAAGATGCAGACCGGGATCAGCGCCAGGATGGAGGCCGCCATCATCTGCCCCCAGTCGACGGCGAACTTGCCGATGAAGGTGAGCAGGCCGACGGCGAAGGTTTTCTGGTCGTCGCTCGAGATCAGCATCAGCGCGAACAGCAATTCGCTCCAGGCGGCGGTGAAGACGAAGCCGAGCGTCGCGCCCATGCCGGGCAAGGTCAGCGGCACGATCACACGGCGCATTGCCTGTGCACGCGTGCAGCCGTCGATCATCGCCGCCTCCTCCAGATCCTTCGGGATGCCGTCGAAGAAGGACTGCATGAGGAAGGTGGCGAAGGCGGTGTTGAAGGCGGTGTAGATGATGATCAGCCCGGCCAGGCTGTTGGTCAGGCCGAGATCGCCCATGATGCGGTAGATCGGCGGGATGACCATGACCAGCGGGAAGGTCTGGGTCAGCAGGAGCAAGATGGCGAGCGTCGCCTTGCCGCGGAAGGCGAAGCGCGACATGGCGTAGCCCGCGAGCGTGGCGATGACCGTCACCAATGCCGCCGTCGACACCGAGACGATGACGCTGTTCAGGAAATAGCGCGGGAAGTCGGAGGCTTCGAGCACGGTGACGAAATTCTGCAAGGTCGTCTGCGACGGCCAGAAGGTGATGCCTTCGGAATAGAGCAGGCGTTCCGGCGTCACCGAGATCTTCAGCGTCCAGAAGATCGGGAACAGCGCGAAGATCATGTAAGCGGCGATTGCCGCGTAGAGGCCGATGCCGCCGGCGAGGCGCGAGGAGGTGGAGCGACCGGCGATCATCAGACATGCCTCACAAGCGTCCGGCGGATGGCGATCAGCCCCACCGCATAGGCGATCAGCAGCACCAGGAGCAGCACGGCGACCGCCGAGGCATAGCCCTTGTCCAGCGACTTGAAGGCGCTGACATAAATGTAGACCGGCACCGTGCTGGTCGATCCCGCCGGTCCGCCTTCGGTCATGACGAAGATCAGGTCGGCGAAGGTGGCGATCCAGATCGTGCGCAACATGACGGTGATGACGATGGTGGGCGCCAGGAACGGCAGCGTCACCTTGGTGAAGCGCTGCCAGGGCGAGGCGCCGTCGATTGCCGCGGCCTCGTGCAGTTCCGACGGGATCGACTTCAGCGCCGCCAGCAGCGTGATGGCGAAGAACGGGATGCCGAACCAGATGTTGGCGACAATCGGTCCCCACATGGCGGTGGCCGGATCGGAGAGCACATTGGTCGGTTCGGCCTTCAGCCCGAGCGCGAAGAGCCAGTGCGGCAGCGGCCCGATAATCGGGTTGAACAGCCAGGCCCAGGTGAGGCCGGAGAGGAAGGACGGCACCGCCCAGGGCAGGAACACCACCGCCTGCACCACCTTGCGGCCATAGAACGGCTTGTCGAGCAGCAGCGCCAGGCCGAGCCCGAGGAAGAACTGGAAGAACAGGCTGGCGACGGTCCACCACAGCGTGTTGATCAGCGCCTGACCAAGGACGGCGTCCGAGAGCATCGTCTGATACTGGCCGAGCCCGACATATTCCGACTTGAAGGCGGAGAATTTGCGGAAGGAATAGCTGATGCCGATGACCAGCGGCACCAGAAGCACAACGACAAGCAGGACGATAGCCGGCGAAAGATAAAGCCAGGGCTCGATCGCGGCCTTGCTCAGCCCGCTCTTGCGCGGCCGGGCGGCGGATCGGATTTCGGACACTGCGTAGGTCATACGGTGCTCGCGTTGGAGGGTGGGTGCCGGCGTTGGCGGCAGCGTCCTTCTCCCCGTTCACGGGGAGAAGATGCCGGCAGGCAGATGAGGGGCGGCGCGAACCTATGAAAGTATGGCGCTGCCCCTCATCCGGTCCTTCGGACCACCTTCTCCCCGTGAACGGGGAGAAGGAAGAAGGGTCACTTCTTGTTCTTAGCCAGCCAGTCCTGCTGCTCCTTGGTCAGGAACGCGGCCCATGCGTCGGCCGCCTCCTTGGCCGTCTTCTGGCCGAGCAGCACTTCCTGGAAGTTCTTGATCGCCACCTGGTCGACGAAGTTGCCGAGGTTTTCCAGATGCGTCGGCGGCGTCACCATTTCATATTTGGAGCTGTCGCTGAGCTCGGTGAACCAGCCCTTGAACTGCTCGGTCTTGAAATGGGCATCCTGGTCGGCGCCGTTGTGGATCGGCACGACGCCGACTTCCTTGGCCCATTCCAGATTGTCCTTCGGCGACAGCAGGGTGGCCATCAGCTTCCACGCATCGTCCTTGTGCTGGGAATTGGCGAACATCGCCCAGCCGGCATAGCCCAGCGTCGGGTAGGACTTGCCGCTCGGTCCGACCGGCAATGGCGCGACGGCGAAATCATCGGCGCTCATCTTGTCGGCGATGCCGAGCAGCGCATCCGGGTCCTGGTTGAGCATGGCGCAGGTGCCGGAATAGAAGCCGGTGACGGTCTCGTTGAAGCCCCAGCTCACGGCATCCTTCGGCGCCAGGCCGTTCTTGTACATGTCGGCCAGCATCTGCAGGCCCTTGACCGAGCCTTCGTCGTTGATGGTCGAGGTGCCGTCCTCGTTGAAGTAGCCGCCCTTGCCGGCGGCGATGTTCATGAACATGTGCATGCCGTTGAAAGCGCCCGGGCCGCCGCGCAAGCAGTAGCCATATTTGCCGGGGATGGCCGAGATCTTCTTGGAGTCCTCGACGAACTCGTCGAGCGTCGCCGGCGGGCCGTCGAGACCGGCTTCCTTGAACAGCTTCTTGTTCCAGAACAGAGCGTTCACATAGTAGCCGTAGGGGATCATGAACTGGGTGTTGTTGACGGTCGAGCCGAATTGCTTGGCGCGATCGCCGAGCGTCTTGGCGTCGTCCCACTTGGCCATGTAGGGACCGAGGTCTTCGAGCTGGCCGTTGTTGGCATAGAGGCCCATCCAGCGTTCCGGCATCTCGACGACGTCGGGCGTGTCGCCGGCCTGGACCATGGTGAGGAACTTCTCGAAGGCCTGGCCCCAGGGCAGCGAGACGAGCTCGACCTTGACGCCCGGATTGGCGGCCTCGAATTCGGCGATCTGCTTCTTGAGGAATTCGGTGCGCGGCGGGCTGGTGATGACCTCGACCATCTTGATTGTGCTGTCGGCCAGCGCGCCGCTGGCGGAAATCGCCAGGCCGGCGACGGCGGCAAGCATCAGCGTCAGTCTCTTCATGTTCAGGACTCCCATTTTGAACGCTCAGTTTATTTTTTTGCTTTGTCGAAGGCTTGGGCGATGTCGGCCCAGAGATCCTCGACGCTTTCCAATCCGACATTGAAGCGGATGGTTCGGGGGCTGACGCCGAAGCGCGCCATCGAATTCAAGCCCGGCGTCTGCTCGAGCGAGGCCTTGGCCGGCACGACCAGGCTTTCATGACCGCCCCAGCTGACGCCGATGCGGAAGAATTTCAGCGCATCGACGAAAGCGGGAATGTCGACATCCTCCGTCACCTCGAAGGAGAACAGCCCGGCATAGCCGGCAAGCGTCTTCTTGCCGGGATGGTTGGAATAGGCGGGATGGTTGACGCGCTCGACCTTGCCATGCGCCTTCAGCCGCTCGGCGAGGATGAGACCGCTCTTCATGTGATGCGGCAGCCTGAGCGGCAGGGTGCGCAGCCCGCGCAAAAGCAGCCAGCCTTCGAAGGGCGACAGCTTGCCGCCGAGCGAGGAATAGGTCTGCTCGTTGATGTGCCTGATGTGCGCAGCCGATCCCGCCACCACGCCGGCGACGGTGTCGCTGTGGCCGCCGAGATATTTCGAAGCCGAGTGCAGGACGAGGTCGACGCCGTGCGCGATCGGCTTCTGGAACACCGGCGTCGCCCAGGAATTGTCGATGGTGGTGACGATGCCCAGCTCCTTTGCCAATCGCGTCAGATGGGCGATGTCCTGCAGTTCGAACATCATCGAGGTCGGGCTCTCGAGGTAAAGCAGCTTGGCGCCGGGGAGTGCCGCCGCCACCGCGTCCGGGTCCGAGCCGTCGACATAGTCGACCTTGATTTGCAGACGCGGGAACAGCCGCTCGAACAGCCGGTAGGCATCGCCATAGCAGTTGCGCACGGCGACGATGCGCTCGCCGGCGCCGACGAAGGCGAGCACGGTGGCGCTGATCGCCGCCATGCCGCTGGAGAAGCCGCGCGCGGCTTCGGCGCCTTCCAAAGCCGCGACGCGCGCCTCGAACTCCATCACCGTCGGATTGTCGCCGCGCGAATAGATCGGTTGCTTTCTGCGGCCGGCGAAGGTGTCGGCCATGTCGGCATAGCTGGCGAAGGTGAACAGCGAGGTCTGGTAGATCGGCGGCACCACCGGACCGCCGGGGAACGGATCGTCATGCGCCAGCAGCGTCGCCGCCTCGGCCAGATAGTCGCTGCTGGAAAGGCCCGGGTCGAAACCGGTCGGGTGCTCGTTCATTTGCGGTCCGAAAGCTTGAGGTTGGCGGCGCCGCGCTTCAAATCGTCCTCGACGGTGGCGATGAGCTTCAGCGCCTCGACGCGGGCGCCGTCGGGGTCACGCGCGGCAATGCAATTGAAGATCGTGCGGTGATAAGGAAAGCTGGCATGGCCGAAATCGCGCACGCCCAGAGGATGTTCCCAGAAGCGGTGAAACATCTCGTACATGGCGGCGATGATCTGCTCGAACAGCGGATTGCCGGAGGCGCGGAAGATCGCCTGATGGAATTCCCAGTCCTCCTCCGACGACATGCCGGCGCGGGTCTGGAAGGCCTCCTCCATCAGGTCGAGCTTGCGCTCGATCTCGGCGAGCTCGGCCTTGCCGGCACGAATGGCGCAGAGCGCGGCGGCCTCCGCTTCCAGCGCGCGGCGGATCTCCAGCGTGGACATCAGGCCGGCGAAATCGTTACCGCCGGCAAGCGTCAGCGGCATGTGCAGCATGTCGGGCGAGACCGCGGCCTTGAGATAGGTGCCTGAGCCCTGACGGCGCTCGACGAGGCCGAGGCCCTCCCAGCGCGTCAACGCCTCGCGCACCGTGTTGCGGCTGACCTTGAGGCGCTCGGCCAGGATGCGCTCGGTCGGAAGCTTCTCACCGGGGCCGAGCGCTTCCTGCCTGACGAACCCCGCCAACGCCTTCAGCACCGCGTCGTCGCGGGCCGTCGTCTGGATGGGGGGCAAGTGATCGGTCACGCCGGCGGAGCCTAAAGTGGTTCAATGGTCCAACCAATTTCTGCACAGACCGACGGGCGAGTCAACAGCCGAGACGAGACAGGCCGAACGGCGCATGGATGCGCCATTCGGCCGGAAGGTTCAGCCGTGGGCGCGCGCCGGGGCATTGCGCCAGCGCGCGAACATTTCCTCGCGGACCCGCCGCGACGCCGCGAGCCGTTCCTTCGCCTCAGCCAACACGGCAGGCGATGCCTCGGCGGGCGTGCCCGACCTGAAGGGCGGAGCCGGGGCGTATTCGAGTGCAAGCTGCACGGTTTCGGCTTCGGCCTGTCCGAGCAGCCCCGCGACCAGGAGAAGACCGAAATCGATCCCCGATGTGACGCCGCCAGCGGTGATCAGCTTGCCGTCCTCCACGATCCGCTCGTCGACAGGGATGGCGCCGAATTCTTCCAGGAAATCATGCGCATACCAATGCGTTGTGGCGCGCTTGCCCTTCAACAGCCCGGCCGCGCCGAGCACCAAAGCGCCGCTGCACACCGAGGTGATGTAGCGCGCCTGCACCGCGCGCTCCCAGACGAAGTCGAGAACTGTCTGATCCTCCAGCAGTGCGTTGACGCCGCCGCCGCCAGGAATGCACAGCACGTCGAGAGGCCGGCAATCGTCGAAGGTGGCCGTCGGCGTGAGGGACAGCCGCGTCGAGGACATCACCGGATTGCGATCTTCCAGATCAATTCCAGCTCGGCGCCCTTGGCCGATGCCAGGACTTCATAGGGCCCGGTGAGGTCGAGCTGCTGAACATTGGGGAATACCAGGATGCCGAAACGAAGGGTCATGGGAATCTCCACAGGTTGACTCCGGACAATCTAAGGCATCATGCTTTGGCACGAACGCCAATCACCCCTCGTTTCAGGCCAAAGCCATGCGCCGTATCGAAATCCTTGCCTATCCCGACGTCCAGCTCCTCGATGTCAGCGGGCCGCTACAGGTGTTCGCCAGCGCCAACGACTTCAAGATCCAGGCCGGCGAACCGGCGGCCTATGAGGTCATGGTCGTCGCCGCCTCGCCGCGGATCAGGACGTCGGCTGGCCTCGTGCTCGAGGCTACGCTGCTGCCGCCGCATGGGTCCGGGATCGACACGCTGATCGTGCCGGGCGGATGGGGCGTCAACGCGGCCTGCGAGGATCGCGAGCTCCTGCAATGGGTGATCGGCCGCTCGCGCGATGCCACGCGAACAGCCTCGGTTTGCAGCGGCGCCTTCCTGCTAGCGACCGCAGGCCTGCTCGATGGCCGTCGCGCGGTTACCCATTGGGGACGCTGCGCCGAGTTCGCCCGGCGCTTTCCAGCGGTCCGGCTCGAACCCGACCCGATCTTCATTCGTGACGGCAATGTCTGGACATCGGCGGGGGTCACGGCGGGCATAGATCTCGCGCTGTCCTTCGTCGAGGCCGATCTTGGCCGACGCATGGCGCTTGCCGTGGCACGCCAGCTGGTGGTGTTCCTGAAACGTCCCGGCGGCCAGGCGCAATTCAGCCAGACGCTCAAGCTGCAGGAAGGCGACGAGCGCTTCGACCGGCTGCATGGCTGGATCCTGGACAATCTGGACGGCGACCTTTCGCTGCCGAATTTGGCCGACCGCGCCAACATGAGCCCGCGCAGCTTCTCGCGGCATTATCGCGAAGCGACGGGTCGGACACCGGCCCGCGCCATCGAAGAGATCCGAATCGAGGCAGCGCGGCGAATGCTGGAACGGGGACAGGCGATCAGCCAGACGGCCCGGCGCTGCGGCTTCGGCTCGGAAGAAACGATGCGGCGCGGCTTTCTACGCGTCCTCGGCACCAACCCGCGCGACTATCGCGAGCGTTTCTGATCGCGCCTTCTCGCCCTGAATGTTCGCTACAACGGGCTCTCGACCAGCCGATGTGACTGCACGGCGGCGCGACCGATTTCGGTCAGCGCGTAGATGCCGCGTTCGGCCCTGGCGAACCAGCCATAGTAATTGTGCAGCAGGATGCTCGCCGCGCGCGGCGAAAGCACTTTCAGGTCGCGCGGCCGCTTGGGACCATCGGCCATGGCGGCGGCACAAGCGAGCGCCTCCTGCCGGTAGGCGGTCATGATGGGCGTGCGCGTGCTGCCGCCGGTAGCCGGGTCGCCCTTGCGGCGATAATGCTCCTCCATCAGGCGCGAGCGCCGCCTGGGATCGCGCCGCGGCGGCAGGGCGGCGGGACTGAGCAGGAGTTCGACCTCGCCCTTGCCGCCGACGCCGAGCAAGCCGAAGCCAAGTCGCCGGCACAAGGCCCGGAAGCGGCGGTCGTGCTCGCGGCCCTTGCCGCGCGCCGACATAAGCGCGGCAAGCCAGACCTCGTCGCAGGCGGCGGCGCGATCGACCGCCTGGAGCACAAGCTCGAGATTGAACTGCAGTTTCAGTTCGCAGATGACGACCACCGGCGGCTCGCCTTCGCGCAGCCCGACCACGTCGCAGCCGCCGACTTCGCCCTTGACGGTGAAATCCAGGCTCTCGAGGAACCGCTTCACCGGGACGTAGAGGGACGTTTCCTGCATGCGGCGAGACATAGCCGATTCGGCCCGCGCCCGGACAGCGCCGCCAAAGTGAAGCCGGCCCGCACTATCGTGAAGAACCGCAGCGCGCGTTCGGCCTGGGTCGATCGCGGCCAACGCCGCGACGGGCCATTCACTTCGCCAGAAGGCTACTGCCTGGTGAACGAACCGGTGTAGGTCTGGCCGGCAAGCGCATAGCTGGCGGCCAGCGTTCCGTCGGGAAGCATTGTGGCGGTGACGTCGGCGCCGTTCGGCAGGCGCCCGAGCTTCAAAGTGCTGCCGACGATTTTCCCGGCGCCATCGGCCACTCCCGGCTTGTTGTCGGCCAGATCGCCCCACGCATAGGTGACAGTCACCTGCCCGCGCGGAGAAACCGTCAGCACGGCGAGCTTGCCTTCGTACATGCCGTCCAGCTGTCCGGCCCATATGCCCGAAAATGCGGCATACTTTGCCGGAACGCCCTTGCCGGGGGGCGTGACCACGACTGATGGATCCAAGACCGCCGAACCCTGGGGAGCCGGAACAGCAACCGCGGCAGCCACGGCAGGCTGGGGAGGTGGCGGTGGCGGCGCTTCAGGCGCCGACTGGCACGCGACGAGCGCGAATGCCGCGAATCCGAGCATCGGAAAAGGACTGTTTGGTGGAGCCAATCGGAATCGAACCGACGACCTCTTGAATGCCATTCAAGCGCTCTCCCAACTGAGCTATGGCCCCACTCCCGGCAGTCAGCCGGCGCCGTTTCCGGCGAAGAGATCCGGCGCGGGTTTGGATCCGCGCCGTCAAGTGCAGGCGGCTTCTAACCCCGCCTTCGGTCAAGATCAAGCCTTCAACGACCGCTTTTTCGTCACAGGCCAAAAAGGCCGGCAAACGGTCGCGCCCGGGGCCTGATCAGACCTCGTCGTCGTCGTCGCCGACGCCGATCATGTCAGAGACATCGTCGTCCTCTTCCTCTTCATTGGCAAGGAAGGTGTCGTCCTCGTCGTCGCCGAGGTCCACATCGTCCTCGTCGTCGCCGAGATCGGGAAGGTCGTCGCCGCCCTTGGCCTCTTCGTCGGCCTCCTCGAGCGAAACGACCTCGGCGCCCTCTTCGTCCTCGCCGTCGACTTCCTTGTCGGCAACTTCCTCGTCCTCTTCGAGGGCAGAAATCTTGCCATCCTCGAAATAGGAACGCGGATAGCTCTTGCCGGTATAGGGCGAGACAATCGGGTCCTTGTTCAGGTCATAGAATTTCCGACCCGTTTCCGGGTCGATGCGTTTGGTGCCAAGTTCAGCTTTTGCCACAGCAGGCCTCGTAGATAGAAGAGTGGTCCCCTTAACCGCAGTTTACGGCGCTGTCAAAGCCAAAAGCCGGCTTCGGGCCGACGCCGCAAAAGCCCGCAATCGCAGGCGTTGCACCAAGGGGATGACCATTCCCGTCCGCCGTGATACGAGACCGCCGCAACAAAAGAAAAGTGCCGGTGCGCCGGCGTTCCATCCAGGGAAAACCATGTCTCACGCTGCCGCTCCGAAACCGGCCACGGCCCGCAAATCATCAGCGCTTTCCGGCACGGCGCGCGTGCCGGGCGACAAGTCGATCTCGCACCGTTCCTTCATGTTCGGCGGCCTTGCCTCCGGCGAAACCCGCATCACCGGACTGCTCGAGGGCGAGGACGTCATGCGCACCGGCGCGGCGATGAAGGCGATGGGCGCGCATATCGAGAAGCGCGGCGCCGAATGGGTGATCCGCGGCACCGGCAACGGCGCGCTGCTCCAGCCCGAAGGCCCGCTCGATTTCGGCAATGCCGGCACCGGCTCGCGGCTCACCATGGGCTTGGTCGGCACCTATGACATGGAAACGACCTTCATCGGCGACGCCTCGCTGTCGGGCCGGCCGATGGGCCGGGTGCTGGAGCCGCTGCGCCAGATGGGCGTGCAGGTGTTGAAGGCGACGCCCGGCGACCGCATGCCGATCACGCTGCGCGGCCCCAAGCACGCCGCCCCCATCACCTACCGGGTGCCGATGGCCTCGGCTCAGGTGAAGTCGGCGGTGCTGCTGGCGGGCCTGAACACGCCGGGCATCACCACCGTGATCGAGCCGGTGATGACGCGCGACCACACCGAAAAGATGCTGAAGGGATTTGGCGCCAATCTGACGGTCGAAACCGACGAGCGCGGCGTGCGCCACATCTTCATCGAGGGCCAGGGCAAGCTCAGCGGGCAGACGATCGCGGTGCCTGGCGACCCGTCCTCGGCGGGCTTCCCGCTGGTGGCGGCGCTCATCGTGCCGGGCTCGGACATCGTCATCGAGAACGTGCTGATGAACCCGACCCGCACCGGCCTGCTCCTGACGCTGCAGGAGATGGGGGGCCGGATCGACATCCTCAACCCGCGCAATGCCGGCGGCGAGGACGTCGCGGACCTGCGCGTGCGCTCTTCGGAGTTGAAGGGCGTCACCGTGCCGCCGGAGCGGGCGCCGTCGATGATCGACGAGTATCCGGTGCTGGCGGTTGCGGCGAGCTTCGCCGAGGGCGAGACGCTGATGCAGGGGCTGGAAGAGCTGCGCGTCAAGGAATCCGACCGGCTTTCGGCCGTCGCCAACGGGCTGAAGCTCAACGGCGTCGACTGCACGGAAGGCGAAGCGACGCTTGCGGTGCGCGGAAGGCCGGGCGGCAAGGGGCTGGGCAGACACCCCAACGGGCCGGACACGACGGTAAAGACGCATCTCGACCACCGCATCGCCATGAGTTTTCTCGTCATGGGCCTGGCGAGCGAAAAGCCGGTGACCATCGACGACGCCAACATGATCGCGACGAGCTTTCCGGAGTTCATGGGGCTGATGAAGGGGCTGGGCGCGGAGATCGATGTCCAAGGCTGAACGCGGGCCGGGCTGGATAAAGAGGGACGACGGCAAGATCTTCTACAGAGCAAGCCGTTGGTCTCCGGCTTATGCTGTAAGCCAAGAGCAATTCGACCGCCTTCGATCGCTTACAAATTCAGAGTGGGTCCTTGCGTGGTCAACAATCTCGATACCCGCCTTCGCATTCTTTGCGTGGTTTCAAGGTTTCTCTACCCTCAACACTTTCGCTTACTGCCTCGTTGGCTATTGCATTGTGAACTCGGCTTACAGCGCCGTTTCCTGGCGCCGTCGTCAGCTGATCCTGCGGGACTCAACCCCCACAAGTGAGCATGTAGCTTTTCTCTCGCCATCGGATGTGATTTCAAGGATGCTGTCCGGTTTGAGCGTTTGGCAGAAACGACGCCTTCTCATCGTCGTTCTATGCGTAGTTGTGGGCAGCATAATTTCTCTTTCCCAAACCCTCTTTGGCTATTCACTGGGCTCACTTAAACCTGTTCATCCTATCGCTGCGTCGCTCGGCCTCTTGATATTTGTCCCAATGATGTTCCTGCTGATCAGTCATATATGGTTTGGCCTATTTGCGGACACATCCAGCATCGAGGATGATCGTGGCTAACATGGGCGATGCTAGATACGTGACCATAGCCATCGACGGGCCTGCAGGCGCGGGCAAAGGCACGCTTGCCCGCCGGCTTGCCGACCACTATCGGCTGAACCTGCTCGACACCGGCCTGACCTATCGCGCCGTCGCGCATGCGCTGCTGCAGCTCGGCCTGCCGCTCGACAATGTCTCGGCGGCGGAAACCGCGGCGCGGCAGGTGGATCTTTCGAAACTCGATCGCGCCGTGCTGTCGGCGCATGCGGTGGGCGAGGCCGCTTCCAAGGTCGCCGTTTTCCCGACTGTGCGGCGCATTCTGGTCGAAAAGCAGCGCGCCTTCGCCAAAACGCCGCCGGGCGCCGTGCTCGACGGGCGCGACATCGGCACCGTCGTGTGCCCCGACGCCGACATCAAGCTTTATGTGACGGCAAGCGCCGAGGTGCGGGCGAGACGCCGGCTGGCGGAGATCGAGAGCATTGGCGGCAGCGCCGATTTCGCCACCATTCTGGCCGACATCGAGCGGCGCGACGAGCGCGACATGGGCCGCGCCGACTCGCCGCTCAAGCCGGCCGCCGACGCGCACTTGCTTGATACGTCCGAAATGGCTATAGAGGCCGCGTTCCTGGCGGCCATGGCGATCATCGACGACGTCCTGGCCAAGAGAAACAAAGCCTGAGCCGGGTTTTTCCTCGTGTTTCCGTTGCCGGAGGCGAAGAAAATACCCATATCGGGCACGAACCAGCCTGCCAGCATTCTTCATGCGCCGGACTTGCCGCTTTGAGCGGCCAAGGGCTCTTCAGCCCGGAACGCCGGCAGGCTCACGCAACGCTAACCCACGGCGCCCGTCCCGCTCGATATGCGGGGCACTTCAGGAGAAACAATGTCAGCTGCTAATCCGTCTCGCGACGATTTCGCGAGCATGCTCGAAGAATCATTCACCGCCGGCCATTCCGGCGAGGGCCAGGTTGTCCGGGGCACGATCACCGCGATCGAAAAGGACATGGCCATCATCGACGTCGGCCTCAAGGTCGAAGGCCGCGTGCCGCTGAAGGAATTCGGCGCCAAGGGCAAGGAGTCGTCCCTCAAGGTCGGCGACACCGTCGAAGTCTATGTCGAGCGCATCGAGAACGCGCTTGGCGAAGCCATGCTGTCGCGCGAGAAGGCGCGCCGCGAGGAGAGCTGGGTGCGCCTCGAGGAGAAGTTCACCAAGGGTGAGCGCGTCGAAGGCGTCATCTTCAACCAGGTCAAGGGCGGCTTCACCGTCGACCTCGACGGCGCCGTGGCGTTCCTGCCGCGCAGCCAGGTCGATATCCGTCCGATCCGCGACGTCTCGCCGCTGATGCACAACCCGCAGCCCTTCGAGATCCTCAAGATGGATCGCCGCCGCGGCAACATCGTGGTGTCGCGCCGCACCGTGCTCGAGGAGAGCCGCGCCGAACAGCGTTCGGAGATCGTGCAGAACCTCGAAGAGGGCCAGGTGGTCGAAGGCGTGGTCAAGAACATCACCGACTACGGTGCGTTCGTCGACCTCGGCGGCATCGACGGCCTGCTGCATGTCACCGACATGGCATGGCGCCGCGTCAACCATCCGACCGAGATCCTCAACATCGGCCAGACGGTCAAGGTGCAGATCATCCGCATCAACCAGGAAACCCACCGCATCTCGCTCGGCATGAAGCAACTCGAGAGCGATCCGTGGTCGGAGATCGGCACCAAGTTCCCGATCGGCAAGAAGATCAAGGGCACCGTCACCAACATCACCGACTACGGCGCGTTCGTCGAGCTGGAGCCGGGCATCGAGGGCCTCATCCACGTTTCGGAAATGTCGTGGACGAAGAAGAACGTGCACCCCGGCAAGATCCTGTCGACGACGCAGGAAGTCGACGTGGTGGTGCTCGAGGTCGATCCGGCCAAGCGCCGCATCTCGCTCGGCCTCAAGCAGACGCTCGAGAACCCGTGGGAGGCCTTCGCGCGCACCCATCCGGTCGGCAGCCAGGTCGAGGGCGAGGTCAAGAACAAGACCGAGTTCGGCCTGTTCATCGGCCTGGAAGGCGACGTGGACGGCATGGTCCACCTCTCCGACCTCGACTGGACCCGTCCGGGCGAGCAGGTGATCGAGGAGTACAATCGCGGCGACGTGGTCAAGGCGCAGGTGCTCGACGTCGACATCGAGAAGGAGCGCATCTCGCTCGGCATCAAGCAGCTGGCCCGTGACACGGTCGGTGAAGCGGCGACTTCGGGCGAACTGCGCAAGAACGCCGTCGTCACCTGCGAGGTCATCGGCGTCAAGGATGGCGGTCTGGAAGTGCGGCTGGTCGACAGCGGCATCGAGACCTTCATCAAGCGCTCCGACCTCAGCCGCGACCGTGACGAGCAGCGCCCCGAGCGCTTCACCGTCGGCCAGAAGGTCGACGCCCGCGTCATCGCCTTCGACAAGAAGACCCGCAAGCTGCAGGTCTCGATCAAGGCGCTGGAAATCGCCGAGGAGAAGGAAGCGGTCGCCCAGTACGGCTCGACCGACTCCGGCGCCTCGCTGGGCGATATCCTGGGCGCGGCGCTGAAGAAGCAGGGCAACTAAAGCATTCCAGGAAAACCGCGCAGCGGTTTTCCGTCCGGAATTGCTTGGGCCTCTTCGCCCAAGCCAAACAAAAACCCCGCCGGAGCGATCCGGCGGGGTTTTTTGTTTGGCCGCTCGACTGACCCGATATCAGAGCAATGCCAGGAAAAGTGTGAAACGGTTTTCCGTCCGGAATTGCGTCAAAACAAAGAGATAGGGCGGTTCAGCGTTTCCATGAAACGATGAACAGCTCTAGGCCCTGCCGTAGAGCGGCACCAGCGTGCCGCTCATGGCCATATTGGTGGGCGAGGCGAGATAGGCGATCGCCTCAGCGGCGGCTTCGAGGCTCACCCATTTGGTGAAATCGGCGTCCGGCATGTCGGCACGGTTGGCCGGCGTATCGAGCGTCGAAGGCGCCACTGCGTTGACCAGTATGCCCTTGTGCTTCAGCTCCTCGGCCATCGCCACCGTCATCGCCGCGACCGCCGCCTTGCTGGCGGCATAGGCGACCATGCCCGAACCGCGCCGCGGATCGAGCCCGGCTCGCGCCGTGACGTTGACGATGCGCCCGGCCGTGCCCGAAGTCAGCATCGAGCGGATCGCGGCACGGCAACAGAGAAAGGTAGTGCGGGCGTTGGTGTCCATCATCTCGGCGAAGGAGGCCGATTCGATCTTCTCCACTGGCGCCATGGCAAAGCCGCCGGCGAGGTGAATCGATCCCCACAGGTCCGTCACCTGGTTGTAGAACGCCTCGACCTTGGTCGAATCCGACAGGTCGACATTGTGCGCCAGCCTGACGCGATCATGGGCGGCGAACGGAAAGTGCGGCGGCGCCGCGGCATGGGCGTTGGGGACATGGCAGACCGCGCCCTGCTCCAGGAGCTTGCCGACAACCGCGCCACCCAGCGCCCCCGTGCCGCCGGTCACCACGATATGCCTGCCGTCCAGTGTTTCCGTCATATTCGACTGCTCCAGTCCATTTCACGCTTGCGCCACGCCGGCGCCGAACCTCGCGCCTTTCGCGCTGTCACTCAACTGAAATTTCGTTGACGCTAATTCATCGTTTCAGTTCGCCGGCCAACCGTCGAGGATCGCATCCCAGAGCAGGCGTTTCTCGGTCGCCGGACGGTCGGCCTTGTGCGTCAGCTTGTGCAGCCAGAAACGATCATGGACCGCGCGATGCGCCGCCTCGTCGAGCGGCTCGAAGAGCAGCCATTGCAGCTCGTGCGGCCGGTCGGCGCCGACCTGCGGCCTGGCCAGGAACTCGCGCCGAAGCCGCCGATGCAGGAGAAGCGCAGCCTCGAAATGGTAGGGGAACATGAAGTAGTCATGGAGCCCGTCATGGGCCTTCCAGTAGTCGGCGAGGCCGCAAAGAACGGTCTCGACCAAGGGGTGCCCCTTGCGGGCGTGAATGAACCAGGTTTCCACGAGCCGGGGATGGCGACCGGTCTCGCGCAGGATGTAGAAATCCTCGCGCTCGATCTCCGGCGGCACAGGCTGCCGCAGCAGGATCGTGGCATCGAGCCATGTCCCGCCATGCCGGGCAAGCAGATCCAATCGGATGAAGTTGGAAAAATGCTGGCTGTTCATCAGCCCACGCCGCCGCTTGTCCCAGATATGGCCGGGCAGGTCGACATGGTCCTCGACGGTCCTGTCGTCGAGGACGACGAGCTCGCGCTCGCCCCTGTGGCGGGCCACCGAACGCAGGCAGGCCTTGACAACCGGCGGCGCCGCCTCGACGCCTTGCGCCCAGTATTGCCAGATCGGACCAAGGTCGCCAGGCGCGCCGGCGGAGCACCACCGCGAATGATCGACGGCGATGTGCCGCACCCGATGCAGCCGCTTGCGGGACCAGGTCATGCACAGCTTGGCGGCGCGCTTGCGCAGCGGCCAGGGCAAGATGCGCGAGGACGCTGCCCGGCGCAGCGGCGCAAGATAGGAAAGCCTGAGCGGATCGCGGAACGGCACTGCCTCGCTGAAGAACGAGCCCGCCGGGCCATCGCCTGACATCACGGCGCTCAATCCACCGTGACTTCGATGACCCGTGGCTTGCCTGCCGCGCGGGCGCGCCTTAGCGCATCCGCCAGGCCTTCCGTGCCGGCAAGCCGCTCGGCGACGATGCCATAGGCCTCGGCCAGCTTGCAGAAATCCGGCGGCGCGGGAGACACGCCGACCGGCTCGACGCCGACGTCGAGCATCGAGGTCTCGATCTCGCGATAGCCGCGATTGTTCCAGACGACGAAGATGACAGGCGCATCGGCATCGAGCGCCGCGCCGAGTTCCGGCAGGGTGAACTGGAAGCCGCCGTCGCCGGTCAAGCAGACGATGGAGGCCTCGGGCACGGCGAGCGCCGCGCCGATCGCCGCCCCCGGCCCGTAGCCCAGCGCGCCGAAGCCGGTCGCGGCGTTGAACCAGCCGCCCGGCCGGTCATGGTCGTAATAGAGGTTGGCGGCATAGATCGGCTGCGTCGAGTCGCCGACGATGATCGCGCCGGGCAAGGTGTCGCGGATCGTCTCCACGGCGCGCATCTGGCTGGTCAGGGCCGGGCTCAGTTCGGCGAGCGCGGCCTTTCGCGCGGCGGCCGCTCGGGCATCGCCGTCCTTTGCGGCGACATGAGCGGTACCGAGCTCGCCCAGCAGGGCACGAAGAGCCTCGGCGCAGTCGGCCTGAATCCCAACCGTCACCGGGCGGCGCACGATCTGGTCGGCGCCGATGTCGATGCGGATCAGATTGGCGGGCAGGACAAAGCCGCCATCGCCATAGCCGTCATAGTCGGTCGGGCCGAACTCGGTGCCGGCGGCAATGACCAGGTCGGCGTCCGCCATCAGCGCGCGCACCGGCTTGAGGCTGGGGCTCGCCGGCACGCACAGCGCGTGGCCGTGCAGCAGGCCGCGTGCGTTGGTCGTCTCGACGACCGGGGCGCCTAGCCTCTCGGCCAGCAGCCGCAACGGCGCCTCGGCCCATTTGGCGCCGCCGCCGGCCAGGATCAGCGGACGGCTTGCGGCCTTGCAGAGTTCTGCTGCCTGCTCGATCGCCGCCGTATCGGGCGACGGCGGCGGCGCATTGCTGAGCGAGGCGACGATGCCATTGCCGGGCTTGACCATGACGTTGGTCGGGATCTCGATGTGGACCGGCCCGGGACGCGATGACGAGAACAGCGCGAAAGCGCGCGCCAGCACGCCGGGAAGCTCCTCGGCCTCGGTGATCCGGTGCGAGAACAGCGCCACCTTCTCCATCATGCCGCGCTGGTCGGGCAGTTCGTGCAGGAAGCCGAGGCCCTTGCCAAGCGTGTCGGTGGCATTGACGCCCGAGATCACCAGCATCGGCACCGAATCGGCGCGCGCCTGGCCCATGGCGGTGATGGTGTTGGTCAGCCCCGGACCGGTGATGACGAAGGCGACGCCCGGCCGGCCGCTGGCGCGGGCATAGCCGTCGGCCATGAAGCCGGCGCCCTGCTCGTGGCGCGGCGTGACATGGCGGATCCGCGAACGTGCCAGGCCGCGATAGAGCTCGACGGTGTGGACCCCGGGAATGCCGAAGACCGTGTCGACGCCATGCGCCTCGAGCAGTGTGATGAGCGCTTCGCCGATGGTGGTCATTGTTCTCCTCTTTCTGGTGCAAGGCCGAGTTCGGCCTCGACAGCCCTGATGCCAATCGCCGCCAATTCGCCGGGCGCGAACATCTCGCCGGCCAGGCAGCCTTCGATCCAGAGCCCGTCTATGAGCGCGTTGATCGCGATGGCATGGTGACGCAGCTGGCTTGCGTCCGGTTTGCGCTGTTCTGCAGCGAGCACCTCGGCCACAACCGCTTCCACCTCGTTGCGAAAGCCAAGATAGCCCTCGCGGTGGGCATGGGCCAAGGTCGGATCCGCATTGGCGCGGCCGATGAACGTTGCCCAGAGCGAAAACACCCGCGCGTCGATGATCGGCGTGCTGAGGTTGGCGGTGACGAAAGCCGCAAGACGCCGGCGCGGCGAGGCACCTTCCATGACCAATGCTGCTTTGGCCTGCTCGGTCATGCGGCCGACCAGCGCCGCATATGCCGCCTGCAGCAATTCTTCCTTGCCGGGAAAATAATGCCGGATCAGCCCGGCGGTGACGCCGGCACGCAACGCGATGGTGCGCAAGGTGGCGCCCTGCAGGCCATATTCCGCCACGCTGTCCAGGGTCGCTTCGATCAAATCCTGCCGCCGCCGGTCCTCGCCTTCGCGACGGAACTTGCGGCGGGATGGCGCATTCATTGGCGCAGGATCGGCCGCGTCAGGCATGTCGGCCCGCCTTCGCAAGCGATGCAGAGCGCATCCGCCTCGAAGATCTCTACCGTGCAGCCGGCGGCTTCCATCGCGGCTTTGGTCTTGGGAAAGCCCGCAACGGCAATGACTTTGAGCGGGCTGGTCGGCAGCACGTTCAAGCTGAGGCCGTTGGAAGCGGCGAACTCTTCGGCGTCGCCTTCGACCAGCCGGATGCCTCGCGCCTTCAGCATCTGATAGAACGGGGCCGGCAAAAGCGGTGAATAGACCAGTGCGAGGTCGTCGGCCAGCGGGCTGATCACCGACATCAGATGCAGGCAAGCCTCTTCGCCCTGCCACAGCGGCAGATCAAAACCGTAGACGGAAATGCCAAGCGGCGTCAGCAGGTTTGAAACCTGCTGGATGCCTTCCTGGTTGGAGCGCACGCCGCGCCCGATCGCCAGCGTGCGGCTGTCCACCCATACGCAATCACCGCCTTCGACCTGGCCAGGTGCCTCGACGCGGCCCAGTATCGGAATGCCCAGTCTCCTGTAGGTTTCCTCATGCAACGAGGGCTCGCTGGCGCGCAATGACTTGCCCATGGACAGGATCAGCGCGCCGCGGTCGGTCATCAGCGACGGGTCGTGCGTGAACACCGAATCCGACAGGCCGTCGGCCTTGTCCTCTATCCATTCGATTTCGGCGCCGGAAGCCGCCACCAGTTCAGCAAGGACCGCGTGCTGCAAGGCCGCTTTCGCCGGGTTGAAGCCCGGGCCATAGTGCCAGGCAGCCCTGTTGGCGTCACGCATGGCGTTGGCCGCCGACCGCATCAGCACGCGCCGCAGCGGCGCCGCCATGGACTGTGATCCGAAAGCGCTCATCGATGCCCTTCTAAGA
Source organism: Mesorhizobium abyssinicae (assembly GCF_049887195.1). NCBI lineage: Bacteria > Pseudomonadati > Pseudomonadota > Alphaproteobacteria > Hyphomicrobiales > Phyllobacteriaceae > Mesorhizobium > Mesorhizobium abyssinicae. The sequence goes on from NZ_JARAKC010000003.1 coordinate 417,819, forward strand.
TGAAAAAAACCGAGAAAATTTCATGAAAGGCTATTTATACACTTGCGCAACAAGGCCGCAAGTGCCGTAATGAGCGGGATTGACGGGCTCGCGCTGTTGGGTCCATGCTGAAGTCTGGAGCGGGACAGTGCAGCGTATGTTGATTAGCCGGATGGACGTTCGACGACCTGCCGTAGCCCCTGCAGAGGCCACCTGGTGAGCGCGGTGGAAGCTGCCGCAGTGCGATCCGGCGAGGCGCAGAGCGGCGCCGCCGAAGCCATCCATGTCGAAAAGCTGCACAAGAAATTCGGCCAGTTGCATGTGCTGAAGGGCGTGTCGCTGTCGGCGCGCGACGGCGAGGTGATCGCCATCATCGGCGGCTCGGGCTCGGGCAAGTCAACGCTCTTGCGCTGCATCAACTGCCTGGAGAACCCGACCAGCGGCATCATCCGCGTCAATGGCGAGGAGATCAAGCTGAAGGCCGACAGCCACGGCCACACGGTTCCCGCCGACCGCAAGCAGATCGAGCGCATCCGCTCCAGGCTGGGCATGGTGTTCCAGAACTTCAACCTGTGGAGCCACATGACGCTGATCGAGAACGTCATCGAGGTTCCGGTGCATGTGCTGGGCGTCAAGCGCGACGAGGCGATCGCCCAGGCCGAGAAGCTGCTCGCCCGCGTCGGGCTGGCCGAGAAGCGCGACGTCTATCCTGCCTATCTGTCGGGCGGCCAGCAGCAGCGCGCGGCGATCGCCCGGGCGCTGGCGATCAATCCGCGCGTCATGCTGTTCGACGAGCCGACCTCGGCGCTCGACCCGGAACTGGTCGGCGAGGTGCTGAAGGTGATCGGCGACCTGGCCCGCGAAGGCCGCACCATGGTGCTGGTCACCCACGAAATGAAGTTTGCCCGCGAGGTCGCGACGCATGTCGTCTATCTCTACAACGGGCTGGTCGAGGAGGAAGGACCGCCAGAACAGCTGTTCGGCGCGCCCAAATCCGAAAGGCTCAAGCAATTCCTCCGCAACGTCGGCTAGTGCTGGCGTGAAGCGGGGCGAAAACCGGGAACACAACAAAATGGGAGTCCTGAAATGAAAACTGTTCTGAGAGCATTTGCCGCGGCACTGCTTCTCGGCGTCGCCGCGATGGGCGTGGCCAAGGCCGATCCGGTCAAGATCGGCGTCGCCGCCGAGCCCTATCCGCCTTTCACCTCGCCGGATGCGTCGGGCAAATGGGTCGGCTGGGAGATCGATTTCATCGACGCCGTCTGCGCCGAGGAGAAACTTGATTGCGTGATCACGCCTGTCGCCTGGGACGGCATCATTCCGGCGCTGACCACCAAGAAGATCGACCTGATCGTCTCCTCGATGTCGATCACCGACGAACGCAAGAAGACGATCGACTTCTCGGACAAGTACTATAACACGCTGCCGGCGATCATCGGCCCGAAGGACAAGAAATTCGGCGCCACGCCGGACGACCTCAAGGGCAAGGTGATCGGCGTCCAAGTGTCGACCACACACGCGGTGTACGCTAAGAAGCACTTCACCGAGGCGCAGGAAATCAAGGAATACCAGACCCAGGACGAAGCCAACCAGGATCTCGCCGCCGGTCGCCTCGATGCGGTGCAGGCCGATTCGATCGCGCTTGTCGAATACCTCAAGTCGGACCAGGGCAAGGCCTGCTGCGACCTGAAGGGCATGGTGGCTCCGGACGACGAAGTGCTGGGGCCGGGCATCGGCGCCGGCGTGCGCAAGGAAGACACCGACCTGAAGGCAAAGATCAACGACGGCATCAAGGCGATCCGCGCCAACGGCAAGTATGACGAGATCACGAAGAAGTACTTCGATTTCGACATCTACGGCGGCCCTGCGCAGTCGAACTGACCGCTGATGAGCGAATGACCACGCGGCGCCTTTGCGCGCCGCGTGGGTTCGCCGCAACCTGTCCATGCAGGCTTTCCGCAGGTGTATCCACCGGGCGGTCCTGGCTCCAGCAATCCGGGGGCGAAGCTGATCGACGCATTTCTTCCGGCCTCGGCGGCCGGCATCATGGAACTCCTCTCACCCGTGCCGCCGGGCTGGGGCGGAACTCTGTTGGTCGGGCTGCTGCATTCGATCGAGATCGCGGTCGGCGCCACCTGCCTCGGGCTTCTGATCGGCACCGGCGGCGCCTATGGCAAGCTCTATGGCGGGCCGGTGGTACGCGACCTGCTCGCCGTCTATACGACGGTGGTGCGCGCCGTGCCGGAACTGGTGCTGATCCTGCTGCTCTATTATGCCGGCACAGACCTGATCAACCAGGTGCTGACGGCGATGGGCTATCAGCGCGTCGACATCAGCGGCCTTGCGGCCGGCATTTTCGTGCTCGGCTTCGTGCAGGGCGCCTATTCGACCGAGGTCATCCGCGGCGCCATCCTGTCCATTCCGCAAGGGCAGATCGAAGCCGCCCGCGCATATGGCACGCCGCCAAGCCTGCTTTTGCGACGCATAACGCTGCCGGCGATGCTGCCGTTCGCCATTCCCGGCCTTGCCAATCTGTGGCTGATCGCCACCAAGGACACGGCGCTGCTGGCAGTCGTCGGCTTCTTCGAGCTGACGCTCGCAACGCGGCAGGCCGCGGGCGTCACCAAGGCCTATCTCACCTTCTATGTCGCGGCGGGCGCTCTCTACCTTACGCTGTCGCTGTTCTCCAACTTGATCATCGGCCGCGTCGAGGCGTGGGCGCGGCGCGGCATGCCTTCGGTCAAGGAGGCGCGCTGATGGCCAACGAAGCCGTCGTCATCAACGCCGTGGCGCGCGCCTCGCTGTGGCTGCAGCCGCATCGCGTTGTGCTGATCCTGATCGCGCTGGGCCTGGTCCTCGGCGCCGCCTTCTTCATGCGCTGGGACTGGCTGCCGCAATATTGGGAAATGGGTCTCGTCGGCATCTGGCGGGCGCTGTGGATCCTGGCCGTCACCTGCACGCTGGGCTTCCTGCTGGCGGTGCCGCTCGGCCTGGCGCAGGCCGGCGGCCCGTTCTGGTTCGCCATGCCGGCCAAGGTCTTCTGCACCATCATCCGGGGCACGCCACTGCTGCTGCAGCTCTGGCTGCTCTACTACGGCCTCGGTTCGCTGTTTCCGCAATATCCATGGATTCGCGACTCCTGGATGTGGCCCTATCTCAGGCAGGCATGGCCCTATGGCGTGTTGGCGCTGACCTTGTCCTTCGCCGGCTATGAGGGCGAGGTCATGCGCGGCGCCTTCGCCGGCGTGCCGAAGGGGCAACTGGAAGCGGCACGCGCCTTCGGCATGAGCCGCTGGAAGATCTTCCGCCGCATCTGGCTGCCGCAGGCCTTTTACAGGGCGCTGCCGACGCTGACCGGCGAAACGGTGCTGCAGTTGAAATCGACGCCGCTGGTGGCGACGATCAGCGTCATCGACATCTTCGCCGTCTCGTCCAAGGTGCGGCAGGATACCTACCTCACCTATGAACCCTTGCTGCTGCTGGCGTTGATCTATATGGCCATCACCGGCATTCTCGTCTTCGCCTTCAGCCGGATCGAGGCGCGGATTCCGGTCAAGATCGGGTAGGAATTAGTGAGTGGTCATTAGGGAGTAGGACGCAGGCGCTCGCTTCCACTACTCACTAATCCCTACTCGCTACTCACTAAAGGCACTGCAATGCAACTCAGTCTCGACCAGGCAACAGGACTGTGCCGGATGGCGGCGCTCGGCGCCGGCGCCAATGAGGAAAACGCACAGTCGCTCGCCGCCTCGATCGTCGCGGCCGAGGCGGAAGGGCTTGTCGCGGTCGGACTGTCGCATTTCATCGATTATCTCGAAGCGATCGAAGCCGGTCGTATCGACGGCAATGCCGATCCGGTCATCACCAGGCCGGCGCTCGCGGTCTATCTTTCCGACGCGCGCGGCGGCCTCGCCCATACCGGCTTCGACCGCACGGTCGAGGATCTCGCCAAGGCGGCAAAACTGTTCGGCGTCGCCATCTTCTCGCAGAAGAACGCTTACACCTGCGGCGCGCTCGGCTATTTCACCGGGCGGCTGGCGGCACAGGGGCTGGTGTCTTTCGCCGCCACCAACGGGCCGGCGGTGCTGGCCGGCTCCGGCTCGGTGAAACCGGTCTACTGCACCAATCCGATGTCGTTTGCCGCTCCGTCCGCCGACGGATCGCCGCTCGTCATCGACCAGTCGTCAAGCGCCACCGCCTTCGTCAACATCCGCAAGGCGGCCGAGGAGGGCAGGAAAATCCCCGAAGGCTGGGCGCTGGACGCCACCGGCAACCCGACCACAGACCCGGCGGCCGCCATGAAAGGCGCCATGCTTGCCTTCGGCGGCCAGCGCGGCGCCAACATCGCGCTGATGGTCGAAGTCCTGGCGGCGGGCCTTTCCGGCGCCAACTGGTCGCTTGACGCGCCCTGGTTCACCGGCGGCCCGGACAGCCCGGGAACGGGCTTGTTCGTGCTCGCCGTCGAGCCCAAGCTGCTCGACCCCGATTTCGAGCAGCGCATGCGTGACCAGCTCGACCGCCTGCGCCGCCGCTATGGCGTGCATGTGCCGGGCCGCGGCCGGGCGGAGGCGGCGGAGAAGGCCGTGGCGCGCGGCATCAACGCGCCCAAGGCGGTGATCCAGCGCATCTCCGAATTCGCCGAGCGCTATTCGGCTTGAGCAAGTCATCAAACGGCCTAGGCCTGCCGGCGATAGGCACCCTTGCAGCGGCTTCGGTCTGTGCCTAACATAAGCACAGACAGAAAAGACTGTTTCCATGAATACCCGCTTTGCCGTTGCCGTCCATATTTTGACGTTCCTTGAGAGCCAGGCCGGCGCGCCGGCTACGTCGGAATTGATCGCGTCCAGCGTCAACACCAACCCAACCCTGATCCGTCGGCTTCTGTCGCAGTTGGCCAAGGCGGGACTGACAACATCGCAGATGGGGTCCGGCGGCGGGGCACTGCTTGCCCGACCGGCGAGTTCCATCACACTTCTCGATGTCTGGCGCGCAATGGATGCGGCGCAGGAAGTGTTTGCCATGCATGAGGCGCCGAACCCGATGTGTCCTGTCGGCAGAAACATCAAAAGGACGCTCGGACTAAGAATCGCGAGGGTCCGCTCGGCAATCGATGCCGAACTGGCCAAAACCACGATCGCCGCGATGGCCAGCGATGTTTCCCTGAACGCAGAAGAGCGCCTCACAGCGCTGCCCTGACCCGGCCGTCACGCTGAGAAATCGGCTTGACGCCAATATGTATCCATATTAGTCACATAAATGTGCAACTAATTTGGATACATATATGACTCCTTTAGCTCGCCGACACATGGCCGCCCTGGCGCTCGGCATCACCGCCCTTGCCACGCTTTCGGCCGCCATACCCGCAAACATCGCCCTGGCTCAAACGGAGACCGCTATGTCGATTCAGAAGAAGCAGGTCGTGGACCTGCTCAAAGCCATTGAAACCGCGGCCGCCGAGCCGGTCGGCGTGATCAATCCCGACAAGTACATCCAGCACAATCTCGGCGCGGCCGACGGCCTTGTTGGCTTCGGCGCCCTGCTTGCGGCGCTGCCTCCGGGCTCGGCGAAAGTGAACACGGTACGTGTGTTCCAGGACGGCGATCTGGTCTTTGCCCACACCGCGTACGACTTTTTCGGTCCGAAGATCGGCTTCGACATCTTCCGCTTCGAGAACGGCAGGATCGTCGAGCATTGGGACAATTTGCAGGAGACCGCCGGTCCCAATCCGAGCGGCCGTACGATGATCGACGGGCCGACCGAATTGAAGGACCTCGACAAAACCGAAGCCAACAAGGCGCTCGTCAGCGCATTCGCCTATGACATTCTTGTCAATGGCCGCATGGACAGGCTTGCCGGCTATTTCGATGGCAACGGCGAAAGCTACCGCCAACATAATCCGCAGATCGCCGACGGCCTTTCGGGGCTTGCCGCGGGGTTCGCGGCCTTGGCGAAAGCCGGAATTGCAATCAAATACGATCGCATCCACAAGGTGCTTGGAGAAGGCAATTTCGTCCTGGTCGTGAGCGAAGGCTCTCTCGGCGGAAAGCCGACTTCCTACTACGACCTGTTCCGCGTCGAGAATGGCAAGATCGCTGAGCATTGGGACACGATCGAGGCGATCCCGCCGAACGCTGAATGGAAGAATGGCAACGGCAAATTCTGAGATCGCCTAGCAGTTGAACCTTTTTGCCCGACGCCACGACCCATGCATGCCGGGGTGGGTGCCCGGCCGGTGGCATACAGTCGAATGTGTCCAGGGCTGAGGCGGGGCGTGTTTGCTTCACGCCAAACTTGATGCCGTCTCAGGTCAGGCCGTCTCGTCAGACCCTGTTTCGGCGCGTTCGTCACCCGGAAAACCCCGCTTCGGCGGGGTTTTCTGCGTTTCGGGCCTGACGCTTCTTCGTCATTCGCGGCGGCAACGGCCAATCGGTCGATGCGCGTATCGGCAGGGCGTTCTGACGAGGGCCGAAACAAGCTCGTGATTGGCTCCGCCCGCCCTTTGCCTTTGGCGCGAAACCGACTATGAAACGGCTTCAGCCAGCCCCAGTATCTGGGCCCATCGGGAAAGCGCGCCGGAGCCAGCCATGACCGAAATCCTGCAGATCCCAAAGCTCGTCGTCGTCTTCGGCGGCTCCGGCTTTGTCGGCCGTCATGTCGTGCGGGCGCTGGCCAAGCGCGGCTATCGCATCCGGGTGGCGTGCCGCCGTCCAGACCTGGCCGGCCATCTGCAGCCGCTCGGCAATGTCGGCCAGATCCAGCCGGTGCAGGCCAATGTGCGGGTGCGCTGGTCGATCGACCGCGCCGTGCAGGACGCCGACCATGTCGTCAACCTGGTCGCCATACTGCATGAGAGCGGACGGCAGAAATTCGGCGCCGTGCACGAATTCGGCGCCCGCGCCGTAGCCGAGGCCGCGCGCTCGGTCGGGGCCGGCCTCACCCATATCTCGGCACTGGGCGCCGACCTCAATTCGGCATCCGTCTACGCGCGCACCAAGGCGCTCGGCGAGAAGGCGGTACTGGAGACGATCAGCGACGCCGTGATCTTCCGGCCCTCAATCAATTTCGGCCCGGAGGACAGCTTCTTCAACCGCTTCGCCAACATGGCGCGCTACTCGCCGGTGCTGCCGCTGCTCGGCGGCGGCCAGACCAAGTTCCAGCCGGTCTATGTCGGCGATGTCGCCGAAGCCATCGCGCGCTCCGTTGACGGCAAGGTCGAGGGCGGCCGCGTCTATGAACTCGGCGGGCCGCAGGTGCTCACCTTCAAGCAGTGCATGGAAGAACTGCTCACCGTGATCGACCGCAGGCGGATCCTGGCGCCGGTGCCGTGGTGGGTGGCGAACCTGCAAGCCTCGATCCTCGGCCTGCTGCCCAACCCGCTGCTGACCAAGGACCAGGTGCTGCAGCTTCGCGAGCACAACATCGTGTCCGACCAGGCCACCAGGGAAAACAGGACGCTTGCGGGCCTCGGCCTGCAGCCGCAGTCGATCGGCACCATATTGCCGAGCTATCTCTGGCGCTTCCGCGCCGCCGGCCAGTTCCAGCGCAAACCCGCGGCCTGACCACAAGTCCAGACGGCTACGAGCCTCGCGCGGTGACCTGCATCGGCAGGCCGCCCTGCGGCTGCGTCGTCAGCTTCTGCACCGGCCATGGCCTGGTTTCGGCGGTGCTGTCGAAACGGAAGCGCGACAACAGGATGGCGAGCGCGATGATCGCTTCCTGCATGGCGAAGCTGGCGCCGATGCAGACGCGCGGGCCGGCGCCGAACGGCAGATACTGGAAGCGGTCGATCCGGTCGCGGTTTCCGGGATGGAAGCGCTCCGGCATGAAGGCGTCCGGCCTGTCCCACAGCTTGCGGTGCCGATGGACGACCCAGGGCATCACCAGCACGGCGGCGTATTTGGGTATGTGCAGGTCGTTCCAGGTCTCCGGCTCGATCGGCTCGCGGTTGATCGACGGCGCCGGTGGATAGAGCCTGAGCGCCTCCTCGAAGGCGGCGCGGGTGAGCGGCATGGCGTCCAGCCATTTCGTCGGATCGGGCTCGCGCGCCAGCACGTCGTCGATCTCGCGCTCGATCTTGTCGCGTTCCCAGGGCGCCTCGGCCAGGCAATAGAGCGTCCAGCCGAGCGCGCGGGCCGTCGTCTCGTGGCCGGCGCCGATGAAGGTGATGATGTTGTCCTCGACTTCGGCGCGGGTGAGCCCGTCCGGCCCCTCGGCCCTGAGCAGAAGCGTCAGGAAATCCTGCGGCGCATGATCGGGGTCGCGCTTCAATCGCTCCTCTCGCATCCTGACGGTGCCGGCGACGATGTCGCGGAAGTAGGCCATGGTCCTGCGGCCGCGGATCCGGGTGAGGCGCGGCAGCCATAGCGGAGCGCGCAAGAGGTCGAGCGGATCGACGCGGCCCATGGTCTCGAACAGGCGGTCGATCTCCTTGGCGAAGCTGCCGGGCTCGCCGGCGATCTCGCCGGAAAACAGCGTCTCGGCGAGGATGTCGAAGGTCAGCAGCGTCATGTCATGGGCGACGTCGGTGGTGCCGCCCGCCTCGTAGCGGGCGACGAACTCCAGCGTGCGCTTCAGCATCGGCTGGGCGAAGCCGAAAATGTGACGCGGCGTGAACACCGGCGCCATCGCCTTGCGCGAGCGCTTCCACACTTCGCCCTCGGCGGTGAGCAGGCCATCGCGCAGGATCGGGCGCAGGATCATCTGGCGCACCGTCGCCATCTTGTAGTTGCGGGCATTGTCGACCAGCACATGGCGGATGAGGCCGGGGTCGTTGGCGATGACCAGCGGCCCGCCGACGCCGTTCACCGAGATCCAGGCTTCGTTGTAGGTCGGCTCGCCCCACAGTTCGAGCGGATTGCGGTAGACGATGCGCATCATCTGCAGCGTCGAGGGCGGCGAGGTGCGCGGCTTCGGCGCCGGCGGCACGAAGGGGGCGGGCTGGGTGTCCATCGGCTTGCTCCGCTTGTCGCCTCGAATGTAGTGCCTGCCCCGCCCCGCGTCCATGCGGCCGAAGGGCCGGCCGTGATCGCCCTCGCCGCGGCAATGTCCGCTCTCCGGAATGTGACCGTCCGCTCGCCACGGCTTCTTGCCGCCCGCCGCCGCATGCCTTAGGGGGCAGTCACCGACAGATACCTAGCGCAGGAGCCCGCCTTGAAACACCGGCTGAACATCATCATCGGCAGCACGCGACCCGGCCGCGCCGGGCCGGTCTTCGCCCATTGGCTGGACGGCTTCGCGCGCGAGCATGGCAAGTTCGAGCCGGTGCTGACCGACATCGCCGCATTCGACCTGCCGATACTGGATGAGCCGCACCACCCGAGGCTTGCCAAATACGAGAAGGACCACACCAAGGCATGGTCGAAGGCGATCGATGCCGCCGACGCTTTTGTCTTCGTGGCGCCGGAGTACAACTATTTCGTTGCGCCGGCGATCGTGAATGCGGTCGACTATCTCTCGCGCGAGTGGAAGTACAAGCCCGCCGCCATCTTCAGCTATGGCGGCGTGTCCGGCGGCCTGCGCGCGGCGCAAGCCGTCAAGCCGCTGCTGACATCGGTGGGCGTAATGCCGATCCCCGAGGGCGTTGCCCTGCCGCTCTACCAGAAGCTGCTCGAGAGCGACGGCTCTTTCCGGCCGAGCGAGCAGGTGCAGGGCGGCGCCAAGGCCATGCTGGACGAGCTGTTGCGCTGGAGCGAGGCGCTGAAGCCGCTGCGCGCCGGCTAAGGCTCATTCAAGGCCGAACTACCCGGCTTGTTCGCGCCATAAAGAGATGAAATGCTCCGGCAGATGACCGGCCGGGGCGGTTTGGACTTTGCGTTTTCTTCTTGCGCTATTGCTGATCCTTTGGACGAGCGCCGCCACCCTGGCGGAGCGGCGCGTGGCGCTGGTCATCGCCGATGACGACTACCGGCTGATCCGGCCGCTCGCCAACCCCGTCAATGACGGCGAGGCGATGGAAGGCGCGCTGAAGAAGCTCGGCTTCGAGGTGGTGCTCGAGACCAACCGGGACCTGCGCCGCACGCGCCGGGCGCTCGACGATTTCCGCGAGGACGCCAGGGGCGCCGACGTGGCGCTGGTCTATTTCTCCGGCCATGGCGTCGAGATATCCGGCGACAACCGGCTGCTGCCCGTCGATGCCGATGCCTCCTCGCTCGACGCGCTGGAGAAGACCAGCCTGCCGCTGGAGGAGGTGCGCGAAGCGGTCGCCGCCACGGCCAAGGTCGGGCTGATCGTGCTCGACGCCTGCCGCAGCGATCCCTTCGCAGGCGCGGGCAGCGAGGGGCGTGGCGCGACGTCGCTGGCCAAGGACGCAGCCGACAAGGTCCGGCCGGGCCTCGGCCGCGTCGGCCGGGCGGAGAACATCCTGTTCGCCTTTGCCGCCGCCCCCGGCGAGACGGCCGCCGACGGAACCGGCCAGAATTCGCCCTTCACCGCGGCGCTGACGAAATACCTCGGCACCGACGGGCTAGAAATCCGCTCGGTGCTGACGCTCGTGCAACAGGAAGTCTACGACCTCAGCCGCGGCAAGCAGCTTCCCTATGTCGAAAACGGCCTGCCACAGCTCTTCTTCGCCGCCTCGACCAAGGAGCAGTTGCCGGAGCGCGAGCGGCTGCTGCTGGCCATGGCCGACGTGACGCCGCAGATGCGCGGCGAGGTCGAGCAGATCGCCAGCGACGCCGACATGCCGCTAGCGCCGCTCTATGGCGCGCTGATCAGCACCGACACCAGCCACCTTTCCGCCGAAAGCCTGAACGCCAGGCTGCGCGAGGCGGCGGATGCCTTCGTCAAGGTGCGCGGCGAGATGAAGACGCTCGCCTCGGACGACCCGCAGGTGACGGCGCTGCGCCGGCAGGCCGAGGAGCAGCTCTCGCTCGGCGCGTTCGACGCGGCGCGTGAAAAACTCGCGGCGGCGGCCGAGATCGACAGCACCTCGCGCAAGGCGCTGAAAGCCAATTTCGTCAGCCGCACGCTGTCTGAAGCCGCAACGCGCTATCTGTCGGCGGGCGCGGCGCGCGCCGACCTCGACTACACCGCGGCGATCAGGGACTACGAGGAGGTGCTGTCGCTTTTTGGCGAGGCCGGGCAGTCGGCGCTCAAGCTCGACGATGCCGACCGCCAGATCCGCACGCTGGACGAGCTCGGCAAGCTCTACATCACTGTCGGCAACACTGCCGCCGCGGGTCGCGCTTACGAGGCGCTGCTGGCCAATCTCGAGCAGCGCGTGCGCCAGGAGACCGACCCCAGCGTGCGGCGCGACCTCGCCGTCAGCCACACCAAGCTCGGCAATGTCAGGATGACGCAGGGCGACCTGCCGGGGGCGCTGGAGAACTACCAAACGGCGCGAACGATGCTGTCGGAACTGACGGCGGCCGATCCCGGCCGTCTGGATTGGTTCGGCGACCTTGCCATGAACGACGACAAGATCGGCAATGTGCTGGTGACGCAGGGCAATCTGGCCAGTGCCGCGCAAGTCTATCAGGAAAGCCTGTCGATCAAGAAGGAACTGGCCGGCCATGAGCCGGAGCGCGACGACCTGCAGCGCGAGCTGACGATCTCCTATGACGAAATCGCCGGCCTTGCCCGTAGCGCCGGCCGGCTGGACGATGCGCAGACGTCCTATGAGGAAAGCCTGCGGATCCGGCTGGCACTGGCCGCGAAGCAGCCGGACGACGCCGAGCGGCAGCGCGACGTCTCGGTCAGCCATGACACGATCGGCGACTTGAAGCGCGAGCGCGACGATGCCGCCGGCGCGCTCGCCGCCTACCGGGACAGCCTGGAGATCGTCGAGCGGCTGGCAAGCCGCGACCCCGACAATACCGAACTGCAACGCGACCTGTCGGTCGGCAACACCAAGGTCGGCAATGCGCTGAAGGACCAGGAGAACTGGCCGGCGGCGCTTTCTGCCTACCGGCAGGCGCTGGCTCAGGCCCAGGCGCTGGCCGACAGCGATCCGGACAATACGGAGTGGCAGCGCGACCTATCGGTCAGCCTGGAAAAGGTCGCCGGCGTGCTCGCCATCCAGGGCGACCGCAAGGGCGCGCTGAAACTCTATCTCGACAGTTTCACCATCGTCGACAGGCTGGCCAGGCTCGATCCCGCCAATTCCGACTGGCAGCGCGACCTGTCGATAACGCTGTCCGAGATCGGCATGCTGAAGGCCAAGCAGCGCGACATCAAGGGTGCGCGCAAGGCCTTCGAGGACAGCCTGGATATCCGCCAGCAGCTTGCCCAATCCGACCCCGAAAACGCCACCTGGCAGCGCGACCTGGTGGTCGCGATGATCGACTATTCTCAGGTCGCGACGAACCCGAAGGCCGTGCTTTCCGAGGCGCTCGAGCGGACGCTGGAGCTCGATCGCAGCGGCCGGCTGGCGCCGCGATACAAGTTCATGATCAAGTTTCTCCAGGATCGGCTGGCCAGGACAAAATAGCCTGCGGCGGGGCTAGCTCCGGACAGCCGGCTTTCCCGCCCGGAAATGCCGGCAAACCTTGGAAAAACCGGCATTTGCGCCTATATCTAGGACATCAAAACGGCGCGATTCGGAGCCAGTTTCCAGCGCTGGACCAGCAGCCATCAATCAGACAGGTTTTCATGAGCGATCAGACTGAAAGCGCCAATGGCGCGGAAGCCGAGTACGGCGCCGATTCCATCAAGGTTTTGAAGGGGTTGGATGCCGTCCGCAAGCGGCCGGGCATGTATATTGGCGACACCGACGATGGCTCGGGCCTGCATCACATGGTCTATGAGGTGGTTGACAACGCCATTGACGAGGCGCTGGCCGGCCATGCCGACCTGGTCTCGGTGACGCTCAACCCGGACGGTTCGGTCACCGTCATCGACAATGGCCGCGGCATTCCGACCGACATCCATCCCAGCGAAGGCGTCTCGGCGGCCGAAGTGATCATGACGCAGCTGCATGCCGGCGGCAAATTCGACCAGAATTCCTACAAGGTGTCGGGCGGCCTGCACGGCGTCGGCGTCTCGGTGGTCAACGCGCTCTCGGCCTGGCTGAAGCTCAAGATCCGCCGCAATGGCGAGATCTTCGAGATGGGCTTCACCCACGGCAATGCCGACGCGCCGCTGAAGGTCACCGGCAGCTACGCGCAGGACAAGCAGCCGGGCACCTATGAGGGCCGCAGCGGCAGCGAGATCACCTTCTTCCCGTCGGCCGAGACCTTCACCATGGTCGAGTTCGACTATGGCACGCTGGAACACCGGCTGCGCGAACTCGCCTTCCTCAATTCCGGCGTGCGCATCGTGCTGACCGACGCCCGCCACGCCGACCTCGTCCGTCACGAGCTGCACTATGACGGCGGCCTCGAAGAGTTCGTCAAATATCTCGACCGGGTCAAGAAGCCGCTGATCCAGACGCCGATCGCTATCCGGGCCGAGCGCGACGGCATCACCGTCGAGGTGGCGATGTGGTGGAACGACAGCTACCACGAGAATGTGCTGGCCTTCACCAACAACATCCCGCAGCGCGACGGCGGCACCCATCTGGCCGGCTTCCGCGCCGCGCTGACCCGGCAGATCACCGGCTATGGCGAGTCCTCCGGCCAGACCAAGAAGGAAAAGGTTTCGCTCACCGGCGACGATTGCCGCGAGGGCCTGACCGCCGTTCTCTCGGTCAAGGTTCCGGATCCGAAATTCTCCTCGCAGACCAAGGACAAGCTGGTCTCCTCCGAAGTCCGTCCGGTCGTCGAAAGCCTGGTCAACGAAGCGCTGGGCACCTGGCTCGAAGAGCATCCGAGCGAAGGCAAGGTGGTGGTCGAGAAGGTGATCCAGGCGGCGGCTGCCCGCGAGGCGGCGCGCAAGGCGCGCGACATCACCCGCAAGAGCACGCTCGGCGTCACCTCGCTGCCCGGCAAGCTCGCCGACTGCCAGGAACGCGATCCGGCGAAGTCCGAGATCTTCATCGTCGAGGGCGACTCGGCCGGCGGCTCGGCCAAGGGCGGCCGCTCGCGGCAGAACCAGGCGATTCTGCCGCTGCGCGGCAAGATCCTCAACGTCGAGCGCGCCCGCTTCGACCGCATGCTCTCGTCCGACATGATCGGCACGCTGATCACCGCGCTCGGCACCTCGATCGGCAAGGACGAGTTCAACGCCGACAAGCTGCGCTACCACAAGATCATCCTGATGACCGACGCCGACGTCGACGGCGCCCACATCCGCACGCTGCTCCTCACCTTCTTCTTCCGCCAGATGCCGGAGCTGATCGAGCGCGGCCATCTCTACATCGCCCAGCCGCCGCTCTACAAAGTGACGCGGGGAAAGAGCTCGCAATACCTCAAGGACGAAAGCGCCTATGAGGAATATCTGATCGATTCCGGGCTGGAGGAAGCCTCGCTGACGCTGGGTTCGGGCGAGGTGCGGACCGGCCAGGACCTGCACAGCGCCATCGACGATGCGCTGGCGGTACGCCAGCTGATCAACGGCCTGCACACGCGCTACAACCGCAGCGTGGTCGAGCAGGCGGCGATCGCCGGGGCGCTCAATGCCGATGTGCTTGCCGATCTCGGCCGCGCCAACGCCATGGCCGAGCGCGTCGCCAAGCGCCTCGACCTGATCGCCGAGGACACCGAGCGCGGCTGGACCGGCCGGCTGTCGACTTCCAATGACGGCGTCGGCGGCTATGTGTTCGAGCGCACGGTGCGCGGCGTCAAGGAATTCGTGCAGCTCGACGCCGGGCTGATCAATTCGGCCGATGCGCGCCAGCTCGACCGCTATGCCTCGCGCCTTACCGAGGTCTACAGCGAGCCGCCGGTGCTGCGCCGCAAGGAGGTCTCCGAGACCATTGCGGGACCGCTGGCGCTGCTCAACGCGGTGTTCGCGACCGGCCGCAAGGGCCTGACCATGCAGCGCTACAAGGGCCTGGGCGAGATGAACGCCGAGCAGCTGTGGGAAACCACGCTGGACCCGAACGTCCGCTCGCTGCTGCAGGTCAAGGTCACCGACGCCACCGACGCCGACTCGCTGTTCTCGCGACTGATGGGCGACGAGGTGGAACCGAGGCGCGAGTTCATCCAGGACAATGCGCTGTCGGTCGCCAATCTGGACATCTGAAGCCGGCTTATCTTCGTGCCTCGGCGCAGCAAATTGCTCGCCGAGGTGCCGCTAACTAACGGCTCGACTTCTCGATTGCGCTCAAGGTGGACAGTCGCCCGGCCGGTTTGCCAGCCCTATCCTGCATCGACGCCGAACATCTCCCTCGCCTGCTCGGCCGTATAGTAGCCCAGCCTGACATCCTCGGCGACCAGCTTCGGGTCACGCTCGCCCGGATCGCCATAGCCGCCGCCTCCCGGCGTGCCGACGCGCACGCGATCGCCAGCCTTGAGGGAAATGTCCTGCTCCTTGGACAGATGCGGCGGCACATGCGCCTCGCCGCCTCGGAACACGGTCACCGTATTGGGCGCGCCGTCCTTGCCGCCGAGCGCGCCTTGCGGGCCGAAGCGGCCATGGTCCATGACGAAGGAGGCGCGGGCATCGCCGCGCAGGATCTCGACCTCGTAGGCCAAACCGAAGCCGCCGCGCTGCTTGCCGGCGCCGCCCGAGCCTTCGCGCAGCGCATAGTGGCGGTAAAGCACTGGAAAAGCCTGCTCCATGATCTCGACCGGCGGCGATTTGGAGATGCCGATGGTCGAGCAGCCATTGGTCAGGCCGTCATGGCCGGCATTGCCGCCATAGCCGCCGCCGGAGATCTGGTACATGACATAGTCGCGGCCGCGCGCCGGATCGTTGCCGCCGAGCGCGAAATTGCCGCTGGAACCGGCTGGAGCCGCCGTCACCTTGTCCGGAAGCGCCTGCACCATGACCGCGAACACCGCCTCTGCGATGCGCTGTGAGACCTCCGCAGCGCAGCCTGAAACCGGACGCGGATAGCGGGCGTCGAGGAAGGTCCCTTCCGGCCGCTTGACGTCGAGCGGCTCGAAGGCGCCGGCGCTGTTCGGCACATCCGGGAATATATGGCGCATGGCGAGATAGACCGACGACAGCGTCGTCGCCAGCACGCTGTTCATCGGTCCGGCGCAGGGTTTCGAGGAGCCGGCAAAGTCGAAGGTGAGCGTGTCGCCCTTTTTCTCGACGGCGAGCGCAATCGTCAGCGGCTCGTTCACCACGCCGTCGGAATCGACGAAGGCCTTGGAGCGGTAGACGCCATCGGGAATGGCGGTGATGTTGGCGCGCATCTGGTCAGCGGCGCGGCGGCGCAGCTCGGCGATCGCCTCTACAACCGTTTCATCACCGTAACGATCGAGGATTCCGTTGAGCCTATCCTGCCCGATCAGGAGTGCCGCGGCCTGGGCGCGGATATCGCCGATGCGCTGGTCGGCGACGCGGATGTTGGAGCAGATGATGGCGTAGATCTCCGGATCGAGCGCCCCCTTCTTGAACAGTTTCACCGGCGGCAGCCGCAACCCCTCCTGCTCGACGGCGGTGGCCGAAGCGGAAAAGCCGCCCGGCACCGAGCCGCCAATGTCCGGCCAGTGGCCGGTGTTGGACAGCCAGCAGAAGATCTTGTCGCCGCGGTAGACCGGCATGACGAAGCGCACATCCATCAGATGGGTGCCGCCGAGATAGGGATCGTTGACGATGTAGATGTCGCCCGGCTCGGGCGCCAGGCAGCGGCCGTCGGCGATCATCTCGATCACGGTTCTCGTCGAATATTGCATGACGCCGACGAACACCGGCAGGCCCTGGCTGCCCTGCGCGATCAGCGAACCGTCGACCGCCGAATAGATACCGTCGGAGCGGTCGTTGGCCTCGGCGATGACGGGCGAGAAGGCGGCGCGGGAAAACGTCAAATCCATCTCGTCGCAAACCTGCTGCAGCGCCGCCTGCAGCACCGAAAGCGTGATGGTGTCGAGCGTGCTCATCTCAGGCCTCGCCGATGTCGATGATGATGTTGCCGTCGGCATCCGCGCGTGCCGTGTCGCCGGGCTCCAGCACCGTCGTGGCGTCCATCTGTTCGAGGATCGCCGGCCCTTCGATGACGGCGTCGAGCGGCAGCTTTTCGCGGGCGTAGACCGGCGTGTCGTGCCAGGTGCCGTGATACCAGACCGGCCTGGTCTCGCGCCGGGCTTCCTCGAGCGTCGCCGCGCGCCCCGCCGGGTCGATCAGCCGCGAGAGATCGATCGCCGGGCGCACGCCGGTGACCGAGGTGTTGAGATTGACGAGGTTGGCGCGGATCTCCGGCAACTCGACCTTGAAGCGGGCGAAATAGGCCTTTTCGAACAGTTGCTGCAGCGTGGCGCGGGTCACGGTAGACGACGGCAGCGGCACGTTGATGATGTGCGTCTGGCCAACGAACTGCATGTCGGCGGAGTGGGTGACGCGGATCGTGTCCGGCTTCACCGCTTCCTTGGCAATCAGTTCCTCGCCTTCGGTCCGGTGCCGTTCCAACACCTCGTGAAGCAAGGCTTCATCGAGCAGCGCCACCGGCTGGTTGATCGTGTTGACGAAGTCATGCCGGAGATCGGCGACGACGCAGCCGAGCGCGTTGGTGATGCCTGGCCGCGCCGGAACCAGCACCTTTGGCAGGCCAAGCTCGCGGGCGAGCGCCGTCGCGTGCAGCGGCCCGGCGCCGCCGAAGGCGAACAGCGCGAAATCGCGCGGGTCGTGGCCGCGCGCCACCGAGACCATGCGGATGGCGCCGGCCATCTTGATGTTGCCGAGCCTCAGGATTGCGCCTGCCGCCTCGACGCCCGAGAGGCCGGTGCGCCTGCCGATCCTGTCCTCGAATATGCCGGTGACGCGCTCGACGGTGACCGGATTGTCGACCGCGAGCAGCTTCTTCGGCGCCAGCCGCCCCAGCACAAGATTGGCATCGGTGATGGTCGGCTCGGTGCCGCCGCGCCCGTAGCAGATCGGGCCCGGATTGGCGCCGGCGCTTTCCGGGCCGATCTGGATCAGGCCGGCCGCGTCGACACGCGCGATCGAGCCGCCGCCGGCGCCGACCGTATGCACAGCCACCATCGGCACATGGATCGGCATCGCATATTCGATCTCGATCTCGTTCGACACCGCGGGCTCGGCATTGCGGATCAGCGCCACGTCGGTCGAGGTGCCGCCCATGTCGTAGGTGACGAGGTTCTCGTAGCCGGCGCGCTTGCCCGTATATGCTGCGGCGATGACGCCGGAGGCCGGGCCGGACATCACCGTCTTTGCCGATTCCCGGGTGACGAAGCGGGCCGAGATCATGCCGCCATTGCCGTTCATGATCAGGAAGTCGCGGGCATAGCCCTTCGCGGCGAGTTCCTTGCGAAGCCGCTCGACATAGCGTTCCAGGATCGGCTGCACCGAGGCGTTGACCGAGGCCGTCACGCCGCGCTCGAACTCGCGCGCTTCCGACAGCAGCGCATGGCCAGTGGTGATGTAGCCGTTCGGCCAGATCTCCCTGGCGATCTCGGCCGCGCGCCGCTCATGCGCCGGATTGGCGTAGGAATGCAGGAAGTGGATGACGAGAGACTCGCAGCCGGCCTCCAGCAGCTTCTTCACCGCGTCGCGCATGCCTGCTTCGTCGAGCGCGACGCGCACCGCACCCGAGGCCTCGACGCGCTCTGCGACTTCAAGCCTGAGATCGCGCGGAATGACCGGCACGAATGTCCCCGTCATGCCATAGGGCTGCGGCCTGGTGCGCCGGCCAAGCTCGATCACGTCGCGAAAGCCGAGCGTGGTGATCATGCCGGTCCTGGCCAGGCGGCGCTCCAGCACCGCGTTGGTGGTGGTTGTCGTGCCATGCACGATGAGGTCGATGCCGTCGATCGCAAAGCCGGTGGCGCCGAGCGCTGAAACGACCCCGAAAGCCTGGTTTTCGACCGTCGTCGGGGTCTTGGCGATATGCACCCTTCCGCCGTCCCTGCCGTCGATCAGGATGAGGTCGGTGAAGGTGCCGCCAACATCGATGCCGGCAACGACGCTGCCCAGGGAATCCCGCGGTTGCGCCGAAAAATTCTCTTTCATTGTCGAAACCCGAAATGCCCGGCCTACGGATATGGCTTGGTTTGGAACGGTGTTTTACGCTCGCATCTTGACGCCGAGATCATTTGTATACTAATAAATTTCCGACACAAGAGCTTACCGCTTGGCAGTGTACAAGGAGCGCATCGGAACCTGACCGGTTCGGGCGCGCAGGAGAAGGTTTGGCGCCAGCGCCGTGAGCCTGGGCCAGAAGGTTGGGTTTGATGAACACGACATCCGCGTTGAACGCCGCCGGCGCCAAGCCGCTGCAGTTCCCTATCCCGGCCAATGTCTATGCCGAGACCGTCGTCTCGGTGAAGCATTACACCGACCGCCTGTTCTCGTTCCGCATCACCCGGCCGCAGTCGCTGCGCTTCCGTTCCGGCGAGTTCGTCATGATCGGCCTGCCCAATGCCGAGAAGCCGATCTTCCGCGCTTATTCCGTCGCCAGCCCGGCCTGGGACGACGAGCTGGAATTCTTCTCGATCAAGGTGCCGGATGGTCCACTGACCTCCGAGCTGCAGAAGATCCAGGTCGGTGACACCGTCATCATGCGTCAGAAGTCGACGGGCACGCTGGTGCTCGACGCGCTGACGCCCGCCAAGCGTGTGTTTATGATCTCGACCGGCACCGGCATCGCGCCCTTTGCCAGCCTGCTGCGCGATCCCGACACCTATGAGAAGTTCGACCAGGTCATCCTGACTCATACCTGCCGCGACAATGCCGAGCTCACTTACGGCCAGGAGCTGGTGGCGGCACTCGAGAGCGATCCGCTGATCGGCGAGCTGACCGGCGGCCGCGTCACCCTCTACAACTCCACCACGCGCGAAGAGTCGGCGCGCATGGGCCGCATCACCGCGCTGATCGGCTCCGGCAAGTTCTACACCGACCTCGGCATCGACAAGCTCAATCCCGAGACCGACCGCATTATGATCTGCGGCTCGATGCACATGCTGAAGGACGTCAAGGAACTGGCCGAAAGCCTCGGCTTCCAGGAAGGTTCGCTCAGCCATCCCGCCAGCTTCGTCGTCGAGCGCGCCTTCGTCGGCTGAGCCGTAGCCGGGAGGCTTCAGCTCCTCCCAAATCCGTTTTGACCATGCGGTCAAAAATCAGCTGCTTTCGCGGCCTTTTTCCGCTATGAGCCTTTTGAGGACTCGTGGAGCTCTGCTTCACGGGCTATCTTCTTGCGTGTCGTCCAAAACCGTCGAGTGGTCTTGGGGAACGACGCGCACGAAGCATTAAGCGCAAGCCGCTGAATGGAAGGGCAGGAGATGAGCAGCACAATCCGCGACGCCGATCTCGGCACATCCAAGGTCACCTCGCTGCCGGCGCGCGCCGCCGCCAACACGCCCGTGCCGCAAGGCCATATTGCGCGCAATCCCGGCATGCGGCTCGATCTCGGCTTCCTGGAATCGGTGCGCAGCGTCAACCGCTCGGCGCTGGAGCGCCGCGTCGCGACGCTGACCAAGCGGCGCTCGATCAAGGCCGACAACCAGGCGGCGTGGCTGCTGCGCGCCGTCGCCTGCATGGACCTGACGACGCTGAACTCCAACGACACCGACGAGCGTGTGCGCCGGCTCTGCGCCAAGGCGATCAACCCGTTCCGCCGCGACATCGTCGAGGGGCTGGGCATTGAAGGCGAAACCATCCGGCCGGCCGCGGTCTGCGTCTACCATCCCTTCGTCGCCACCGCTGTCGACGCGGTCCGCGGCACAGGCATCCATGTCGCCGCCGTCTCCACCGCCTTCCCGCACGGTCTGGCACCGCTGTCGACGCGCCTGCAGGAGATCGAGGCCTCGGTCCGCGACGGCGCCGACGAGATCGACGTCGTCATCCCGCGCGGCCTGGTCTATGGCGCGAAATGGCAGGAGCTGTTCAACGAGATCGTCGCCATGCGCGAAGCCTGCGGCGAGGCGCATCTCAAGGTCATCCTCGGCACCGGCGACCTCGCCACACTGCGCAACGTCATGCTGGCCTCGATGGTGGCGATGATGGCGGGCGCCGATTTCATCAAGACCTCGACCGGCAAGGAGAGCGTCAACGCCACGCTTCCCGTCGGCCTCGCCATGGTGCGCGCCATCCGCGCCTATTTCGAGGAGACCGGCTACCTCATCGGCTTCAAGCCGGCCGGCGGCATTTCCACCGCCAAGGTCTCGCTCGACTGGCTGGTGCTGATGAAGGAAGAGCTCGGCCGGCCGTGGCTGGAGCCGGAGCTGTTCCGCTTCGGCGCGTCCAGCCTGCTCACCGACATCGAGCGCCAGCTCGAGCATCATTTGACCGGGCACTATTCGGCCAATCATCGCCACGCGATGGCCTAGCCCGCGAAGTCGCCCGCCAAGAACCAAAAACCTCCTGCGGTAGGAGCGCCCCATGAACATTCTCGAACGCTATCACGCCATGGAGTACGGCCCGGCGCCGGAGGCGCGCAACGAGGCGGATGCCTGGCTCGCCGCGCGCGATTTCTCAAAGGCGCTGTTCATCGGCGGCGAATGGAAGGCCGCCGCCGGCGGCAAGACCTTCGAGACCAGCGAGCCGTCCTCCGGCAAGCTGCTCGCCAAGCTTTCGGATGCCGGCGCCGCCGACATCGACGCAGCGGTAGCGGCCGCCACGAAGGCGCTGCCGAAATGGAGCGCCAGCTCAGTCTACCAGCGCGCCAAGGTGCTCTACGCCATCGGCCGCGCCATGCAGCGCCACCAGCGCCTGTTCGCGGTGCTGGAATCGATCGACAACGGCAAGCCGATCCGCGAGAGCCGCGACATCGACGTGCCGCTGGCCATCCGCCATTTCATCCACCATGTCGGCTGGGCGCAGGCGCTGGACAGGGATTTCCCCGATCACAAGGGTGTCGGCGTCGTCGGCCAGATCATCCCGTGGAATTTCCCGCTGCTGATGCTGGCCTGGAAGATCGCGCCGGCACTCGCCGCTGGCTGCACCGTGGTATTGAAGCCGGCCGAATTCACGCCGCTCACCGCCGTGCTGTTCGCCGAGATCTGCGAACGCGCCGGCGTGCCGAAGGGCGTCGTCAACATCGTCCAGGGCGGGCCGGAAGCCGGCGCGGCCATCGTCAATCATCCGGGCATCCAGAAGATCGCCTTCACCGGCTCTTCCGAGGTCGGCAAGATCATCCGCAAGGCGACCGCCGGATCGGGCAAGAAACTGTCGCTGGAACTCGGCGGCAAGTCGGCCTTCATCGTGTTCGAGGACGCCGATCTCGACAGCGCCGTCGAGGGCCTGGTCGACGGCATCTGGTTCAACCAGGGCCAGGTCTGCTGCGCCGGCTCGCGGCTGCTGGTGCAGGAAGGCGTCGCCGATGCCTTCATCGCCAAGGTAAAGGTCAGGATGAGCCGGCTGCGTCTCGGCAGCCCACTCGACAAGAACACCGATATCGGGCCGCTGGTCGACCGCAGCCAGCTCGACCGGGTCAAGGGACTGGTCGCCGAAGGAGCAAAACAGGGCGCCGTCTGCTGGCAGCCGGACGCGGCCTTGCCGTCTTCCGGCTACTACCACCTGCCGACGCTCGCCACCGGTGTTTCGCCGGCTAATATACTTGCCCAGGAAGAAGTCTTCGGCCCGGTGCTGGCAGTCATGAGCTTCCGCAACACCGAAGAAGCGATCGAGCTCGCCAACAACACACGCTATGGGCTTGCCGCCTCGGTGTGGAGCGAGAACGTCAACCTTGCGCTGCATGTCGCGCCACAGCTCAAGGCCGGCGTCATTTGGGTCAACGGCACCAACATGTTCGACGCCGCCTGTGGCTTCGGCGGCTACCGCGAAAGCGGTTTTGGCCGCGAGGGCGGACGCGAGGGCATGTATGAATATCTGGCGGCGAAGCTGCCGCTCGGGCCGGTCATCAAGGCAGCGGCCACCGCTTCAGCTCAGCCTGTTGAACAGGCCGATGGCACCGTCATCGACCGCACGGCAAAGCTGTTCATCGGCGGCAAGCAGGTCCGGCCGGACGGCAACTATTCGCTTGCCATCGCAACCGCCAAGGGCAGGCTTGCCGGCGAAGTCGGTCTCGGCTACCGCAAGGACATCCGCGATGCGGTTTCCGCTGCCCGAGCATGCAAGGCATGGCCGGAGGCGACCGCGTTCAATCGCAGCCAGGTGCTTTACTATCTGGCTGAAAACCTGTCCGGCCGCGCCGACGAGTTCGCCGCCCGCCTCGTCCAGCTGACCGGCGTGACGGCGAAGGCCGCGCGCGAGGAGGTCGAGCAGTCGATCGAGCGATTGTTCCTCTATGCCGGCCTGACCGACAAGTTCGAGGGCCGCGTGCACCAGCCGCCGGCGCGCGCCGTGACGCTTGCCCTGCACGAGCCGGTCGGCGTCGTCGGCGTCGTGGCGCCCGACAATCAGCCGCTGCTCGGCTTCATCTCGCTGGTGGCGCCGGCGCTCGCCATGGGCAACACCGTGGTCGCCGTGCCCTCGGAGCGCTATCCGCTGCTGGCCACCGATCTTTATCAGGTGATCGAATATTCCGACATTCCGGCCGGCGCCATCAACATCGTCACCGGCCGCGGCGCCGAACTCGCCGGCGTGCTGGCCAAGCATGACGATGTCGATGGGCTGTGGGTGTTCGCCGATGCCGAGACCTGCGCCAAGGCGGAGGCCGACTCCATCGGCAACCTCAAGCGCGTCTGGAGCGGCAACGGTCGCGGCCTCGACTGGGCCTCGGACGATGCGGCCGGCGAGGCGTTCCTGCGTCGCGCCATCGAGGTCAAGAACGTCTGGGTGCCCTACGGCGACTGACACCTGACAGGGTGCCGCGTTTGTCGCAGCCTTCGGGCTTGACGGGTTCAGAAATGTTCTTTAACGAGAAAAAACAATTGGCCTCCAGCAGACAGCCGCTCAGGCGGGACCATAGTGTCCGCCTGGCACATTGCGTCCCGCCTGGCTGCCGCTAAAACGCTCGCGAGAAGCTGGAGAAAAACAATGGCGGATCTGGCAGGCAAGGTGGTTGTCGTCACCGCGGCGGCGCAAGGCATCGGCCGGGCGAGCGCGCTGGGGTTCGCTAAGGCCGGCGCCACGGTCTATGCCACCGACATCAACGAGGCGCCGCTGGCCGAACTCGCCAAGACGCCGGGTATCAAAGCCCGCAAGCTGGACGTGCTCGACGACGCGGCCGTCAACGCCGCGTTCGCCGAGATCGGCCCGGTCGACGTGCTGTTCAACTGCGCCGGCTTCGTCCATGCGGGCTCGATCCTCGAGATGAAGGACGCCGACCTCGACTTCGCCTTCAACCTCAATGTGCGCGCGATGATCCGCACCATCCGCGCCGTGCTGCCGGGCATGCTGGAGCGCGGCGACGGATCGATCATCAACATGTCTTCGGTCGCCGGCGCCGGCAAGGGCGTGCCCAACCGTTTCGCCTATGGTGTGACCAAGGCCGCCGTCATCGGCCTGACCAAGGCGATCGCCGCCGACTATGTCGCCAAGGGCATTCGCTGCAATGCCATCTGCCCGGGCACGGTCGAGAGCCCGTCGCTGCAGGACCGCATGCATGCGCAGGGGGATTACGAAGCGGCCCGCGCCGCCTTCATCGCCCGCCAGCCGATGGGTCGCCTCGGCACGCCGGAAGAAATCGCCGATCTCGCCGTCTACCTTGCCGGCGCCACCTACACGTCGGGGCAGGCCTACAATATCGACGGCGGCTGGTCGATCTGACCTGGTCCGGCGCGGTCCGGATCGAGAAGTCTGAAAATCCCGCGCGCCGGCGGCCAGAAGCGGCGTCCGTGCTTGCCCGGGACCGGGGCGATGGGTACGGTCCGCCCGGTTTCCGCAAGGGAGCCATCGCCTCGGCGGAGAGTTTGCAAACGGCCACGGGCCGCAAGTAGGAGAAGGATTTAGATGAAACTGCTGCGCTATGGCGAGGTGGGGAGCGAACGTCCCGGCCTGCTCGATGCGGATGGGACCATCCGCGACCTCTCGGCCCACGTCGCCGACATCGGCGGCACGGCGCTTCATCCGACTTCGCTGGACATGCTGGCGAAGCTCGATGCGAAATCGCTGCCGGCGGTTTCCGGCAGCCCGCGCATCGGCGCCTGCGTCGCCGGCACCGGCAAGTTCATCTGCATCGGCCTCAACTATTCCGACCACGCCGCCGAAACCGGCGCCACGGTGCCGCCGGAACCGATCATTTTCATGAAGGCGAGCTCGGCAATCGTCGGGCCAGACGACGATGTGCTGATCCCGCGCGGCTCGGTCAAGACCGACTGGGAGGTCGAACTCGGCGTCGTCATCGGCAAGACCGCGAAATATGTCTCGGAAGCCGAGGCGCTGGATTATGTTGCTGGCTACTGCGTCTCGCACGACGTGTCCGAGCGCGCCTTCCAGGCCGAGCGCCAGGGCCAGTGGACCAAGGGCAAGAGCTGCGACACGTTCGGCCCGATCGGTCCGTGGCTGGTCACCAAGGACGAGGTGGCCGACCCGCAGAACATCAAGATGTGGCTGAACGTCAACGGCAAGACGATGCAGAATGGCTCGACCAAGACCATGGTCTACGGCGTCGCCTATCTGGTCTCCTATCTCAGCCAGTTCATGTCGCTGCATCCGGGCGACATCATCTCCACCGGCACGCCGCCCGGCGTCGGCCTCGGCATGAAGCCGCCGGTGTTCCTCAAGGCCGGCGACGTGGTCGAGCTCGGCATCGAAGGGCTGGGCCAGCAGAAGCAGACGTTCAGGGCGGACGCGTAAAGCGCCGCCTCCACTTCTCCCCTGTGGTATTGCGGAAGGAGAGAAGGCGGTTTCGCGCCCTTCCTCTCCCCCGTCGATCGGGGGAGAGGTGTCGAGCGAAGCTCGACGGAGTGGGGGTCGACTTGGCTCGACCATTGTCATTTCAAGCTAAGCAATGATCAGGCTCGTCAGCGGCGGCGCATTTGAGGACCTGCTTCCCCCACTCCGTCGCCGCTTCGCGGCGCCACCTCTCCCCCCTCCGGAGGGAGAGGAAAGACGCACCTACTTCAACACCTTCCCATCCGCTCCAAACCGATACGTCTTCGCCGGATCCGGCGTCGCGTAGAGCGTCGAGCCCGGCTCGGCGTTGTAGACTCCGAAGATGCGCACGGTGAGCAGCCCGGCCTTCTCGCAGTCGAGATAGAGGTTGGTGTCGGCGCCGAGATGCTCCGCATGCACCACCGTGCCCTTCCAGGCGCCTGATGTCGTGTCGACGGTCAGGTGCTCGGGCCGCACGCCGACGGTCTTGGCCGTCTCGCCGAGCCTGGCGCCGTCGATGAAGTTCATCTTCGGCGAGCCGATGAAGCCGGCGACGAATTCATTCGCCGGCGAATTGTAGAGCTCCATCGGGCCGCCGATCTGCTCGATGCGGCCGGCGTTGAGGACGACGATCTTGTCGGCCAGCGTCATCGCCTCGACCTGGTCGTGGGTGACGTAGATCATCGTCGCCTTCAGGCGGCGATGCAGCTGCGCGATCTCCAGCCTGGTGTTGACGCGGAGCGCCGCATCGAGGTTCGACAACGGTTCGTCGAAGAGGAACAGCTTCGGCTCGCGCACCACAGCGCGGCCGATGGCGACGCGCTGGCGCTGGCCGCCCGAAAGTTCGGCCGGACGCCTTTCCAGATAGGGTTCCAGCGACAGCATCGAGGACGCGATGCCGATGCGGCGGTCGATCTCGGCCGCCGGAGTGCCGGCCTGCTTGAGGCCGAGGCCCATATTGTTCTTCACCGTCAGATGCGGATAGAGCGCATAGGTCTGGAAGACCATGGCTATGCCGCGCTTGGCGGGCGGGGTGACGGAGACGTCCTGGCCATCGATGACCACCCGACCGGAGGTCGAATCCTCAAGCCCTGCGATGACCCTCAGCAGCGTCGACTTCCCGCAGCCGGAGGGGCCGACGAAGACGACGAACTCACCGTCATTGACCTCCAGGTCGATGCCTTTCAGCACCTCGACCGGCCCGAAAGCCTTTTTCACATTCTCGATGTTCAGCGAACCCACGGCGTCGTCCCTGTTTTGATTGGTTCTAGAGTTTGACGGCGGCGCCGCTGCGCACGCTTTCGTCGGCGGCGAGGCAGACGGCGAGCGACTTGACCGCGTCGTCCATATGCCTGGTGAGGTCGATGTCCTCGCGGATGGCCTTGAGCAGGAAGGCCTGTTCAAGGTCGCAGAGCTCCTGGTGGCCGGGCTCGCCCTCCATCGACAGCAACTCGTCCTGTTTCGCGAACCTGCCGTCCGGCCCGGTCGCGGCGCTGTGCAAGCGGATGGTCGAGGTCTTGGTGTGGGTGTCGATGTCGTCGGACTTGATGCCTTCCTTCATGACGATCGACACGCAGCCCCTGGGCGAGATGACGTCCTTCACGAAGAAGGCGGTCTCCGAGATCATCGGGCCCCAGCCGGCCTCATACCAGCCGACCGAGCCGTCCTCGAACAGCACCTGCAGGTGGCCGTAATTGTACATGGAAGGGGCGACCTCGTCGGTCAGCCTGACTCCCATGCCGCGCACCTCCACCGGATTGGCGTCGGTGATCTGCAGCATCACGTCGAGATAATGCACGCCGCAATCGACGATCGGCGACGTCGTCTGCATCAGCTGCTTGTGTGTGCCCCAGGTGTGGCCTGACGATTGCTGGTTGAGGTTCATGCGGAACACGTAAGGGCCGCCGAGCTTGCGCGCCTCGGCGATCAGCCTGACCCAGGACGGATGGTGGCGCAGGATGTAGCCGATCACCAGCTTCCTGCCGTTGGCCTTGGCGGCGGCGACGACACGCGTGGCGTCCGCCACGGTCGTTGCCAGCGGCTTCTCGACAAAGACATGGCAGCCGGCCTCGAACGCACGCACCGCATAGTCGGCATGGCTGTCGGAATAGGTGGCGATCGCGGCGACGTCGGGCTTTTCCTCGCGCAACGCATCCTCGAAGGAGCGCCTTATGCCGTAGCCGACGAGCCCGTCCTGCAGCGGCACGTCGGAGCGGTTGACGAGTGCTGCAATCTCGAAGCCCGGATTGGTGTGATAGGCCAGCGCATGGCTGCGGCCCATATTGCCGAGCCCGGCGACGACGACGCGAAGGGGTTTGTCGCTCACCTGGTTGCTCCACTTTTTCTTGAGAGGGTGTCACCCCACCCGGCGCTTCGCGCCGACCTCCCCATCAAGGGGAGGTAGGGCGTTGGCGTGAACATCCTCATTGCCGACGAAGTTGCTCTGAATAGAAACGAGGGGCGGTCGATGAAAAAGCGACGACCTTCTACCTCCCCTCGATGGGGAGGTCGGCGCGCAGCGCCGGGTGGGGTGAGGCACGGCCCCACGGAGAATTGGCGGTCCGCATTCACTTGACGGCTCCCGACGTGATGCCGCGGATCAGCTGCCGCGAGAAGATGACGTAGAGGATCAGCACCGGCAGGATCGCCAGCGACAGCGCCGCCAGGATCGCGTTCCAGTTGGTGACGAACTGGCCGAGGAAGAGCTGCGCGCCGAGCGTCACCGTCTTGGTCTCTTCAGATGGCGCCAGGATCAGCGGGAACCACAGATCGTTCCAGATCGGGATCATGGTGAAGACGGCGACGGTCGCCATCGACGGGCGCACCAGCGGCAGCACCAGCCGGAAGAAGATCGTGTATTCCGACAGGCCGTCGATGCGCCCCGCGTTCTTCAGGTCGTCCGACACCTGCTTCATGAATTCCGACAGGATGAAGATGGCGAGCGGCAGGCCTTGCGCGGTGTAGACCAGGATCAGCGCCGTCAGCGTGTTGACCAGCCCGCTCGCCACCATCAGCTGCAGGATGGCGACGGTACCGAGGCGGATGGGGATCATGATGCCGAGCGCCAGGTAAAGCCCCATCATCGTGTTGCCGCGGAAGCGGTACTCCGACAGCGCGAAACCGGCCATGGCGCCGAACAAAAGCACGAAGAACAGCGAGGCGACGGTGACGACGAGGCTGTTCTGGAAATAGTGGATGAAGTCGCCCTGGCCGATCACCGTGGTGTAGCCGATCAGGTCGAAGGTCTTCGGCGTCGGCGGCGTCAGCGGCGCGCCGAAGATCGCGGCGCGCGACTTGAACGAATTGACGATGACCAGAATGACCGGAAACAGCGCGATCGCCGTATAAGTCAGCAGGACCGCATGGGCGCCGATGGTGCGGGGAAGCGAATGGGTTGCAGTGCTCATGGCTCGCCTCCTCAGAACTGGTAGCGACGCAGGCGCGTCTGGATGAGGAACAGGTAGACGCAGACGCCGCCGAGGATGATCAGGAACATCATCGTGGCGATCGCCGCGCCCATGTTGGGGTCGCCGACCTGCAGCTGGAAGCCGAAGAAGGCGCGGTAGAGGAAGGTGCCGAGGATGTCGGTCGAATAGTTCGGCCCGGCGAGCGCTCCTTGCGCGGTGTAGATCAGGTCGAAGGCGTTGAAATTGCCGACGAAGGTGAGAATCGAGATGATGCCGATGGAGGGCAGGATCAGCGGCAGCTTGATCTTCCAGAACTGGGCCATGCCGGTGACGCCATCGCATTCGGCCGCCTCGATCACTTCGTCCGGGATCGACAGCAGCGCGGCGTAGATCAGCATCATCGGGATGCCGACGAACTGCCAGACCGAAACCAGGCTGAGCGCGGTCAGGGCGTATTGCTCCTTGCCGAGCCAAGGCGTGAACAGGCTCTTCAGGCCGACGAAGTCGAGCAAATGCGGCGCCACGCCCCACAGCGGCGACAGGATCAGCTTCCAGGCGAAGCCGACGATGACGAAGGACAGGATGGTCGGCACGAAGATCGCCGTGCGGTAGAAGGCGGCGAAGCGCAGCCTCGGGCTGGACAGCAGCGCCGCCAGCAGCACGCCGATCGGGTTCTGCACCAGCATGTGGATGATGAAGAACCAGACATTGTTCCTCAGCGCGTTCCAGAAATTGACCGACCAGTTGGGATCGCCGAACAGGGTGCGGAAATTATCCAGCCCGACGAAGACCTGGGACTGCTCGATGTTGCGGAACAGCGAAAGCTGCAGCGTGCCGGCGAGCGGCAGGATCATGATCGCCGTGTAGACAAGCACGGCCGGCGCCAGGAAGACGGCGATGTGCCAGCGGATCGGTCTTTTCGGTCGTGTTTGTGCGGCCATGAGTTCGGTCCCCGCCGTCTCTCTCGGTTCCAAATCGTATGATGCTAGATGATGCCTCTATGCACGGCCCGATCGTCCCCTGCGGGAGAGGACAAGGCCCGCGATTGCGACTTCGTCTTCCCCGCTGGATGAGAGGGTAAGACCGAGAGGCGGCGCCGACAATCGCTATCTAAAAACTGTCCGAATGCCGGCCGGGCAGATGCCCGGCCGGTCCGTTGCCTGAGCTCTTACTTCGCCGGCTTGTACCAGCTGTCGAGGCCGGTCTGCAGCTTCTTGGCCGCGGCCTCCGGCGTGTCGGTGCCGTTGATGACGTTGGCCGATTCAACCCATGTCTCATTCTCGAGGTTCGGCGTACCGCGCGACAGGATCTGGTAGGTCGAGCGGATGGTCGACTTGCACTTGCCGCGCCAGGAGACGAATTCCTGCGCCAGCGGGTCTTCCATCTTCACCGGCGTGTTGTTCAGGCTGAAGAAGCCCGGCAGCGCGTTGGCGTAGATGGTGGCGAAGTCCGGCGAGGCGACCCAGGACAGGAACTTCTTGGCCGCGTCGGCATTCTTCGACGCCGCGTTCAGACCCATGCCGATGTCGGTGTGGTCGGAGATGTAGCAGGTGTCGCCGGCCTTCTGCACCGGCGGCGGGAAGGCGCCCATCTTGAACTGCGCCTGGGTGTTGAACAGGCCGATCTCCCACGAGCCGGCCGGATAAATGGCGGCGCGGCCGAGCGTGAACAGGTTCTGGCTGTCCGGATAGGTCTGGGCCTCGAAGCCGTCGCCCAGATAGGGCTTCCACTTGGCCAGTTCCTTGTAGGGCTCGACCCAGTCGGCGTCGGTCAGCTTCTGGTCGCCCTTGATCAGCGCCAGACGGCCGTCCTCGCCCTTCCAGTAGTTCGGGCCGATGTTCTGGTAGCCCATGGTCGCGGCTTCCCAGAGGTCCTTGGTGCCCATCGCCATCGGAATGTAGGTGCCGTCGGCCTTGATCTTGTCGAGCGCGGCGTAGAACTCCTCATTGGTGGTCGGCACCTTGATGCCGAGCTTGTCGAAGGCGTCCTTGTTGTAGATGAAGCCGTGGATGACCGAGGCCATCGGCACGCAGAAGCTCGCCTTACCGTCGTCGGTCTGCCAGGCCGCCTTGGCGACCGGCGAGAAGTTCTCCATGCCGGGCAGTGCCGAGAGATCGGCGAGGTTGCCCTTCTTGAAGAGTTCCAGCGACTTGTCGAAGGGGCGGCAGGTAATCAGGTCGCCCGCCGAGCCGGCGGCGAGCTTGGCGCCGAGCGCGGCGTCATACTCGGTCGGCGCCGAAGGCGCGAACACCACCTTGATGCCGGGGTTCTTGGCTTCGAAAGCCGGGATCAGCTTGTCCTTCCAGATGGTCAGGTCGTCGCCGCGCCAGCTTTCGATGTTGAGCGTAACGTCATCGGCATAGGCCACCCCGGCGGAGCCGAGGATGCTGGTGCCGAGCAGAAGGGCCGTCAGTAGTTTGGTCGTCATTTTCAGTCTCCCTGTTGACCTTTTTCAGGTTCGGTTTTGATGAGAACAGAAGCCTAGCGCCCCTTGCTCCCCTCGCAAGCCCGTTTCACCCCGATGGAAATCGGGATGAAACAGGCCCTACTTCTTTGTTAGGGCATGATCTTTTCCGAAAAGCGGGTTCCACTTTTCGGGATCATGCCCCAGCGCGGAAAGCGCCGGCCGGAGCTTCCGCCCGGTCCCTTCCAGTATCTTCTCGGCCGTGTCGGCGTTGGCGGCGCCGGCGGCGAGCAGAATGGCGGTCTTGACCACGCCGCCGCTCTGTTCGAGCAGGCGCGCGGCATCGTCCCTGCCGCGCCCGCTGATGGCGGCGACGATGCGGATAGCGCGGTCGCGCAGCTTGATGTTGTCGGCGTTCAGGTTGACCATGTAGCCGTCATGGACATGGCCGAGATGGATGGCGGCCAGCGTCGACAGCATGTTGAGGGCGATCTTCTGGGCGGTGCCGGCGCCCATGCGCGTCGAGCCGGCAATCAGTTCGGGCGGCGTCTCGAGCACGATGGCAACATCGGCCGACCGGAACAGCGGCACGTCCCTATTGTTGGCGATGGCGATGGTTGCGGCTCCCCGGCTCCGTGCGTGCTCAAGTGCGGCGACCGCATAGGGCGTCGAGCCGCTGGCCGAAATCGCGATCAGGCAGTCGCGCTCGCCGATGCCGGCGGCGGCGACGGCGGCCGAGGCCTCATCGGTGTCGTCCTCCGGTCCGCCGGCAAGGGTGCGGAAGGCCTCGTCGCCGCCGGCGATCAGGATGGCGATGCGGTCTCGCCCGATGCCGAAGGTGCCGGGCAGTTCCAACGCGTCGGCCAAGGCCATCAGACCCGAACTGCCCGCCGCCGCATAGGCGAGCCTGCCGCCATCCTTCAGCCGCTCGGCGACGATTTCGGCTGCAGCGGCTATGGCGGGGATGGCGCCGCGCACGGCCTTGGCGGCCTCGATCTGCGCATCGGCAAGAAAGGAAAGGATGGCGTCCGGAGCCTGGATATCCAGCCCCTCGGCATTCTGGTGATGCGCTTCGGTGCGCTTCTCGGCCATCCGTTGTCCTCCAACTGACGAAACAATACCAAAAAAATACCACTTGTCCACACGGATTAACGAATTCGCCGCGCGAAATTCGGCTTGCCGGCAAAATATCGTGGTTTTTCAATAAAATACGCCTTAATCTTTTTGAAAGCGAAATTAACTCTTGGCTATTGGTATTTTATTGGTATTATCCGTCCGGAGGAGAAATCGCGTGAATTTCGTACTTGGCATCGATGGCGGCGGCACCAGCTGCAGGGCGGCCCTTGCGACCGCTGACGGCGTCGTGCTTGGCCGCGCCAAAAGCGGCGCCGCCAACATCCGCACCGACCTCACCGGCGCCAGGACCAACATTGTCGAGGCGGCACGGCAGGCCTTCGTCGCCGCCGGCAAGAATCCGGAACTCATCCCGCAAACGCCCGCCATTCTCGGCCTCGCCGGCGCCAATGTCGGCACTTACAGGCAGCAGCTCGAGGCGATCCTGCCGTTCAGCGCCAGCCGCGTCGAGACCGACGCCGAGATCGCGCTGGAGGGTGCGGTCGGGCCCAGCGACGGCGCCATGGCCATCCTCGGCACCGGCACCGCCTATATGGCGCGCAAGGCGGGCAAGTCACGCGCCATTGGCGGCTGGGGTTTTCAGGTCGGCGACCAGGGCAGCGGCGCGCGCATCGGCCGCGACCTGCTGGAACAGACACTGCTCGCCTATGACGGCATCCGTCCGGGCTCGCCGCTGACCGAGGCGATGCTCGCCGTCTTCCGCAACAACCCCGAGGACGTCGTCGAGTTCACCACCAATGCCAAACCCGGCGATTTCGGCGGTTTCGCGCCAAAGGTCTTCGACCATGCCGCCAAGGGCGATCTTGTCGCCAACTGGATCCTCGACAAGGCGGTTGCCGATGTCGAAGCCTCGCTCGGGGCGCTCGATCTTGCCGGCAATGCGCCGCTCTGCCTGCTAGGCGGCCTGGCGCCGCTCTATGCGCCGCGGCTTTCGGCGCGCTACCAGGCGCTGCTGAAGCCGGCGCTCGACGATGCGCTGGGCGGCGCCGTGCAGATGGCGGTGCGTATATTTGCGCGCGGTTCGGAGGTTGCCCAATGAGCGCCGCCGACCAGATCTTCGCCATGCTGAAGGAATCGTCGCAGAGCGGCGCGCCGCTCTATCTGCAGCTCAGGAAGAGCATCGAGGAAGCGGTCAATCGCGGCCTGATCGGGCCGGGCGACGCACTGCCGTCGGAGCGCGACATCGCCAGCAAGGCCGACATCTCGCGCGTCACCGTGCGCAAGGCGGTGCAGGATCTGGTCAAGGGCGGCATCCTCGTCCAGCGTCACGGTTCCGGCACCTTCGTCGCCCCGCGCATGGAGCGCGTCGAGCAGTCGCTGTCCAGGCTCACCTCGTTCACAGAAGACATGGCGCGGCGCGGCATGGTGGTGCGCTCGGCCTGGCTCGATCGCGGCCTCTACGCGCCCTCGCCCGACGAGACGATGGTGCTCGGCCTGTCGTCGAACGAGCTGGTGGCGCGCGTGGCGCGCCTGCGCATCGCCAACGACACGCCGCTGGCGATCGAGCGCGCGTCGCTCTCGGCCAGCGTGCTGCCCGATCCCGAGGCGATCGGCTCCTCGCTCTATGCCGCGCTGGAACTGACCGGCAACCGGCCGGTTCGCGCCGTGCAGCGCATCTCGGCCGCCAATCTCGGTGATGGCGATGCGCGCCTGCTGGAAGTGCCGCCGGGGGTTGCCGGCCTGCATATCGAACGTATTTCCTATCTTGCGAGCGGCAAGGTGATCGAATTCACCCGCTCGATCTACAGGGGCGACGCCTATGATTTCGTCGCCGAACTCCGGCTGACCGGGCCGGGAGAGGAGAGCCGGCCATGAGCGCGATCCCCACCCATATGCGGCGCGAGATCGAGGAGATCCCGGAGGCCACGGCCCGCCTGCTCGATGGCTCGGCCGCCGTGCTGAGCGAGGCCGGGCGCGGCATCCGCGAGCGCGATCCGAGCTTCGTCGTCACCGTGGCGCGCGGCTCGTCCGACCATGCCGCCACCTTCATGAAATACGCCGTCGAACTGACCGCCGGCCTTGCCGTCGCCTCGGTCGGCCCGTCCATCGCCTCGATCTATGGCGCCAGGCTGAGGCTTGCAGGCTCGGCCTGCCTGGCGATCTCGCAGTCGGGAAAGAGCCCGGACATCGTCGCCATGGCGGAGACGGCGCGGGCCGGCGGCGCGCTCACCGTCGCCATCACCAACACCGCCGATTCGCCGCTGGCGCGGGCGTCGGACTTTGCCATCGACATCCTGGCCGGGCCGGAGCGCAGCGTCGCGGCGACCAAGACCTTCGTCAATTCGGCGGTCGCCGGCCTGGCGCTGATGGCGCATTGCACCGGCGACGATGCGCTGCTCGCGGCATTGGCGCGCCTCCCGGAGCATTTCGAGAAGGCTATCGCCTGCGACTGGATGGCGCTGGCCGGCGCGCTGGAGACGCCGCGGTCACTGTTCATCCTCGGCCGCGGTCCGTCCGCGGCGATGGCCAACGAGGCGGCGCTGAAATTCAAGGAGACCTGCGGCATGCATGCCGAGGCCTACAGCGCGGCCGAGGTCATGCATGGGCCGCTGGCGCTGGTCGGGCCGGGCTTCCCGGTGCTGGCGCTCGCCGCGCGCGACGCTTCCGAACCGTCGGTCGCCGAGGCGGCCGACAATCTGGCCGGCAAGGGCGCGGCTGTGTTCGTGACATCCGGCAAAGCGACCAAGGCACGGGCCCTGCCCTATGTGGCGACCGGCCATCCGCTGACCGATCCGCTGGCGCTGATCGTGTCCTTCTATGGCTTCGTCGAGGCCTTTGCCCGCCATCGCGGCCTCGACCCCGATACGCCGCGCAATTTGCGCAAGGTGACGGAAACCGTATGAGCGACCGTTTCGCCCTCACTGGCGCCCGCATCTTCGACGGCGCCGACTGGCACTGCAATGCCGCCCTCGTGGTGAGCGGCGGCCTGGTCGAGGCCATCCTCCCCGCCGGCGCCATTCCGGCCGGCGTCGATCGCGTCGAGACCGACGGCCTGCTGGCGCCGGGCTTCGTCGACCTGCAGGTCAATGGCGGCGGCGGCGTCATGCTCAACGACCATCCCGACGTCGCCTCGATCGAGACCATTTGCCGAGCGCACGCCCCGTTCGGCACCACGGCGCTGTTGCCGACGCTGATCACCGATACGCCAGCGATCACGGCGGCTGCCGTCGCGGCCGGCGCCGCGGCGGCGCGGCAGAAGGTGCCGGGCTTCCTTGGCCTGCATCTCGAGGGCCCGCATCTTTCTGTCGCCCGCAAGGGCGCGCATGACCCGGCGCTGATCCGGCCGATGACGGACGTGGACCAGGCGGCGCTGATCGCGGCGCGGAAAGACCTGCCCGTGCTGCTGACCACGATCGCGCCCGAATCGGTCGAGCCAGCGCGTGTCGCGGCCCTGGCAAAGGCCGGCCTCATCGTCAGCCTCGGCCATTCCGACACCGGCTATGCCACGGCGAGCGCCTTCGCCGCGGCCGGCGCGACCGTGGTGACCCATCTCTTCAACGCCATGAGCCAGATCGGCAACCGCGAGCCGGGGCTGGCGGGCGCGGCCATCGACACAGGCGGGCTGTCGGCCGGCATCATCGCTGACGGCATCCATGTCGATCCAGCCACCATGGCTATCGCGCTGCGCGCGAAGAAGGGGCCGGGAAAGATCGTGCTGGTCACCGACGCCATGGCGACGATCGGCACCGACATGACGTCCTTCACGCTGAACGGCCGCACCATCTACCGCAAGGATGGCAGCCTCAGGCTGGCCGACGGAACCCTGGCCGGGGCCGATCTCGACATGATCTCGGCCGTGCGCTTCATGCACCGCGTCGTCGGGCTGGAGCTTGGCGAGGCGCTGCGCATGGCTTCGCTCTATCCAGCCGAGGCGATCGGCCAGGCGCACCGGCTCGGCCGCTTCGCCAACAGCACCGCAGCCGACATTGTTGGCCTGTCGGAGGATCTGGACGTGAAGAGCGTCTGGATCGGCGGGAAGAAAGTGTTCGGAGCGTAGGCCCTCGATCCCACCGTCAATTAGGAAACCAACGTTCGCAATTGGCCGCAGCCCTTCGCGCATCGTCATCGAAAACTATTGGCCGTAGAGATCCTTGTAGGTCTCGCGCAAAAGGTTCTTCTGCACCTTGCCCATGGTGTTGCGCGGCAGCTCGTCGACGAAGATCACCTGCTTCGGATGCTTGTATCGGGCGAGCCGGCCCGCGATGGCGTCGAGGACATCGGCCGCGCCGATGGCCGAGCCCGGCTTGCGCACCACGACCGCTGTGACACCCTCGCCGAAGTCCGGATGGGCGACGCCGATCACCGCGCTTTCGCTGACGCCGGCAAGCGCATCGATCTCGCCTTCGATCTCCTTGGGGTAGATGTTGTAGCCGCCGGAAATGATCAGGTCCTTGCCGCGCCCGACGATATGCACATAGCCGTCCCGATCGACGAGGCCGAGATCGCCGGTGATGAAAAAGCCGTCGGGACGGAATTCCGCCTTGGTCTTTTCCGGCATCCGCCAGTAACCGGCAAAGACGTTCGGACCCTTCACCTCGATCATGCCAACCTCGCCCTGTGCGAGCGACCCGCCGCCGTCGGGATCGGCGATGCGCAGCGAAACGCCCGGCAAGGGAAAGCCGACCGTGCCGGCGCGCCGCTCGCCATCGTAGGGATTGGAGGTGTTCATGTTGGTTTCGGTCATGCCGTAGCGCTCGAGGATGGCGTGGCCGGTGCGCTCGCGCCAGGCGGCATGCGTCTCGGCCAGCAAGGGCGCCGAGCCGGAAATGAACAGGCGGATGGTTTTCGCCGCCTGGGCGTCCAGGCCCTGTTGCTGCAGCAGGCGCACGTAGAAGGTCGGCACGCCCATCAGCGCGGTGGCGCGCGGCAGCAGCGAGACGATGCGGGCCGGATCGAATCTTGCCTCGAACAGCATCGAGGCGCCGGCCATCAGGATCACGTTGGTGGCGACGAACAGACCATGCGTGTGGAAGATCGGCAGCGCGTGGATCAGGACGTCCTCAGCGCTGAAGCGCCAATGCTCGACCAGCACGCGCGCGTTCGAGGCGAGGTTCTCGTGGCTGAGCATGGCGCCCTTCGAGCGGCCGGTCGTTCCCGACGTGTAGAGGATCGCGGCAAGGTCGTCCGGTCCGCGCGCCACATCGTCGAAATCCGCCTGATTTCCCGAAGCGCTTTCGGGCAGCGAACCGTCGCCGTGCTGGCCAAGCGTCGCCAGTGCCGCGCCGGACGCCTGCGCCAGCGGGCCGATATCGGCCGCTCTTGCCGGGTCGCAGACCACCAGCCGCGGTTCGGCATCGCCAAAGAAATAGCGGAGTTCCGGCAGTGTGTAGGCGGTGTTGAGCGGCAGGAAGACGGCGCCGGCGCGCAGGCAAGCAAGGTAGAGCAGCACCGCTTCCGGGCTCTTCTCGACCTGCACGGCGACGCGGTCGCCCGGCGCCACCCCGGATTGCACCAGCGCACGCGCCAGCTGCGCCGAGCGCGCCAGCATGTCGCCATAGGTGAGGGATCGCCCGTCATCCGTCTGCATGAGCAGCCGCCGAGGTGCCGTGACGCGGACGCGAAAAGCGTCGAAGAGGTGATTGCTCATTGTTGCTCCCGCGTGGCGCGGCGAATCCTGAATTCGCATCGTTTCGGCGAGAGCGAATATCAGATTTGAGCCTGGAAGAGCAGCTATTTGCGGCCGCGCAACGCCTTGGCCGCGGTTGCCTTGGGATCGCCGTCCTGGCTGAAACGCGCCATGCACATGGCCGCCGTCAGCCGGTAATGGTTGAGCAAGGCCTCGACCGCGCCGTCGGCGTCGCCATCGAGGGTGCGTTCGGCGATCTGGCGGTGTTCGGCAAGGTCGTCGCGCTCGTCTCCCGGGCCGTGCTGCGAGATCAGCCGGTAGCGGGAAGCCTGGTCGGAAAGCTGGTCGCAGAAACCGACCAGCCAGTGCGACCGGCAGCCCGCGATCAGCGCGCGATGGAAGGCACGATGCAGCTTCTCCCAGTCCGGATTGTTGGTCGAGGGCTCACCCGGCAGGCGGCGCTGGGCGCGCGCCAGGCGATGCAGCGCCAGCACCAGCTGCTCTTCCCATTCGCCGGTGCGGTGCTCGATCGATTCGCGCAGCGCCCTTTCCTCCAGCCAGCAGCGGGTGCGAGTCAGCTCATCCAGCTCGTCGGCGCTGACCGGCATGAGGAAGAAGCCGCGCTGGTCGTGGCGGCCGAGCAGGCCTTCCGAAGCCAGACGGTTAAGCGCCTCGCGCACGGGCGAAGCGCCGGCGCCATATCGCGAAACCACCCATTCGACCCTAAGCTTGCTTTCGGTCTCCAGCACACCGCGCAAGAGATCGTCCCGAAGTTGATGATAGACCGTGCTGGCAAGGGTGCTCTTGGGTCCGGCACCTTCATCGCCCGGATCGGCGGTTCCGTACGTCAATATCGCTCCTGTTGCCTGCCTTGGCCTGTTGTTGGTTCTTGTTGCGAAGCAGTCTCAATCCCGTACGCGTACTATACCGTGCCACACTTCGCGGCCTCAAGCGGAAGATGATGGTATTGGACTTAAAGAGGATAGAGCGCAGTGGCTCGCCGAAGTAACGGGCGGCTCAAGAATATTGAATTTTCTGAGAAGCTTGAGGCGCTGAACAGCGAAGCTACTCATTTCGGTGATCAATCAGACTGGGTATCCGGCCGCGATACGGTCAACGGCCAGGATCAGGCGGCGGCACGGTCCGCCGCGGTTCTGATCGCCTCGATGTTGGCCCGGTAGGCCTCGACGCTATCGCCCTTGAAGATGGCGGCGCCCGCGACCAGCACATCGGCGCCCGCCGCGGTGACCAGCGGCGCCGTCTCCGGCGACACGCCGCCGTCGATCTCGATGCGGATCGGACGGTTGCCGATCAGCGCCTTCACCCGCTTCACCTTGTCGACCATTGCCGGAATGAACGCCTGACCGCCAAAGCCCGGATTGACGGTCATGATCAGGATCAGGTCGAGCCGGTCGAGCACGTATTCGACAGCGCTTTCGGGTGTCGCCGGGTTGAGCGACACGCCGGCCTTCTTGCCGAGGTTCTTGATGGTCTGCAGCGAGCGGTCGAGATGCGGGCCGGCCTCTGCATGCACGGTCAGGC
Organism: Mesorhizobium abyssinicae; assembly: GCF_049887195.1. NCBI lineage: Bacteria > Pseudomonadati > Pseudomonadota > Alphaproteobacteria > Hyphomicrobiales > Phyllobacteriaceae > Mesorhizobium > Mesorhizobium abyssinicae. The sequence goes on from NZ_JARAKC010000003.1 coordinate 457,510, forward strand.
CGTCGCAGCCGGCCTCGGCGAAGGCGGCCAGATAGGGATCGGCCGGCGCGATCATCAGATGGCAATCGAAGAAGGCCTTGGTACGGTTGCGGATCGCCTTCACCACCGGCGGGCCGAAGGTGATGTTGGGGACGAAATGGCCGTCCATGACGTCGAGATGGATCCAGTCGGCGCCGGCCGCCGCGACGGCTTCGACCTCGTCGCCGAGCTTCGAGAAATCCGACGCCAGCACCGATGGCGCGATCAGGGTTTTCTTGGCCATGTCCGCTTCCCGTTCTTCAAGTCCGCTCCGCCCTAGCGCATCGGCTGCAAAATCGGAACCGATTTTCGGCAAGGACATGCCCGATTATGTGTTGGAGGGCAGCTAGCGCCAAAAGGACGCACGTCGCTGTAGACCAGGACGAGGTTTCGTGATCCCCGCAAAGGAGAGAGGCGGCACCGCCTCTCTCCTGGTTTGCAGCGGGATTCAGTTCACCTGAAGCCGTGACCTGGCCTGCCCCGGCAGAAACGACTGGCCTCTGCCTTGCTTCAACTTCTGCAGCCCAAACGTCTTCGAAGCCGGCCTGGGCACGCAATGTCCGCGCACCGTCATTTCGGTTGGCCGGCAGCCCGTGGTGATGATTGCGTCCCTCACGCACGCCTTGCCGACCAGATGGTAGCCGCGTTTGCAGTCGATGATGATGGAAGGCTTGCGCACGCATTCGCCATTGACGCGCTGTTCGTCACGCCGGCATTTCCCGGCGATCACGGCATTCTTCACGCATTTCAAGCCGACCTGATGATAGCCGGGCAGGCAGTGGATGCTGACGCCGATGCACCGACCGTCGACCAGCTTCTCGGTGCTCTTGCATGCGGCCACCAGCGGCCTGTCGACACATTTGCCGCGCAGCAGGCTTTGGCTGGGCAGGCATTTGCGGCCGGGATCGACGACGACCGGCGGCAGCCTGGGCTTGCCGAAGTCGGGGCGCGTGCTTGAGACCAGATCGTCGACCTTGGGCTCGACTGTGCGCTTTATGCAGGTGAAATCCTCCGCATCCATGTCGATGGTGGCGATGGATCCATTCGGTTTGATCTCCTGCAAGGTGCACTGGATCGAGCGGGTCCTGCTAATGCTGAGATCGTGCGCGGCACTGGCCTTGAACACACCGCCTTCGTTGAAGGCGACCGCGGTGCCGGTGAAGAAGGCGCCATTCGAGCAACCGATCCGATAGTGCAACGCGCCGGGAGCATCGCGGCTCGCTTCGAACGCGACCTGGCCTTTGCGCGGGCAAAGTTTCCTGGATCCGGCGCTGTCGGAAACGGTCACTTCGCCTTGCCAGTCGGCCTTTGCCGGCGGGTTGTCGGGATCGGCCTGAGGTCCATCGGTGAAGCCGCCGCCGCCCGCGCCAGTGCAATGGACGGTGATGTCCTTCCAGCCGTCGAAGGGCTCGAACGGGCCGTTGCCGACTATTTCGGTCTTGTACTGGAAGTACGCGGTCGCTCCGACATTCTCCCATTTCTCATAAGTGGCGAAATAGCCGTTCTTGCCCGCGTCGAAGGACGCCCAGACCTGCTTGAACTCCGATGTGATCGGCCCATTGTCCTTCTGTCGCCAGATGCGCATCGATACCGGCCCGGCCTTGTTGGCCTGCGCGCGGCTGGTCACCTTGAGCGCCGGGCACACTGTGCCGGGTGTCGAGCCGGGCTGGTTCGAGCGGTAGGTGGTCAGGAACAGCTTGACGTTCTTTGTCTCGAATTCGCCGAAGTCGACGGCGATGTCTTGAGCCGCCGGTTTGACGACGGGATCGCAGACGACCTGAACGTCGAACGAACCGTGTTCGGCATAATGCGATTCGTAGATCGGATAGGGCCAGTTGCCGCCCGTCACCTCGCTGGCAGCATTGTGCATGTCGAGCGCCTTGTCGGTCAGCGCCGAAAAGGTCGCGTGGAAAGTGTGCGTGAACGAATAGGACTTCGTCGGCCCATCGGGCTGGAGGTGCTGGTTGCACTTGGCGATAATCTGATCGCCATAGGGCACCGACGCGATGTCCGCATTCGAAGACAGCGCCATGATCGAGGGATCGAAGGAAAAGTTCTCCTGGTGATCATAGTCGCGGCTGACCGGCGATGCGCTCCAGATCGGCGGAAACGCCCCGCACTGGCTGGGGCCGCATACGCCGAGCGATACACCGACCTGCTGCACGTAGCCTGGCCAGCGTGTGTCGATCTTCATGTGGCCCCAGAACTGGATCGTGCCGCTTTTCAGCCTGTCCCATTTCTGTTTGTCGCTCGAAACGACATGAAGCGTGGTGTTAACGCTCTGCGTGTCGAACGACATCGACTTGATGTTGGCCTGTGTGGCGAAAGCGGAGGTGCTGACTAGTCCGGCTGCGAACAGGGCAACCGTCGCAACCGTATTGCGAAAGGCATAGCTGACTGAAGACATCTCTCTCTCCTGATGTGTTCCTTCAGCGATTGGTCGCCGCTCGCGGCATCAAGGTTCACGCGGGCGATCCCGCCAACGAAAAACCCCGCCGGATTGCTCCGGCGGGGTTCTGGTTTTCCTATCGCTAGATCACGGCTTGGAGTTCTGGATGTTCGCACCCGCCGGATCCTGCTGCACCTGCGGCGTACGTCTCGGCACCAGCTGCTGCAGGATGTTCGGATTGAGCAGCAGGTTCGGGTTGACCTCCACGCCCGGCTTGCGGAGCGGGACGCAGTTTGGATATTTTCCGGTCGTCCCGGTCGGGCAGCGCCGCAGGATGATGATCGGCTGGCACTGGCCGTTGATCAGCTGCGAACCCGGCGCGCATTCCTGCCGGACTCTGCGGCAGGCGCCGTCACGGACCTCGGTGCCACGCGGGCAGACGCACTCGCCACGCTTGTTGTGGACCTGGCCGCGAATGGTGCACTGCTCCAGTTCGGGCTTCTTTTGCCGGCAGGCGCCGTCGCGGATCTCCGTACCCCTCGGGCAGACACAATTGCCGTTGGCGTCGTGGATCTGGCCGCGGATCGTGCACTGCTCGGGCTGTGGCCGGATCGGCCGGCAGGCGCCGTTGCGCAGCTCTGTCCCCTTCGGGCAGACGCAATCGCCATCGGCGTTGCGGACCTGGCCGGGGATGCGGCACTGCTCCGGTTTCGGCCGGATCGGCCTGCAGGCGCCATTGCGCACCTCGGTTCCCTTCGGGCAGACGCAATCGCCGTCCGCGTCGTGGACCTGGCCGCGAATGGTGCACTGCTCGGGCTTCTGCTTGTCCCGCACGCAGGCATTCGCGATCCTGTCGAGATGCGTGCCCTTGGGGCAGTAGCAGCTGTCGCCGTCCGCCGACGGCACCGAGCCGGGTATGGTGCAGCCTTGCGTGATCTTCACGCAGGCGCCGTTCTCGAGCTCGGTTCCACGCGGACAGACACAGCGCCCGTCCTCGGTGCGGATCTGGCCCTTGAGCAGCACGCAGGGCTTGGGCTTCGGCTCGACGATGACGCCGCCGCCCGTGCACTGGCCGTTGCGGTAGGTGGTGCCTTCGGGGCAGACGCAGCGGCCGGCATCGTTCATGACGAAACCTGCCGAGCACTGCTTCTTCACCTCGTTCCTGATGGTGAAGGGATGGCACGCATAGGCCCTGCCGCGATTGCCCTGGATGTTGGCCTGATCGCCGGAAAGCACGTCGCCGCCGCCCTGCACCCGCGTATCCGGGGACAGGACGCCAACGCAGTTCTGACCGTTGACCGTGCCCTGCAGATTGGCCAGGCGGCCGTCATCGGGGATGACCACGGTGACATTGTGCACGTGGCTTTCCCCGGCGCCGAGCGTCAGGTTGGCAATGCAGGACAAAGGCAGCGTCGTCGGTTCGGGCGAGCAGCCGAAGGGCGGCTCGATCGACGTGATCTCGACGCCTTCCAGCCTGCCCAGTCCTTCCACGCCGATCGCATCGCCGATCCGGACCGGACCGGAGAAGGCGCTCGGCCCATCGTTCGTGATGGTGATCTCGAACGAGCAGGGCTGGCCGGGCTGGCATTCGCTGTCGCCGGTCTTCTCGACGCGGATGGTCGGCGCTCCGCCGCCCTTGGCGCAAGCCTGGCCGATCGGATAGACGATGTCGTCTCCCGGCGCCGGCCCGTAGGAGCCGCGCGCGCAGTTCTCGAACTCGCCATTGGCCGAGACCGTCACGTCGAAGTGCCTGGAGGTTCCGGGCGTCATCACGGCGCCGGGAATCTGGCAAGACAGCGTGTTGGCCGGAACCGGTCCGCAGGCCCATTCCGCGCCGTCGGGAGTGACGGTCTGGATCTGGACCGGCGCGCCACCGGCCACCAGCGTGGCGGCATCGTTGACCCGCACCGGACCGGTGGGGGCCGCCGTGCCGGCATTGCTGACGGTGATGCGGCAGGAAACCACCGCGGCACCGGCCAGCGAGCCGTTGCACACCTTGGTGATGCGCAGACCGGGCTTGCCGCCATTCGGATGGCGGAAGCGTTCCTTGGCGCAGGCCTTGTTGTTGGTGAGGTCGACCTCACCGGGGATCGCCCTGACCTCGGCGCAGTTCTCGACGCTGTCAGACTGGTAGTTTGCCGGCATCACCGCCTTGACGACGATCGACGTCGAGGCGCCAGGCATCAGCACGATGCCGGGATTGTCGCAACGGAACTGGCCGGGGCCGTTCGGTCCACAGCTCCAGGGCGGTGACGGGCCGAAGGTCGAGGAGGCCGGCGCACCGCCGGGATAGCTGTCGATGACCGTCAGCGGTCCGTTATAGGGGACGCTGCCGTTGTTGATGAGGTCGATGACGAAGTAGCAGATGCCGTCAGCCGTGCAGACCGGGATGCGGGCACGCTTCTTCAGGATCAGGTCGACCTTCTTCTCGACCGGCGGCCGGCACTCGGGGTCGCGATCGCCACGCCGGCAGATCGGGATCGAGGCGCAGCCGCGATCGTTATGCTGGCTGCCGAACAGCGGCTTGCCGCTGGCCTGGTAGTCGTAGATGGCGCAGTTGCGCAGCACGCGTCCCTGCCAGCCCGGCGCCGGCTTGAAGCCGAGCTTGAGGTCGACAAAGGCGCCCGGGTTGAGCGTGGTCACCGGATGGGTGCAGGTCATCGGCGTGACGCCGGGCACGCAGACCCAGGGCGGGTTCGGGCCGGAATCCAGCACCGAGCCGGCCGGCAACGTCACCTCGTCGAGCACGATCTTGCCGTGATAGGGGGCGCCGCCGACATTGCTGACCCTGATGGTGAAGTCGCAGCCGCCGGCCATCGTGCAACGCGTGACATCGGCGCGCTTCTCGACCTTGAGGTCCGGCTCCTTGTCGGGCGGGCATCTGAGATCGCGCGGGATGACGATGTCGATGGTCTGCGTGCAGCACAGGCCCCAGCCCTCCTCCGGACCGGCATAGGTCTCGATGCCGGTGACAATAAGGTGGATGACATCACCAGGCGATGCGCCGACGATCTTCCAGTTGAGCACGCCGCCGCCCGCCGGCACCAGCTGCGTGTCGGGGATAATGGTGATGCCGGGCGTGGTCGTCGAGACCTGCACCCACTTGCCGCCCATCTCCGGGCCGACAGGCATGTGGTAGATGAAGGCGCCGCCGCCGGGCACGCAATCGACCGTGCCGCGCTCCACCTTGAAGCATTCCTTGCCGGGAGGTGGTGGTGGCGGATTACATTTGGTCAAGTCGATGCGGATCGAGGTCTTCTCGCCGGTGAGGAAATCGCCGTCATCCGGCTTGCCCGGATCCTGCGACGGGATGATGGTCCCCGGGCCGCCTCCCATCGACACCTTGATCGTGCCCTGGTTGTCGACCATGGCCGGCGCGGGGAACGCCGCGTGGTCGATCTTGGCCACGATCTGGAAGGTGATGGCGCGTTCGTTCGCGGCGCCCATGCCGTCGAGATCGCTGGCGGAAATCCGGAAATCGGAAACCATCGCGGTGTCGTTCGGGTCCGCCGAGGTGCTGATCGATGCACCGGGCAGAGCGCCTCCACCGGCATCGGTGCCGTCGCCGGACACATGCACGCTGACGATCTGCAGGCCATGCGGAAGCTGGTCCTTGAAGTCGAGCCTGGCGTTCTTCAGCGCATTGGCAAGCACGGGATTGGCAAAGGCTTGCGCATTGCCGCGCAGGCCGAACGTCAAGGTGTAGAAGACGTAGTCGCAGCTTCTCTGGCCGCCCTTCTTGGTGAAGAACGGCACGATGCGCCCCGGCTCGGGATTGACGACACGGGGATTGTCGAGCTCAAGCCTGGGTTCCGGGCCTGCGGCCTCGACGATCTTGGCCGGGATGGGGTCCTCGGCGAAGGCCGGCAATGCCGGCAGCATGGCGACCGCGATACCGGCCGCCATCAGCCAGCGCGCGCCGCGCCTGGCATATGACAGGGGTTTCATGATCGTCTCCATGACGGTGGGTTTGCTGCTGGGAGCAAGCGGGGAAAGCGCGGAAATGGTCATCTTTCCCTCCCTCACGGTTCGCAGCTGACGGCTGGGGTTCTGAGCGGCAGGGTCATCTTGCAGCAAGGGTAGTAGCCGCCCTTGTCGCGGTCTGACTGCCTGTAGAAGCAGAGCCCGACATCGACCGTGTCGCCCGGATAATGGCCGGTGATGCCGATCGTGTATGGGGTGCCCGGCGCATGCGACATGGGTGAGGTCACCCCGACGCCTGGCGTCTTGGACAGAGCCTTGATCGAATCGCCGCCGAAGCCGGCATGGTCATGGAGATAGAGATCGGCCTCGAGGCCCGAGGGCGTGCAGAAGTACTGGACATCCTCGACATCGAGACAGGGAGGCAGATTGCCGGGCGGTGGAAAGTCCGGCGGATAGAATGGCGGCAGGTAACCGCCAGGAATTTCCTCATAGTAGCCGGCACGGCCCTCGCAGGGACGCCAGACCCTGACGTCGCCGACATGGCCTTCCACTTCCGGGTCCTCGAAATAGCTGTCGAAGTCGACGAACCAGGAGCCGAAGGGCGGCACGTTGGCCGGCTTGACCAGTGGGGTCGGCGTGAACTGGACGCCATGCACGGCAAAAGGCCCGCCAGCGGCGAGCTGCTCGGCAAGCGCCGGATTGTCACGCAACTTGTCGCCGGTGTTGACCAGCGTGTCGGTGCAGACACTGGTGTCGATATTGCCCTCGGCGTCATAGCCATATTGCAGGTCGACGCCGCCGGCCGACTGGCGGTTGCCTTGCGGGAAGCCAATCGCATATTCCTGCGGCACTTCCACCCAGACCGATTCCGTCGCCGGATCGTCGGGATTCTCGCGCCAGTAGCGGATGACCTCGCCCTTGCCGGAATCGGCGAAGCGGCTGTAATCGTAGCGGTTTTCCACCGGGCCGCGCTGGGCCAGATACATGAAGCCCTTGTTGTCGAAAGCGATGCCGGTGACGGCGTAGTCCTTGTCGGCCTTGACAGTCAGCTCCCAGCGCGGATCGCCGGCGAAGCGGCCGTCGCGGGCAATGCCCACCGACCAGACCTCCGCCTTTTCGCCGACCGTATAGTAGACCCGGCCGCCGTGATAGGCGACCGCCCAGACACGGCGCTCGTCCTGGGTGTAGCCCCATGTGTCGGGGTCTTCGCTGTCGAAGGCGGCGCCCTGGATGTCCATGACAGCGCCGTCGTCGGCGACCGGGTCGAGCCCGTGCGCCGGGCGTCCGGCGACGCCATGGTCGAACGTGTCGATCAGCATGCCGTTGGCGTCGATGCGATGGATCAGGCCAGTGTCGAGATCGGAGGCGAAGAACTGGCGATGGATGGGGTCGAAGGAAAGGTTGCCGATGCCGGGCCCGCTGTTGGTGTCGATATCGGCGAATTTCGAAACGGCGCCGGTAATGCCGTCGATCTTCCAGATCGTGCCCGGCCCGCCGCCATTCTCGGTGCCGAACTGGCCTTCCATGAAGGCAGCACCGGCAGCGCCGCGGCGCTCTCGCTCGGGCCGTCCGTCACTGTCGGCGTCGGGCGTGACGATCTCGATGCCGTGCAGCGAGGTCGCGGCGGCATAGAGGTTCGGGATGCCCGACGGCACGCCATCACGCACGCCGTCGTCATAGGTAAGGCCGAAGACCTCGCCGATCTGGCCGGCCGTCACTTCGAAGGGCGGCGGCGTGTGGACGAGCTGGCCCGAGGCCGGGCCGCCGAGATGCGAGACGTCGAAGACGCGCAAGGAGGCGCGGCTGGTGTCGATGAAGGTTTCGTCGACCGGATCGACGCCGGGCGGAAGGCCCCCCTCTTCGGACTCGGAAGAGTCGAAATTGGGGATGACGGTGCCGGGGAAGCCGGTCACCGCCATCGAGCCAGGATAGATGATTTGGGTTTCCTGTGCGCCGGCGGGGCTGCCGAGCCACAGGCCGGCGCTGAGCGCAACAGCAAGAAATCCGCTGGTTGCCTTTGCCGCGCGGCGCAAACGGCCGGCACGAGCGTGCGCAAGAGCGCTTTGGTCGCAGGACATAGAACTCCCCCCGAAGTCTATGGAAGAACCATCCGGCATTGCCGCGCGAATCAGGGCAAGGCTCGGCGTTCCGGCACGTTCTTCCCTGATCGAATTGTCTGCTTTCCTCATGCTCACGATACGCCGGCTCTTACCCAGGGTCAACGGAATCAGCGGAAAGCCCAGCGCATCGACCCTGTCCCGAAGACGGTGGTCGCGCCGAGCTTCTGTTGTTCCCGGAGACCGTGGAGCCTCTGGGTTTCTGGTCATTGGATTTTCCTTTCCCGGGCCGCACCATGCGGCGCCTGAGCGTCAGTCGTGGGCTGACGCGGAAAGGTTCATGCCGCCGCCGATGGAATCCTGCGGCCGGCTTTCCGGCACGGCGGCCTTCTGTTAGCGTTGGTGCGGATAAGGGTTGGATAGTCAGGGAGGGGGCATGACAGGCAAGCGCCTCATACTGCTGCTGGCGTCGCTCGTCCTTTCGTCGCCGGCATTGCCGTCGGCGGCCAAGACCCTGGTCTACTGCACCGAGGCCAGTCCCGACACATTCGATCCGGCACTTGCCTCCGGCACCCGCGATGCGTCGGCGACCGCGCTCTACAACCGCATTGTCGAGTTCGAACCCGGCACGACCAAAGTGCGTCCCGGCCTCGCCGAAAAATGGGAGGTCTCCGACGACGGGCTGATCTACACATTCCATCTGCGGCGCGGCGTGCGATTCCACAGCATCGAAGGCTTCACCCCGACGCGCGACTTCAATGCCGACGACGTGCTTTTCACTTTCGAGCGCCAGGGCAGCGCCGGGAACCCTTTCCACAACTATGCCGGCCGCCAGTACATCTATTTCGACGGCATCGGCATGCCGGACCTCGTCGTCGGCTGGCGCAAGCTCGACGACTACACCGTCGTCATGACGCTGAAGGCGCCGCACTCGCCGATGCTGGCCGATCTGGCGCTGGATTTCGCGTCGGTCGTCTCGAAGGAATATGCCGACAGGCTGCTGGCGGAGAAGCGTCCGCTGGACCTGGCGACAAGGCCGGTCGGAACGGGTCCGTTCCAGCTTGTCGACTATCAGCAGGATGCGGTCATCCGCTATAAGGCCAATCCGGACTACTGGCGCGGCCGGGCGAAGATCGACGATCTGGTCTTCGCCATCACCACCGATGCCAGCATCCGCATGGCAAAGCTGCGCGCCGGCGAGTGCGATGTCATGCCGTATCCCAATCCGGCCGACCTCGAGGCGATCAAGGCCGCGCCCGGCATCAGGCTGATGCAGCAGGAGGGCCTCAACACCGGCTATCTCGCCTTCAATACCTTGCAGAAGCCGTTCGACGATCCGCGCGTCAGGAAGGCGATCGACATGGCCATCGACAAGAAGGCGATCGTCGATGTCGTCTTCCGCGGCACCGGCGAACTGGCTCGCAATCCGCTGCCGCCGACCTCATGGGCCTATGACAAGGCCGCTCCCGACGATAGCTACGATCCCGATGGCGCCAGGCGCGAGCTCGCCGCCGCCGGCGTCCATGATCTGCGCATGAAAGTCTGGGCGATGCCTGTGCAGCGGCCCTACAACCCCAACGCCCGGCTGATGGCCGAGATGATCCAGTCGGATCTCGCCAAGATCGGCGTCGGTGTCGATATCGTCACCTATGAATGGGCCGAGTATCTTGCCCGCTCGAAGGCGCGCGACCGCGACGGCGCCATGCTGTTCGGCTTCACCGGCGACAATGGCGATCCGGACAATTTCCTGTCAGTGCCGCTCGGCTGCGCCGGCGTCGGCACCACCAACCGCGCCAACTGGTGTTTTGCCGCTTTCGACGCGCTGCTCAAGCAGGCGGCGGCCATCGGCGATCCCGCCGCCCGTGCGAAGCTCTATGTCGAGGCGCAGCGACTGTTCCGGGAACAGACGCCATGGGTGGTCATCGCGCATTCGGTGGTGTCGATCCCGATGCGCGAACGGGTTCGAGGCTACGTCATGGATCCTTTCGACCACCATGACTTCTCCGGCGTCGACATCCAGGACTGACCGCCCGGTGGCGGCCGCGGACCTCGACGTCTATGTGGAGAGCCTCGGCAATTTCGGCTCGTCGCGGGAATACTCGATCCAGTCGCTGCTGCCTCATGTGGAAGAGGCCGGGCTGAAGGTGCGCGTGCTCGATCGCCCGGCGGGCGGCAGCCGTGCGCCGGCCGCCCTGCTGCATGTCGACCTGACGGAAGTGCCGCAAGAATATTCCCAGATCGGCAATCTCTACCATCGCACCATCAACGGCCGCGCCCTCTCCATCCACCGGCACCTCTATTCGACGCTCAGGCTGAACTACGGCGACAGCCACCCGGGCCCGGTCGTCGTCAAGACGGTGCTCAACAGCCGGGGCCGGCCCGAGCTGCGCTGGCGGCAATACCGCAATGGCTGGACGCGGGCAGCGCATGCGTTGCGCAAGATCGCGACGCCGGACTACAAGGAGCGCCTGTGCCCGCGCTACCGCGTCTACGGCACGATCGCCGAGGTTCCGGCGGAGGTCTGGCGCGACGAGAGGCTGATGGTGGAGAAATTCGCTTTCGACAGCCTCGACCTGCCGATCGTGAAACATCGCTACATGTTCCTGCTCGGCGCCGAACTCAACATGCGGCAGGTCTACGAAGACGTGCTGTGCGCGGGCGCCAAGATTGTCAGCAACGAAGTGGGGGGCGCGGTTCCCGACGAGGTCAGGGCGGTGCGGGAGAAGCTCCACCTCGATTACGGCGCGATCGACTATTTCATCGTCGACGGCAAGGGCATCGTTGTCGATGCCAACAAGACGGTCGGTTCCAATCCGAGCTGGCTGAAGCGCAATTTGTTCCGGCGGGAATTCGACCGCCGCATGGCCGAGGCGCTGATCGGCTTCATCCGCGGCTGAGCGCAAGACGCCGGCTCACCAGATCCAGTCGCCCTTGCCGAGCGCCGTTGCGGCCTCGACGATGCGGGTGAAGCTGGCGCGCGCCCGGCCGACCGTGTGCCGGGCCCTCAGGTAGCCATGCACAAGTCCCGGTTCCTCGAACCAGTACGCATGTCCGCCGGCCGCGACGACGCGGTCGCGATAGGCCTCGCCGTCGGAGGACAGCGGGTCGCATTCGGCGGTGATCAGCACGGTCGGCGGCAGGTAGGCGAAGTCGGCATCGGCGAGCGGCGCCAGCGTGATGTCGCCGGTGCGGTCCTCGCCACCGGTGCGGATGTGCTTGTAGAATTCGAGGTCGCGCACGGTCAGCATCGGTGCTTCGGCATGCGTCACATAGGAGCCACGAGACCGGTCGCCGCCGAGGCCGGGATAGATCAGCAGCTGGCCGACCGGTTTTTTGGCATGGCCGCGCGTCGCATGGCTGACGGCGGCGCAAAGATTGCCGCCGGCGCTGTCGCCGCAAAGCAGGACGGGGCGGTCGTAAGCAGCGGCGGCCCATTCGAAGGCTGCCATGACATCGTCGAAGGCGGCCGGGTGCAGGTGCTCCGGCGCCAGCCGGTAGTCGACGGAAACCACCTCGAAGCCGGTGCGGGCGCAGAGTTCGGCGCAGACATCGTCATGGCTGTCCAGCCCGCCGAGGATGAAGCCGCCGCCATGGACGTAGAGCATCATCGCCGCCGTCTGCGGTTTGGCGTTGCGATAGAGGCGGATCGGGATGTCTTGCGCAGGCGCCGGGATGGCTGTGGTCTCGACCGTCACGCCTTGCGGATAGCCGGCAAAGAATTCCCGGCACATGCGGTCATAGATCGCGCGCTGCTCTGCGATCGTGTAGTCGATCGTATCCGGCGGATAGTAGGAATTGGTCTTCTCGATGAAGGCCCAGGTCTCGGCATCGATGAGGGTTTTGTAGTTGGTCATGCAGGATGACCAACTTTCGGTGATGGCGCCCAAGGTCCCCTCTCTGTCCTGCCGGACATCTCCCCCGCAAGGGGGGAGATCAGATGTCGCGAAGGCTTTCGCCAATCTTCTACGCTGGAAGAAAAGCGTAGAGGCTGAAGCTGCCGATCTCCCCCCTTGAGGGGGAGATGCCCGGCAGGGCAGAGGGGGGTGCCTCGCACGATCATCTCCGCAGAGTCACTTCCCCTTCCACACCGGGTCGCGCTTCTCGGCGAAGGCCCGGAACCCTTCCATATTGTCTTCCGACCCATAGAGGATATCGACGGTCGGCAGCTGGCGGCGTGTCACCTTGTTCATTGCGTCCTGGAAGGTGAGCGCCTCGGCCACGCGCGCGGTCTCCTTGATCGCGGCGAAGACCAGCGGCGGGCCGCTGGCCAGCATCCGCGCGATCTCCCAGACGCGGTCCTCGAGCTTGTCCTTGGGCAGCACCTCGTTGACCAGGCCCCAGCGATGCGCTTCCGCGACATCCATCCAGCGGCCGGTGAGCAAAAGGTCCATCGCGACATGGTAGGGAATGCGTTTCGGCAGCTTGATCGTCGCAGCGTCGGCCAGCGTGCCGGCGCGGATCTCGGGCAGGGCGAAGGAGGAATGGTCCGAGGCGTAGATCAGGTCGCAGGACAGCGCCAGTTCGAAGCCGCCGCCGACCGCCATGCCGTTAACGCAGGCGATGACCGGCTTGTTGAGGTCGCGCAATTCCTGCAGCCCGGCGAAGCCGCCGACGCCATAATCGCCGTCGACCGCGTCGCCGCCGGCCGCCGCCTTGAGGTCCCAGCCGGCGCAGAAGAACTTGTCGCCGGCGGTCCTGACGATGGCGACGCGCAATTCGGGATCGTCGCGGAACGCCCTGAACGTCTCGCCCATCAGCCGCGACGTCTTCAGGTCGATGGCGTTGGCCTTCGGCCGGTCAAGCGTGACCTCGAGGATGGCGCCCTCGCGGCGGGTCGAAATGACGTCAGACATTCTTCTTTTCTCCAAGCACCAGCAGCGCGTCGGCGATCCAGGCGCCCTTGCCTTCGGCGCAGACGATCAGCGGATTGATGTCGAGCTCCTCGATCTCGCCGGCATTCTGCTGCACAAAGCCGGCGATGCCGGCGATGGCATCGATGGCAGCCTGAACATCGGCCTTGGGCCGGCCGCGATAGCCTTCGAGCAGCGGATAGAGCTTCAGTCCGCGCAGGGCCGCTTCGATGTCGTCGCGGGTCGCCGGCAGCATCAAAGTGAGGCTGTCGCGCAGGAGCTCGACCAGCACGCCGCCGGTGCCCAGCGTCATCACCGCGCCGAACATCGGGTCGCGGGTGAAGCCGACGATCAGCTCGGCGACGCCGTCGCGCACCATGCGCTCGGCATAGAGGCCGGTGCCGAGCGGCAGGAGGTCATGGGCGGCATTGCTGACGGATTCGGCATCCTTGAGGTTCAGGATCACCGCGCCGACTTCCGACTTGTGGGTGACGCCCAGCGCCTTCAGCGCCACCGGGAAGCCGAGCGCCATGGACGAAATCACCGCCTCGACCGCATTGGCGGCGCGCTCGCCCTTCGGCACCGGCAGGCCGGCCTTGATCAGCCGCGCCTTGGCCTCGGCCTCGTCGGGCGTGACATGGCCGCCGCTGGCGACGCCGGAAGCAGACGTGTCGACCGGCTGCGCCTCGGGCTCGCGCCAGGCCCAGCCGATGAAGGCGGCGGCTTGCGCGGCATCCATGGCTTCCGAGATGCCGAACAGCGGCACCATGCCGCGCGCCATCAGCCCGGCGGTGTATTCCTCCGGCAGGTTCTCCGGCAGCGAGGAGACGATCGCGCCCTGCGCGCTGTTGGTCTTCAGCGCCGCCTCGAAGGCGCGGAGCGTCGTCCACCAGTCGGTGTCCGAACAGCGGTCGGGACGGGGGAAGTCGAGCACCAGCATGTTGAGGTCGAAGCCGCCCGACACCATGGCGGTGAAGGTCGCCGTCATCGCCGGCTCGTTGTTCCAGATGAAGGTGTGGTAGTCGAGCGGATTGGCGACCGCGACCAGCGGCCCGAGCGTCGATTTGACATGGGCGCGGTGCTTGTCGGTGAGTGCAGGGAAATGCACCCAGCGCCCTTCGGCGCTGTCGGCCATCACCGAGGCCTCGCCGCCCGAGCAGCTCATCGAAGACAGCTTGTAGCCGGGCAGTGGCCCGGTGATGTGCAGGAGCTTCAGCGCCTCGATGAAGGCCGGAATGGAATCGACGCGGGCGATGCCGAGCCGCTTCAGGAACGCGCCCGAGGCGGCATCCGAGCCGGCGAGCGAGGCGGTGTGCGACACCGTCGCCTGCCGCGCCTGTTCCGAGCGGCCGACCTTCATGGCGATGATCGGCTTCTTCAGCTCGCGGGCCCTGGCCGCCAGCCGCTCGAAGCCGGCTACTGCGTCAAAAGCCTCGATGTGCAGGCCGAGCGATGTGACGCGCTCATCCTCGATCAGGCCGAGCGCCATTTCCGAGAGGCCGGTCTGCGCCTGATTGCCGGCGGTCATCAGGAACGCGATCGGCAGGCCGCGCTTCTGCATCGTCATGTTGATGGCGATGTTGGACGACTGGGTGATGATGGCGACGCCCTTGCCGCCGTCGGGCAGCCGGATGCCGCCATGCTGGTCGGGCCACAGAAGCGCGCCATCGGCATAGTTGATGAGGCCATAGCAGTTCGGACCGATGATCGGCATCTGGCCGGCGGCTGCGACGAGCTCGGCCTGCAGCCGTTCGCCGTCCTCGTCATAGGCCTCGGTCTCGAGGAAGCCGGCGGCGAAGCAGACGGCGCCGCCGGCGCCGCGCTCGGCCAGTTCCCTGATCACCTCGATGGTGAGATGGCGGTTGACGCCGACAAAGGCGGCGTCCGGCGCGCCGGGCAGGTCGGCGACGGAGCGGTAGGCCTTGCGCCCGGCGACCTCGTCCTTTGTCGGATGCACCGGCCAGATTTCGCCGGCAAAGCCCATCTTGATCGATTGCGCGACGACGGCGGCGGCCTGCGCGCCGCCGAACACGGCTATGGACTTCGGGCGCAGGAGACGTTCGAGTTTATGCATGGTCATCTTTTCGTTTGAGCATGATCTTCCCCCAAACCGGACCCCGGTTTGGGGCACATCATGCCCTAAGCCCCGAACGGACGCAGCAGCGCCCGCGAAATGATATGTCGCTGAATCTCCGAAGTGCCTTCCCAGATGCGCTCGACGCGGGCGTCGCGCCAGATGCGCTCCAGCGGCAGGTCGTCCATCAGCCCCATGCCGCCATGGATCTGGATCGCCTCGTCGGCGACGAAGGCCAGCATCTCCGTAGCCTTCAGCTTGGCCATGGCCATGTCCTGGTCGGTGACGGTGCCCTGATCGTACTTCCAGCCGGCTTCGAACACCATCAGGTCGGCGGCTTTCAATTCGGTCGCCATGTCGGCGAGCTTGAACGACACGCCCTGGAATTTGCCGATCTGCTGGCCGAACTGCTGGCGCTGCGCTGCATATTCGATGGCATGGCCGAGCGCGCGCTCGGCGCGGCCGAGGCAAGTGGCGCCGACCTGCAGGCGGGTGGCGCCCAGCCAGGAATTGGCGACCTCGAAACCCTTGTGGACCTCGCCAAGGACCTGGCTCGCCGGCAGCCGGCAATCGTCGAATTCGAGAATGGCGTTGGTGTAGCCACGATGCGAGACGTTGCGATAGCCGTCGCGCACCGTAAAACCCTTGGTGCCCTTGTCGACGAAGAAGGCGGTGATCTTCTTGCGTTTGCCGCGCGGCGAATCTTCTTCGCCGGAAGCCATGAAACAAATCGCAAAGTCGGCGATGTCGGCATGGCTGATGAAATGCTTGGTGCCGTTCAACACCCAGTCGTCGCCGTCCTGGACGGCGGTGGCCTTCATGCCGCGCAGGTCGGAGCCGGCGCCGGGCTCGGTCATTGCGAGGCAGTCCCATTTCTCGCCGCGGATGCAGGGGAAGAGGTATTTCTCGCGCTGCTCCGGCGTGCCGGCGAGCAGGATGTTGGACGGGCGCGCGACGCAGGTCCAGTGCAGCGCGTAGTTGGCGCGGCCGAGTTCCTTCTCGTAGAGCAGCCAGCTCACCGTATCGAGGCCCGCGCCGCCGACATCGGCCGGCATGTTGGCGGCGTAGAGGCCGGCTTCGATCGCCTTGGCCTTGATCTCGTCGACAAGCTCGCGGCGCAGCACGCCAGTGCGCTCCACCTCGCTCTCATGCGGGTAAAGCTCGTTCTCGACGAAGGCGCGCGTCGTCTCGACGATCAGTTTTTGTTCCTCGGAAAGACCGAAATCCATCGCCTCAGCCCTTCTTCTTGCTCTTCTTCGACTTTCCGGCCTTTGCCGGCTTCACGGCCTTCTTCACCGGCTTGGCAGCCTTGGCCTTCTCGGCCGCCTTGGAGACCGGCTTCTTCGCCGCCAGCTTGGCGAGCTGCCTGGTATAGTCCTTGTGCAGCGCGCCGGCGCCCCAGCCCTTGCCCTTGTTCTGCTTCGACAGCGCTTCCATGATGGCGACCAGATTGTCGTCGCGGATCTTTTCCAGCTCGCGGATCGACAGGCCGTGCGCCTGCTCGTCCGACTGGGTGGCGATGAGGTCGACCAACTCGTCGTTGAACTCCGGCACGTCCATCAGCTTGGTCCACGGCCATTTCAGGCAAGGGCCGAACTGAGCCATGAAGTGGCGCATGCCGGCCTCGCCGCCAGCGACGCGGTAGACCTGGAACATGCCCATCTGCGCCCAGCGCAAGCCGAAGGAATAGCGCATGATGTCGTCGAGCTCCTCGACGGTGCAGATGCCGTCCTTGACCAGCCACAGCGCCTCGCGCCAGGCGGCTTCGAGCAGGCGGTCGCCGACGAAGGCCTCGATCTCCTTGCGCACCACCACCGGTTTCATGCCGATCGAGGCATAGAGTTCCTTGGCAACCTCGATCGCCTCCGGGAAAGTCTGCTCGCCGCCGACGATCTCGACCAGCGGCAGGAGATAGACCGGGTTGAACGGATGGCCGACGACCAGCCGCTCCGGGTGCTTCTTCATCGCCACCTGCATGTCGGTCGGTTTGATGCCGGAGGTCGACGAGCCGACGATGGCATTGGCCGGCGCATGGGCGTCGATCTCGGCCAGCACCCTGTGCTTGAGGTCGAGCCGCTCCGGCACGCTTTCCTGGATGAAATCGGCGTCGGCGACCGCCTCGGCGATGGTCTTGGCGAAGGTCAGCCTGCCTTCCTTGGGCAGGCCGCCGGGCAGCATCTGCTTATAGGCGCGGCGGGCGCCCTTCATCACCTCGCCCACTTTGCGCGAAGCTTCGGGATCCGGATCGAAGATCGACACATCGATGCCATTGAGCAGAAGCCGCGCCACCCAGCCGGCGCCGATGACGCCGCCGCCGATGGCGGCTGCCTTGTTGATGATGCTCATGCGGAAGCTCCGGTTCTGGTCTTGGCTGTTTCGGGATCGGTAAGCGGCACACGCTCGCCGGCGCGGATCACGGCCGGGTCGTAAGCCTTGCGGGCGAAGACCTCGAGCACGAAGGGCCGGAAGAATTCGATCGGCAACGTGTCGTAATCGGGGTCGAAGCTCGACTGGTCCCAGCGCTCGCAGAACCGGTCGCAGTCGTCGAAATAGGGATGGCCGGCGAAGCGGTCACGGGCGTGGCGGTTGCCGCCGAGATGATGCGCGTAATAGAGGCGCTGGAAATCGCCGTGCTTCTCCACCACCCAGGTGCACTGTTCGCGCACGAAGGGCTTCAGGACCGCGGCCGCATATTCGTCGTGATTGTAGGGCGCGTAGATATCGCCGATGTCGTGCAGCAGCGCGCAGGCGATCCAGTCAGTGTCGGCGCCGTCGCGCCAGGCCCGCGTCGCCGCCTGCAGCGAATGGCCGAGCCGGGTGATCTTGTAGCCGGAGAGGCCCTCGTCGAGCTGCACCAGCGCGGTAAGCAGCCGCTCGCCGGTTTTCGCAGCGTAGTCGACCTCATGGGCGGTCAGGAATTCGTAGTCTTCCCTGTCGCCATCCTTCATTGCGGTGAATTTGACGGTAGCCATTTCCGACTCCCCAAATCAAGCGGCTATCGGCGCCCGCTTGGTGAGGTTGAGCTTCTTGCGCACTTCCTCCGGCCCGAGGATCCTGGCGCCGAGATTGGTGACGATGCTCGCAGCACGCTCGACGAGCTGCGCATTGGTCGCCAGCACGCCCTTGTCCAGCCAGAGATTGTCCTCAAGGCCGACGCGGACATTGCCGCCGGCCAGCACCGCGGCGGCGGCATAGGCCATCTGGTTGCGGCCGATCGAGAAGGCCGACCAGTTCCAGGTCGACGGCACGTTGTTGACCATGGCCATGAAGGTGTTGAGGTCGTCGGGCGCGCCCCACGGCACGCCCATGCAGAGCTGCACCAGCGCGTCCGGCTTCAGCACCTGCTCCTCGACCAGCTGCTTGGCGAACCACAGATGGCCGGTGTCGAAGGCTTCGATCTCGGGCTTGACGCCGAGCGCCGTCATCATGCCGCCCATGGCGCGGAGCATGCCGGGGGTGTTGGTCATGACATAGTCTGCCTCGGCGAAGTTCATCGTGCCGCAGTCCAGCGTGCAGATCTCCGGCAGGCACTGGCGCACATGCTCCATGCGGTTGGTGGCGCCGCCCATGTCGGTGCCCTTCTCGTTGAGCGGCAGCGGCGCCTCCGGCGAGCCGAACACCATGTCGCCGCCCATGCCGGCGGTGAGGTTGAGCACCACGTCGACATTGGCCTCGCGGATGCGCTCGGTCACCTCGCGGTAGAGATGGATGTCGCGCCTGGGCTTGCCGGTCTCGGGATCGCGGACATGGCAGTGGACGATCGCCGCACCCGCCTTGGCGGCGTCGATCGCCGAATCGGCGATCTGCTTGGGCGAGCGCGGCACATGCGGGCTGCGGTCCTGCGAGCCGCCGGACCCGGTCACGGCACAGGTAATGAAGACCTCACGGTTCATTGCGAGCGGCATTGGACTTCCTCCCAATCAAGACAGACCCAACAATGACCGACTTGCCGGAAACTGTTTTGCGCTTTACGAAGCTGACATGACTAAAAGCGAAAAGCCGACCATCTTTCGCGCCGAGCACGAAACGCTCAAGGTGACGTTCCTGGTGTTCTCCGGTTCGTCGATCATGTGCGTGGCCTCGGCCGTGGACCCGCTGCGCGCCGCCAACCGCATCTCGGGCGAGACGCTGTTCGACTTCAAGCTGGTCTCGCTGACGGGTGAGGCGCCGGTCACGACATGTGGCCTGCCGGTGGCGGTCAGCGGCCGCTTCGATGCCGCCGAGCCGACCGATGTGTTGGTCGTCGTCGCCGGCTTCGGCACGCAGAATTATGCCACGGCGGCGCTGCTTGCGGGGTTGCGGAGGGCAGCACGTGCGGCCCGCGCCTGCGGCGGCGTCGAGGCCGGCACCTGGCTGGTGGCGCGGGCCGGCCTGCTCGAAGGGCGAAGCGCCACCACGCATTGGGAAGACATGGAGGATTTTTCCGCCGCCTTCCCGGGCGTCGACGTGCGTCCGGACCGGTATGTCATCGACGGGCCTGTCTTCACCTCCGGCGGCGCCTCGCCGACCTTCGATCTGATGCTGCATCTCGTGCGGACCAGGCTCGGCATGGCCGTGGCGCTCGATGTGGCGAGCGTGTTCATCTACGATCAGGCGCGCGCCGCGACCGATGCGCAGCCTCTGGTCTCGCTCGGAAGGCTCGACGGCTACGACCCAAGGCTGGCGCAGGCGATCCGGCTGATGGAATCGCATGTCGACCAGCCGCTGACCATCGACGCCGTGGCCAAGCGCGCCGGAGTGACAGCGCGGACGCTGGAAAGCATCTTCCGCAAGTCGATCGGCGAGACGCCCGGCGCCTATTATCTGCGGCTGCGCCTCAGCGCCGCCCGGCGCCTGGTGGTCGACACGCGGATCGCCATGGCCGACATTGCCGGGCGCACGGGATTCTCCTCCGCTGCGGCATTTTCCAGGGCATTTTCGAGGGCTTTCGGCGAAGCGCCGGTGAGGCTCCGCCGGGGATAGACTACGCGGCGGTCTGCCGGGTGCTGGCGCTGTCGATCTCGGAGCGCATCTGTCTTGCAATATGGGTCTCGAAGCGGCTGGCGACCGCGCGATCCCATTCGGTCGCGCCGCGCGAACCGGCCTTGCCGTGCGGCAACGCCATCAGCCGGTCGATGATCGAGCCGGCCTCGCCAGATGAGAGCAGGGCGTCGATTTCGCGTTCGTGCTGCATATCGTTTCGCCTCCTTCTTCCTGATTCCCGCCACGAGCCGACACTATACGAAATTCGTGACGGCTGTTTGAAGGCAAGAGAGAGGCGATTGAGGGGCGGCGCGGGGCAAAACCTTGTCGTCGGTTTCTGCCCCGCGCAAAGCCGTTTTATCTTAGCAATTGCTTGAGTTAGAGCAATTCCAGGTTTTCCGTCCTGAATGCGCCAGAACAAATAGATAGGGCCGGCGCCCGCCCTCACACATAGCGGTTGACGATGTTCTCCAGCAGTTCCTGGCGGCCGGAGCGCGGCTGCGGCTCGATCTTCTTCTTGACCACGCGCTCGGCGATCTCTTCCAGCGTGCGCTTGCCCGACAGCATCGCCTTGCCCTCGGCCGTGCTCCAGCCGGCATAGCGCTCGGCCAGCGGGCCCGACAGCGCCTTGTCCTCGATCATTTTCGCCGCCGCCTTGAGGCCGCGCGCGCAGGCATCCATGCCGCCGATATGGCCGATCAGCAGGTCCTGCGGGTCGAGCGACTGGCGCCGCAGCTTGGCGTCGAAATTGGTGCCGCCGGTCTTGAAGCCGCCGCCCTGCAGGACCTGGTAGTAGGCGAGCGCCATTTCCGGCACATTGTTGGGGAACTGGTCGGTATCCCAGCCCGATTGGTAGTCGTTGCGGTTCATGTCGATCGAGCCGAAGACGCCGAGGGCATTGGCGAGCGCCAATTCATGCTCGAAGGAATGGCCGGCGAGGATGGCGTGGCCCTGCTCGATGTTGAGCTTCACTTCCTTCTCCAGCCCAAAGCGCTTGAGGAAGCCGTAGACGGTGGCGACATCGTAATCGTACTGGTGCTTCGTCGGCTCCTGGGGCTTCGGCTCGATCAGGATGGTGCCCTTGAACCCGATCTTGTGCTTGTAGTCGACGACCAGGCTGAGGAAGCGCCCGGCCTGCTCCTGCTCGCGGCCAAGGTCGGTGTTGAGCAGCGTCTCGTAGCCTTCGCGGCCGCCCCACAGCACGTAGTTCTCGCCCTTCAGGCGCTTGGTGACGTCGATGCAGCTCTTCACCGTCGCCGCCGCATAGGCGAAGACATCCGGATCGGGATTGGTGGCCGCGCCCGACATGAAGCGGCGGTGCGAGAACAGGTTCGCCGTGCCCCACAGCAGCTTGACGCCGGTCTTCTTCATCTTGGCCGCAAAATAGTCGGCGATCTCGTCGAGGCGCGCGGCGCTCTCGGAAAAGTCCTTGCCCTCGGGCCGGACGTCGGCGTCGTGGAAGCAGAAATAGGGCGCGCCGAGCAGTGAGAACATCTCGAAGGCGACGTCGGCCTTGAGCTTCGCCAGCTCCATCGTGTCGATGCCGCCGGGCTTGGCGAACCAGGGACGATCGAAGGTCTGGCCGCCGAACGGGTCACCGCCGGGCCAGGCGAAGGAATGCCAGTAGGCGACGGCAAAGCGCAGATGGTCTTCCAGCCGCTTGCCGGCGACCACCTCGTCCGGATTGTAGAACCGGTAGGCGAGCGGATTGGTCGAATCCGGCCCCTCATATTTGATCGTCTGGATGTCGCCGAAAAATCCGCTGGCCATGATTTTTTCCTCTCGCAGGTTTCTGTCCGCCATTACCTCAGGCGTAATTGGTTTCATGTTGGCGCTGGCCGAAAAGGGTCATGTCGAAACGAGCCAACGAAGGATGAAGACCATGACCGACCTCAACACGATCGCCCGGAACTACATCACCGCCTGGAACGAGAGCGATGCGGGCCGCCGCAAGGCCCTGCTCGAAGCGGCCTTCACCAGCGACGTCAGCTACCGCGATCCGATCATGCAGGGCGACGGCCACGCAGGCATCGCGGCGCTGATCGACGGCGTGCAGCAGCGCTTCGCCGGGTTCCGCTTCTCGCTGAAGGGCCAGCCCGACGGATTTGCCGATCAGATCCGCTTCTCGTGGAATCTCGGTCCTGAAGGCACGGAGCCCGTCATCGAAGGCACCGACATCGGCGTCATCGAGAACGGCCGCCTGAAGAGCGTCACCGGCTTCCTCGACAAGGTGCCGGCGCAGTGAGACTAGTCGGGTAGGAGACGCGCGAGCCCCCCCTCTCTGCCCTGCCGGGCATCTCCCCCTCAAGGGGGAAGATTGATCGTCACGCGGACCTCCGCCAACCGCCAACGCCGAAAGAAAGGTGCCAACGTCGAAGCTGCTGATCTCCCCCCTTGAGGGGGAGATGCCCGGCAGGGCAGAGAGGGGGGCCTCGCGCATACTCACGCGGTTGCCGCCCTGATCGCCGGATAAAGCGCCCTGTAGCGCTGGTAGGCGTCGGTAAAGGCTCCGCCAAGCCCGGCGTCCGGATCGATCGTGGCGTCGGTCGCCGGCGCGGTGCACACCGCAAGCGGATCGGCGCCGGTCGCGGCGACCAGGCCGAGCCGGGCGGCGCCGAAGGCGGCGCCGAAATCGCCGTCGGCCGGGATGTCGACCGGCACCTGCAACGCCGTGGCGATCGCCTTCAGCCAGTAGCGCGAACGCGAACCGCCGCCGATCGCGGTCACCCGCGTCAGTGTCGTGCCGGCCGTTTTCAACGCTTCGAGACTGTCGCGGAAAGCAAAGGCGACGCCTTCCAGAACGGCCTGCGTCAGCACGGCGCGGTCGGATTCGTGTGCCAGGCCGGTGAACGATCCGCGAATGGCGGAATCATTGTGCGGCGTGCGCTCGCCCGAGAGATAGGGCAGGAAGGAAACGCCGGTCGGCGCCTTGAGCGTATCGCCGAGCTCGGCGGTCAATTCGCCGGCGCTTTTGCCGGTGATCTCCGACAGCCAGTTGAGCGAATCGGTGGCCGACAGGATAACGCCCATCTGGTGCCAGGTGTCGGGCAGCGCATGGCAGAAGGTGTGCACCGCGCTTGCCGGATTGGGCAGGTAGGCGGCGTTGGCGGCGAACAGCACGCCAGAGGTGCCGAGCGACACAAAGGCGTGGCCGGCGCCGACCGTGCCCATGCCGCAGGCCGAGGCCGCATTGTCGCCGGCGCCGCCGGCGATCGGAATGCCGGCTGCAACGCCCCATTTGGCGGCAAGCTCGGCGCGCAAGGCGCCGGCCTTCGCCGTGCCCTCGACCAGCGACGGCATGTGCTTCTCGTCGAGTGAGGTGGCTGCCAGCAGACCAGCGGACCAGCGCCGCCTGCCGACGTCGAGCCAGGAGGTGCCGGCGGAGTCGGACATTTCCGAAATGTGCTCGCCCGTCAGCCAGAGCCGCAGGAAATCCTTGGGCAGCAGCACTTTCGCCACGTTGGCGAAGATCCTGGGCTCGTTGTTATTCACCCAGGCAAGCTTCGGCGCGGTGAAGCCCGGAAAGACGATGTTGCCGGTGAGCTTGCGGAAGCGCGGATCGGCGTCGAGCGCGGCGGCCTCGACATGGCTGCGCGTGTCGTTCCAAAGGATGCAGGGGCGCAGCACCTTGTCGCCGGCATCGAGCAGAGTGGCGCCATGCATCTGGCCGGACAGGCCGATGCCCTTGACCGCCGCGAGTTCCTTCGGATGCGCGGCCTTGAGCTCGGCAATCGCTGTTTCGCAGGCCGCGATCCAGTGCGCGGGATCCTGCTCGGACCATCCGGGATGCGGCCGCGAGACATCGAGCGAGCCGTGGCCGGAGCCGATGACGGTCTGCCCGGCATCGATCAAAAGCGCCTTGACGCCCGACGTGCCCAGATCGAGGCCGAGATACATGATGTCCTCCCAATGCCATTAATTTTTTCGGATCTCGAAAAAATCTGGCTTGGCCAGTTCTTATGCCAAGATCCGCTTCGGGTCAATTCTCGGACAAATCGGCGGCGCGGCGCGAAAACAGCGCCGACAGCGGACTGTCCGGCCGCGCAAAGGCGCGTTCGCCCGTCAGCGCCCGCGCCAGCGGTCCATCGCCGGCGCGCAGGGCGGCCTCGATCAGCGTCAGGTCGATGACGTCGCGTTGCGCATGGCTGCCGCCGAAGCGGTTCGCGATCGACCGTATGGGGCGGATCAGGCGCGCCGCCTCGGTGTAGTTTGCTTCGCCGAACGCCTTGATCGCCAGCGTCAGCGGATGGCCGACATCGCGGGTGAAAGCCGCATTGTCGTCGTTGCCGCGCATCGCCTCGCGCTGCGCGTCGAGCAGGCCCTCCGCCCGCGCCTCCTGGCCGGCGCCGACGAAGGCCATCATCGCGTGGGCGTCGTTGAAGGCATAGTTGCCGCCGCCGGCCTTGTGCCAGTTGTCGGCCAGAGCCGTCCAGCGCCCGCCGACATCGACGCCGCCGAGACGCAGCCGCCACAGGATTGCCGAGGCATCGACCATGTTGAGCGCCATCGTCGAGGCCTCGCCATAGATCGGGCCGTCATAGAGCGCCAGCACCTCATCGACCTCGCCGAGGTCGTAGTGGAACAGCGACAGGTGCCACCAATTGTGCACCTTGAGGAAGCTTTCCCTTGTCCAGGCGTCAGGATTGGCGCGCATCCAGGCGATGCCGTCCTTTTGCCGGCTCTGCATCTCCATGACATGGGCGACGGCGTGCTGCGCCCAGCCGTCGCGCGGCTCGATCTCGACAGCCGTGCGGCCAAGCCGTTCGGCGCGCGCATAGTCGCCCATCTCCTCCAGCCCGAAGGCCTGCATGCCGAGGACCGCATGATAGCCGGGCATGTCGCTGCGCCAGGCCGTCAGGGCGCGGCCGATGCGGTCGCGCAGCATGCGGGCGTTGCCGGTGAAGAAATCGATCTGATGCCCGGTCAGCAGCGCCACGAGATCGAGCGGATGGTCGATGGCGACATCCTCGAGGATGCGGGAGGCCTCGTGCCAGCGCCCCCAGGCGAGATGGCCGAGGGCCGCGACATGCGCCTGCTCGCGCGCCGTGGCGGCGAGCGGCAAGGCCGCCTCGTGGCATTCCCTGGCCACGAGCGTCGCCTCGCGCTCGGTGGCAAGGGCGAAGAGGTAGCCCTTGAACACATGCGCCATGACGAAGCCGGGATCCTCGGCGATTGCGCGATCGGCGGAGCCGACCGGATCGCCGATGAAGCACTGAAGCTCACGCACAGCCCGACCATAGGCCGTCAATCCGGCTTCCGTCGCGCCGGACAAGGTCAGCCCGAAAGCGTCCCTGACTGCCATGGCTAGCCCTCCATCAGATGCCGGAACTGGCCTATCCTAGGCCAATAGGGGCTGGCACGCCAAGCTCAGGTCGCGCATGTCGACGAGGCCAAGGCGGGCGAATTTCGCCCGCTTCAATTGCCCGAGCGCATCGCCATGGTGGCAATGCCGGCGCCGACCAGGAGCGTGCCGCCGGTGCGGTTGAAGATGCGAATCGCTTTCGGGTTGCGCACGACGTTGCGCGCCCGCGCCGCGATCAGCGCATAGCCGAAGGCATTGGCGAAGGCGAGCGCCAGGAAGGTCGTCTCGAAGATCAGCATCTGCGGCCAGAAGTCGGCATGCCGGTCGAGGAACTGCGGCAGGAAGGCGACGAAGAAGGTGATGCTCTTCGGGTTGAGCGCGGTGACCAGCCAGGCATGCGCCATCATCTTGGCGGCGGACACCGCGTCGGTGCGCGGCTCGGCTTTCAGCGCCCCGCCGGCGCGGAACAATTTGACGCCGAGATAGATCAGATAGCAGGCGCCGATCACCTTCAGCCCAGTGAACACGGTGGCGGACGCCGCCAGCAGCGCGCCGATGCCCAGCATCGACAGCGTCATGGCGGTGAAGTCGCCGAGCGCGACCCCGACCGCCATCGGCAGCGCGGTGCGCCAGCCCTGGCCGAGAGCATAGGAGACGACCAGAAGGATCGTCGGACCCGGGATGACGAGAAGGATGGTGGAGGCGGCGGCGAAGGCGGCCCAGTTCTCGAAGGACATTTCCTCACTCCTTGAGCACAACGAAAAGGATAAATCCTCGGGTCGGCCGGAATGTAAAGAGGCATCTTCGAAATGTTTGGGCGGCTGGTTCAGCCCTGCCGGCGCGGCGACAGCCCTTAGGACCAAAGTCGGGCCCTTCACGCTTTTTCAACCATGATTGATGAAAATACCTGTTATCCCGGCCGGACCGTGCTTCCCGCCGACAGCGTAGGGTCTGGTGCATGCGCGAGTTGCCGCAAAATCTGACGCCGCCGAACGGCGACGCAATCGAAACCGAAATTCAGCTTTCCCGCCGCGCCATGCTTTCCGGCGCCGGCGCCATGGCACTCATCGGCATGGCCGGCTGCAGCACCCAGACGCTCGAACTGCCGCAATTGCAGCTCGACGACATCACCACCGGCTCGGTGCGGCCCATCCGCCCCGCCATCAGCGTCGACAAGAACATCACCGGTCCCGACGTCATGTACGCGTCGCTGAGCGATGGCGGCTTCGAGGTGCCGGCGGTGCCCTATCTGAAGGTCAAGCCGGAGTTCCGCCGCCAGATCGTCGTCGACAAGACCGGCGAGGCACCCGGCACCATCGTCGTCCACCTGCACGAGCGCATGCTCTACCTCGTGCAGCCCGGCGGCGAAGCCATCCGCTACGGCGTCGGCATCGGCAAGGACGGCTTCCGCTGGTCGGGCCGCGCCAACATCCAGTACGGCAAGGAATGGCCGGTCTGGACGCCGCCGCCGGAGATGATCCAGCGCAAGCCGGAACTGGTGAAATGGCAGGGCGGCCAGCCCGGCGGCCTCACCAACCCGCTAGGGGCGCGAGCGCTCTACATCTTCCAGAACGGCAAGGACACCGGCTACCGCATCCACGGCTCGCCGGAATGGTGGAGCATCGGCCAGGCGATGTCGTCGGGCTGCGTGCGCCTGATCAACCAGGACATCATCGATCTCTACAGCCGCGTGTCGAAGAAGAACCCGGTGGTCGTGGTCTGATCCCCGGCCGCTGCCGGCGGCCGTTTTGGCGACTTGTCCCAGTGCGGTCTTTTCTCCCGTTGCGTCATCCCGCAAGACAGGCGAAGCTCAAAATCATCGCCCGGGAGAGAAGCAAGCATGGCCGGAACTTTCGTCATCGCGCAGGGCGGCGGCCCGACCGCCGTCATCAACCAGACGGTCGTCGGCGCCGCGCTGGAGATCCGCAAGCGCCATCCCGGGGCCAGGGTGCTGGGCTCGATCCACGGCGTGCGCGGCATCCGCGACGGCAACTATGCCGACCTCTCCGCCATCCCGGAAGAGCAGCTCAGGCTGATCGCGGCAACGCCGAGTGCTGCGCTCGGCTCGACCCGCGACAAGCCCGACGCCGCCTATTGCGAGGTGATCCTCAACGGGCTGAAGAAGATCGGCGCCGACGCCTTCATCTATATCGGCGGCAACGACACGTCGGGCACGCAGCAGATCCTGACCGACGCCGCCGGCGGCTCGATCGCCTTCGTGCACGCGCCGAAGACCATCGACAACGACCTCGAGGAGAACGACCACACGCCGGGCTTCATCTCGGCGGCCGAGTTCGTCGCCGGCGCCTTCCTCTCGGTCGATCTCGACTTCCGCGCTTTGCCCGGCATCTATGTCGGCATCGTCATGGGCCGGCATGCCGGCTTCCTGACCGCGGCCGCCGCCGCCTGGCAGCTCGATCCCGACAGCGGCCCGCATCTGGTCTACGTGCCGGAGCGCGCCTTCTCGGCGAAGCGTTTCATCGACGACGTGCGGGCCACGCTCGACCGCCACAAGCGCTGCATCGTTGCCGTATCCGAAGGCGTCAGCACCGCCGACGGCAAGGCGCTGGTCGAGAGCCTGGTGCCGCCAGAGAAGCTCGAACGCGACCAGCACGGCAACGTCAAGCTGTCGGGCAGCGACCTGACGGCCGCGTTGGAGCGCGCGCTGGCCGAAGGCCTGCCGGGCAAGCGGGCGCGGGTTGACGCGCTGGGCTACATGCCGCGCGGCTACATCGGCGCCATCAATGCCGTCGACGCCAAAGAGGCCTTCGACGCCGGCGCCTTCGCCGTCGAGGTCGCCGGGCAGGGCGGCGGCTCGGTGGCGCTGCAGTATGACGGTTCCAAAACCGTGCTGAAGAAGGTGCCGCTGAAGAATGTCGCAGGCAAGACGCGCCACATGCCCGACGATTTCATGCAGCCCGACGCCAACAAGCTCTCGGATGCCGGCATGGCCTACCTCAAGCGGCTGGTGCCGGAGAAATACAAGGTCGGGAAGCCCTTCGTCTGATGGGCGACCTGGTGGTCGGCGACTGGTTCGGCAAGGCCATCGTCGACGCCAGGACAACGATGCTGACCGAGCCGTTCGTGCATGATTTCGTGCGCGCCAACATCTGGCATCTCAAGGGCCGCGATGCCGACCTTCTGGTCGACACCGGCATGGGCATCCAGACGCTGGCGCCCGAGATCGACACGCCAGCCGGCAAGCCGCTGATCGTCGTCGCCACGCATATCCATCTCGACCATGTCGGTTCGCTGCATGAGTTCCCGCTGCGGGCCGGGCCGAAGATGAGCGCGGCGCAGTTCGAGAGCATGGATGAGGCCGTCACCTATGCCTACATGTTCCACAATCTCGACGGCGCCGTTTCCAAATTGCCGGCGCCCGACTGGAAGGCGGCCGATTATCGGATTCCACCGGCGCCGCTGACGCGCGCGCTCGACGAGGACGACATCGTCGATCTCGGCGACCGGCAGTTCCGCGTCCTGCATCTGCCGGGACATTCGCCCGATTCGATCGCGCTGTTCGACGAGGCCGACGGGTTGTTGTTTGTCGGCGATGCCATCTATGACGGCATGCTGATCGACGATTTGCCGGATTCCGATCGCGCCGCCTATTGCCGCACCATGCGGCGCCTGCTCGACCTGCCGATCCGCATCGGCCATGGCGGTCATGGACCGAGCTTCGACGGCGCGCGGATGCGCGAGATCGCCTCGGCGTATCTGCGCCGCAGAGGCGCTGCGTGAGGTCTCCCTGATATTAAATCTTCGTAAGGTCGCGCCAAAACCCTAATTCGGGCCGATCCACGCCCTAGATGCAGGCAGTCGATCCGGCCGGCTGCCATGCATGGCGAGACACGCAGTCCCGGTCGCCGACACGCCGACGGGCGCCTCGCTCGAGCCGCTCGCGGCGAGGCATCAACTCTCGCCCGGACAGAAACGACCATGTCACCCCAGAGCATAATTCGTAGACATCGCGTCGCGGCCCTGCTGGGCGCTGCGCTGATCATCTCCCCCTTCGTCGTGTCCTTCGCCCAAAGCGCGAGCGGCATCGGCGCGAGCAACACCGTCGCCACGACCCAGACCCCGGTTTCCGGAATCACGGCGCCCAACGGCTCGTTCGCGCCGATCGTGGCCGCCGACAAGCCGGCGGTGGTAACCGTCACCACCGTCATGAAAGCGCAGCCGGAGACGATGAGCGAGGACCAGCCCTTCGACGGCGGCTCGCCCTTCGACGACTATTTCCGCCAGTTCTTCGGCGACCAGGGCGTGCCGATGCCCAAGACGCCGCCGCAGCAGTCACAGCGCGCCGAGGCGCTGGGGTCGGGCTTCATCATCGGCGCCGACGGCACCATCGTCACCAACAACCATGTCATCGACGGCGCCACGTCGATCAAGGTGATACTGGATGACGGCACCGAGCTTCCCGCCAAGCTGGTCGGCCGCGACGCCAAGAACGACCTCGCCGTGCTCAAGGTCAAGGCCGCCAAGCCGCTGCCGACGGTCAAATGGGGCGATTCCGACAAGCTCATGCCGGGTGACCAGATCCTCGCCTTCGGCAACCCGTTCGGCATCGGCACCACGGTCACCGCCGGCATCGTCTCGGCGCGCGGCCGCGACCTCAACAGCAGTCCGTTCGACGATTTCATCCAGATCGACGCGCCGATCAACCACGGCAATTCCGGCGGCCCGCTGGTCGATGTCGGCGGCAATGTCGTCGGCATCAACACCGCCATCTTTTCGCCCAATGGCGGCAGCGTCGGCGTCGGCTTCGCCATTCCGTCCGACCAGGCGCAGAAGGTGGTCGCCAAGCTGATGAAGGGCGGCGACATCGAGTACGGCTATCTCGGCGTGCAGATCCAGCCGGTGACGCAGGACGTGGCGAGCGCCATGGGCCTCGACCATCCGGGCGGCGCGCTCGTCGCCGCGGTCACCGAAGGGTCGCCCGCGGCCAAGGCCGGCATTGCGACCGGCGACGTCATCACCGGCTTTGCCGGCGAGGCGATAAAGGATCCGAAGGACCTGTCGCGTGCCGTCGCCGACGTCTCGCCCGGCGCCAAGGAAACGCTCGATGTCTGGCGCAACGGCAAGACCGTGCAGATTTCCGCCGATGTCGGCCGCAATGCGGAAGACACCAAGACCGCAGCCAATGGCGAGGGCGGCAAGCCGTCGGCCGGCGAAGGCCTGCGCGTGCCGTCTCTCGGCCTTGGCCTCACCGATATCACGCCCGATGTCCGCGAGGAGTTGAACCTGGCCGACAATCAGCGCGGCGCTTTGGTCGAGCGCGTCAATCCGGACAAGGCGGCTTCGGCCGCCGGCCTCGAGCCGGGCGATGTCATCGTCGCCGTCGACCGGACGCCGGTGAAGAGCGCCAGGCAGGCGAACCAGGCGATCGCCGAGGCAGGCAAGTCCGGCCGCAAGTCGGTGCTGCTGCTCGTCGACCGCGGCGACGCGCAGATCTTCGTCGCCGTGCCCTTCGCCGCCGGCTGAGCCCTGGCGCCGGCGACAGGCCAGCCACAAGGCCTGCCGCCGGCATTTTTCTGTTGCCCGCCGCGACATCTTCGAGAACATTGCGCTGGGCCGGCAGGCGGCCGACGCAAAGGGATGTGCTGATGGTCACCCGTGGTTTCGGTTCCGGACGGCGTCCCCCCACGGACCATGACGCGCGCATCCCGCCGGGCCAGTATCTCGAGCAGGGCTTCCCGGTGCTGTCGGCCGGGCCGACGCCGCGTGTGCGCACCGAGGACTGGTCGTTCACCCTCAAGCACGGCCCTCGCCCGATCAAGAAATGGAAGTGGACCGAGTTCAACGCGCTGCCGCTGACCAGGATGACGCGCGACATCCATTGCGTGACCGCCTGGACCAAGTTCGACACCGCCTGGCAAGGCGTGCTGGTCGACGACATCCTCGCCGATGCCGGCATCGCGCCGCCGACCGCCTACACGCTGGCGCTATCGTTCGACGGCTACACCACCAATGTGCCGGCCAAGGATCTCCTCGACGGCAAGGCGATGGTGGCGCTGCTCTACGAGGGCAAGCCGATCACGCCGGACCATGGCGGACCGGCCCGGCTTCTCGTGCCGCATCTCTATTTCTGGAAGTCGGCGAAATGGCTGAACGGACTGCAGTTCACCGAGCGCGACGAGCCAGGCTTCTGGGAATTGCGCGGCTACCATATCTATGGCGACCCGTGGCGCGAGCAGCGCTATTCGGGCGATCCATGAGCCAGGCATCGGCCGCGCAATCGCCCTGGCAGACGGCGAGGATCGTGCGCATCGAGAAACGCACGCCGCGTGTCACGAGCTTCTTCTTCAAGCTGTCGCGGCCTTTCGTCCACAAGGCCGGACAGCATGTCGACGTCAGGCTGACGGCGCCGGACGGCTATCAGGCGCGCCGCTCCTACTCCATCGCCTCGGCGCCGGAGAGCGGCGGGGCGATCGAGCTGGCGATCGAGAGGCTCGAGGATGGCGAGGTGTCGCCCTTCTTCCACGAGGTGGCGGCGGTGGGCGACGAGATCGAATTGCGCGGGCCGCTCGGCGGCCATTTCATCTGGTCGGCCAGCGATGGCGGGCCGATCCTTTTGGTCGGCGGCGGCTCCGGCGTGGTGCCGCTGATGGCGATGGTGCGCCACCGCGCCCTGCAGAAATCGGCCGCGCCGGCGGCGCTCGTGTTTTCGGCGCGGGTCTGGGACGAGGTGATCTTCCGCGACGAGCTGATCCGCCTCGACGACCGGCGCGACGGTTTCGACCTTGTGCTGACGCTGACGCGCGAGCCGGCCCAGCGGCCGTCGGACTATTCCCGGCGCGTCGACGCAGCGATGATGGTGCAGGCCATGGAGCGGTTGCCCAAGGCGCCGACGCTCGCCTTCGTGTGCGGTTCGAATGCCTTCGTCTCGGCCGCCGCCCAGGCGCTGATCGATGCCGACATGCCGGCCGACCTCATCCGCACCGAGCGCTACGGGGTGTGAGAGCCCGGTGCCTCAGTCGGCGGGGGAGAATTTTGCCGAAATGAGCTGGAACGGCAGCGCGCCATAGGTGGCGACGGCCTGCTCGTTGTCCCAGACGCGGAACTGTCGCGACGGTCGCGCCTCGAGGACCAGACACTGCCCCGTCTGGTCGAGCTTCACCTTGCCGCGAAAGCGCAAGGTCCGTTCGCCACCGGCGCGGCTGATCGCCATCGAGCGCAACCGCGCGACATGACGGTCGGCCGAATTGATCTCCATTTCGATACGCCGCCGCACCGGCGGCACGGCAATCCGCACGACGACGTCCAGCATCATTTCCCGCGCGGCGCCCGGCGGACCGGCTATGCCCTGCGAAAGCACGAAGGGAGCGGCCTGGGCGGTTTTTCCTGCTGCCGCGGCTTTGCCGCGCCAGACGACGTCGGGCTCGGCCTGCCGCAATCTTCCCTTCTTGCGCTGCAGCCGAAGCTGCTTGGCAAATCCGCGCGACAGCCAGGTCAGCCCGCCGAAGTCGGTGCGCGGCTTGGCCTGCAGGACGGACGACCAGCGCGACATACCGCGGCGGTCGGCCATCTCCATCACCCGTGCCAGCACTTCGTCCGGCACCGCAATGCCGATCTCCAGCGCGAGATAGGACAGCGCCACCGCGGCGGCGACCGCCAGGCCGCGCCTGGCGGCAATGTCGAGGAACACGTCCCAGTCGACGTCGGCGCCTTCGATGGCCACCGCGCAGTCGACCAGCCAGTCGCTGTGGGTGTGGGCGTCGAGGCCGCCATGCGCGATGGCGAGCGCAATGCGGTCGGCGGGCGACGGCACCAGCGCGGCGACGCCGCTGAACTCGGCCGGGACCGCCCGCCGCCAGATCGCGAGGTCGTCCTCGGCGCTCTGCTGCGAGCCGTCATAGGCGAGCTGGTGCAGGTCGATGTCGCCGTAATTGCCCTTGTAGAAATTCATCGAGCGCAGCGATGCAAGCCTGGTCCTGAGATATTGCGGGCTGACGCCAGTGGCGATCTGCCAGTCGCGGCCACGCAACGCGTCGAAGGCAATTTCCATGTCTTGCGGACGCACCAGTATGTCGATGTCGTGCGCGACGCGGCCGCGCTGCGCCGAGACGTTGACGGCAATGCGGCTGGCGCCCTTGATCAGCATGACGGCGCAACCGGCATCGGCCATCGCCTTTAGCACCGGCTCGGCCTCGCGCATCGCCATGCGCGACTTGGTCCACAGCATCTTCTGCAGGCCGACGAGCCGCGGATAGGCGGCGTGGCCGGCGAGCTTGCGGCCGAACCGGTCGGAGATCGCCGCGAGCAGCCGATGCTCCCTGAACGAGACATGGTCGATGTCGTTGTCGTCAAGCCAGCCTGCCGCGCGATCGCGGGCGGCATTCTCGTCGTGAAGCAGAGCCGCCTTGAGCAGCTGGTCGAGCCCGCCTGTGGGCCAGGACCAGCCATAGTCGGGAAAGCGGCGGCCGATAGCGCGGATCCTGGCCATCAGCCGGAGCCCTGCCTGTTTTGCGCCCGGCGCAGCATCGCCGCTCGCACCACCTCCAGATAGCCGCGATCGCGCGCGGCATCGCGCCCATAGGACAGGCTGCCCGGCCTGATACGCCTGAGCGCCAGCACCTCATCCAGCATGTCGAGGGCGAAGCCCGCTTCGCGCACCCGGGCGATCCAGTCGATCATCTCGCCGCGGCCGCCCGGCGGGTCGACGATCGGCCCGACGGCCTCAGTGACCTCGCGGCGGATCACCATCGTCGTGCGCGACCAGCCAGGCGTCGCGGGCGGGTCGGGCAGATCGGGCTGGTCATGACGGAAATTGCGCTGATGGGTGAAGACGCCCGCAGTTTGCGGAGACCGTTCGAGATAGGCGAGCTGCGCCTCGATCTTGGTCGGCAGCCACAGATCGTCGGCGTCGAGCGTGGCGACAAACGGCGTCGACAGCGCCGCGATGCCTCGGGTGGTTGCGCTGCCTGGCCCGGCATTGTCCTGCCGCAACAGCTTGACCGGAAGATCGGCGCCGACGATCGCGGAAGCGAGGTCATCGGTCGACCCGTCGTCGACGATCACGACCAGTTCCGCCCGAACGGTCTGCGCCGCCACCGATTGCAGCGTCTCGGCTATTGTGGTGCTGGCATTGAAGGCCGGAATGACGACGCCATATCCGCTCATCACATGAACCGCCAGTCGGTCAGCTTGTCGAGTTCGAAGATGCCCTCGATCGGCCGCAGAGACGGGTTGGCCCTGCGCCGCTTCATCGATTTGTATATGGCGCGCAGGAACTCGCGCGACTGGACATCTTCCTGCTTGGTCATGTTGCCGGGATGCCGGCGGTAATAGAGCGCCACCGTTTCCGGGAGCACATAACGGGGGCCGATCTCGAAGCCGCGAAGCAGATAGTCCGTGTCTTCCGCCTGGGCGAACTCCTCGTCGAACCAGCCAATGCGCTCGACCAGGCGGCGCGAGAAGATCGCCGAGGACAGGTGGATGCCGCGGACGGTGATGCGGTAGCTGTCCGCGGCCGGCTCCAACCGCTCGTCATCGATGTTGTCGACCAGCATCATTCTCGAATAGCTGAGCTCAAGGCCGGGATCTTTCCGGAACAGCTCGACATCGGCCTCGAAACGCCCGGCCGGCGAGATGTCGTCGGAATCGAGGAAAGAAACCAGCTCGGTG
The DNA here is from genome assembly GCF_049887195.1 of Mesorhizobium abyssinicae. NCBI lineage: Bacteria > Pseudomonadati > Pseudomonadota > Alphaproteobacteria > Hyphomicrobiales > Phyllobacteriaceae > Mesorhizobium > Mesorhizobium abyssinicae. Next base: position 492,713 of record NZ_JARAKC010000003.1, read on the forward strand.
TCCGGCTTGAGCAGCCTGAGCCCGGTGTTGCGGGCCCGGGTCACGCCCGCGTTCTGTTGCTGGAACAGGCGGATGCAGGGGCTCTCGCCAATCATCGAGCGCACGGCGTCGGCTGAACCGTCGGTCGAGCCGTCGTCGATGACGATGATGTCGAGATCGGCGGCGTCGCATTGCCTGAGCAGCGAACGCAATGCCGGGACGACATAGCGCTCGCGGTTGTAGACCGGCATGATCACGCTCAGTTTCACGAAGCGCCCCGCGCGAGGAAATCCGCAATGGTGCCGGCGATCTCGCCGGGATCCGTGCCCAGGGACAGACGGTAGCACGGCAGCAGTCGGGTAAGATCGCTGAAGAAGCGAAAGCCGCTTTCCCGCTCGCCCGGCATCTGCGCGATCCCCGACGGCGCCAGCGCAATCATGGCGTCCCTGCGCGACATCGGCATGATCGAGCTTGTCCCACCAGCGCCGATATGTGGCACCATCAGCGCAACGATGTCCAGCGTGCCGGGGATCGGCCTGGAGGCGATATCCCCTATGTGGAAAACATGCTTGCCTTGCCAGTTGAGCGGCCTGTCGCTGCCCAGTCGGTCTTTCAGTCCGAGCCGGGCAAATCCCTTCGGGTCCTGCTTGAGCACCGAAAATAGCGGCCGGGCGATCACGCTGCTCGAAAGATCGACCAGCACATAGTCGTCGCCGACACTGTCGAGCCCGTTGAGCAGCCCGGCTACGACCGTGCCTGATTTTCCGGCGCCGCCGGCGCCGGCGAGCAGCACGCCGCTGCCGTCGGCACCGAGCGTGCCGGCATGGGCGAGCCGCATGCCGCGCGCGCCGTATTCCCAGTGCAGGAAGGCGCGCAGCGGCGAACCCGTTTCCCACGGCGGAAAGGCATCCGCCGCCCGCATCAACTGCACGCCGACGCGCCGCTGCGGATCGTAGACCTGCCAGAAATCGAGATCGTGAAAGTAGTGGCCGCGCAAACCGGCGCCGGCGAGACGCTGCGCGAAACCGTGTTCGGTGAAATGCGCGTCCCCCCATCGTGCCGGCTCGGGCATGCCGCCAATGCCGGGATGGCCTACGAAAATGCGGCAAGCGGGCAATCCCGGCTGATCGTCCCCGGCCTCGACAAAGGCATGGCCAAGCGCGTCGGCCAGCGCGCCGGGCTCGAGATGCACGGTCAGTTCAAGGGCGGGCAGGCGGACTGTCCGCGTGACCGGAAAGAGCGCCGCGTCTTCGGCGGCCGCGATGAGATAGCGGGCGTAGTCCGGCAATGTCTCAAGGGTCACACGCGGCATGGTCTATCCCGGCTCGGCCGACGTGCTGCCGATCTCTCAGGATGCCTGCTTGACTGCCGGCCAGCCGAGAGGCTCCTCGACCTCGTGGATCGGGTCGACGATGATCAGGTCGGCGAGATCGTCATGGACGCTCACATTGAGCGGCTCGTTTGCCACCGCAAGTTCGGCAGCCAGTTCGTCCGGCAGCGGCTGCGCCGTGCCATCGGAAGGCACCAGCAGTCCGAGCTCGACCAATTGCGCAATGAAGGCGTCAAGCCCGGTCGCGCCGGTCGCCGCTGCGCCGGCTATCGATCCGGCCAGCGCCTGCGCACCGACGCCCGAAGACAGCGCCTGCCAGACCCGGCTGCCCGAATCGGAGAACCCGAAATACTTCCCGCTCGCCAGATCAAGCACGACAGCTTCGCCGTCGAAGGATTCGAAAACGATATCCTTGCTCGCGACTGCGTAGACATTGGCTTGCGGCATTGTCCCTGCCCCACTTCATGGCTCGCGCAAGCAACCGCCTTTGCGGCGGCCGCTCTCCCCGAGGAAGGCCTGTAAACACTCGGTTCTGGCTTGGCAAGACGACGGACACGGCAGGCCGCTTGCCATTCTTGGGGTCTACGCGGCGGAATCAGGCCTCGATTTCCAGCCGCGTCAGCGGCCTCGAGCAGCAGGCAAGGATGAAGCCGTCGTCGATCTCGTGATCGAGAATGCCGCCATTGTGGCTCATCGCGACCTCGCCAGAGACCTTCCTGACCTTGCAGGTGCCGCAGAGGCCGAACTCGCAGGCGGCCGGGATCCTGACGCCCGAGGCGCGCGCCGTCTGCAGCACGGTCTGTCCGGCAAGGCATTCGGCGTCGACGTCGGAAAGCGAGAAGCGCACCGGCGTCGCGGCCTCGACGGGGGTCTCGACGCCGCCGTCGCCCGGCAGCGCGAACGGCGCCGGCACTTCCTCCACCGTCGGCGCGGCAAAGCTTTCCTGGTGATACCTGGCCATGTCGAAGCCCGCCGCCTCCAACATCTGCCGCACCGCGCGCATGAACGGGTCGGGGCCGCAGCAGAATATCTCGCGCTCGCGGAAGTCGGGAGCGAGCAGCGGCAGGCGAATGGCGTCGATGCGGCCCATATGACCGAACCAGCCCTCGCGGCTGGAGCGTTCCTCGATCATGAAGCCGAGCGACAGGCCGGGCATGCGGCTGCCCAGCAATTCAAGCTCCTTGCGAAAAATGATCTCTTCCGCCCTGCGTGCGCAGTTGACGAAGCCGACATCGGTCCAGGGCGCGCAGTCGTTCAGCCAGCGCAGCATCGACATCATCGGTGTTACGCCGGAGCCGGCCGAGATGAACAGGTACTTGGCCGCCGGATGGCTGTGCAGCGAGAAATCGCCGGCCGGGCCATAGGCCTTCACATGGGCGCCGGGCTTGAGATTGTCGAACATCCAGCGCGTGCCGATGCTGCCGGCCTGCGCCTTCACCGTCACCGCGATCGAGAACGGCCGCGAGGGCGATGAGGACAGCGTGTAGGTGCGCATCAGCGGTCCGTCGGCGACCGGCAGTTCCAGCGTCACGAACTGGCCGGGCTTGTAGCGGAACCAGGTCTGGTTGTCGGAGCGGAAGGTGAAGGTCTTGACGTCCGGCGCCTCGTCGCTGACGCCGATCACCTCCAGCACCTGCAGCCGGTCGTTCCAGGGCGCCATCTCGTCGAGATGGCGATAGAGGGCGAGATCCGTCATCGCGTTCATCCCTTCACCTCAAGCAACGCTGCGCAGCGCCGGCCGGCCGCCTTCGGCAAGGCGCGGGCCCATGAAGGAGGCGTACCATTCGACGAACTGGATGACGCCGCCCTCATGCTGCTCCGAATAGGGGCCGGGCTCATAGGCCGGCGAGAGGATGCCGAAAGCATTTTCCTCGACGATGCGGCGATCCTGGTCGTTGGTCTCGGTCCAGACATGGGTGAGTTCGGCAAGATCGTAATCGACGCCTTCCACCGCATCCTTGTGGACCAGCCATTTCGTCGTCACCGCGGTTTCGGTGGCGCTGATCGGCAGCACCCGGAAGGTGACGGCATGGTCGATCAGGATATGGTTCCAGGTGGTCGGATAGTGATAGTGCATCAACGTGCCGATGCGGTCCGCCGAGACGCTCGTGGAAAGGTTCTTCCTCACCGCGCGCTTGCCGCTCATCGTGTAGCTGACGGCGTCGCGCAAGAGCGGCGCGCGGGTGGCGCGATACTGTCCCGCCGGGTCGATGCGGAACTTGCTCGGCAGGCCCGCCGCCTCGCATTTCGCCCAATGCGCCTGCATCTCGGGATCGCTTTCGGCACCATGCACGCCGGTCACCGTCGGCGCCTCGGGGAAGGTCTTGCAGAGTTCGGGATGGTTGCCGGCGCAATGGTAGCACTCGCGGTTGTTTTCCCAGACCAGCTTCCAGTTGCCCTTCTCGACGATGGTCGATTCGAAAGCGACCTTCGCTTCGCTCAACCGATGCGGCAGGAGATAGGGTTCGATCATGGCGCGCATTAGCGCGAAATCGGCGGGCTCCTTCGCCAGGCAGATGAAGATGTAGCCGCCGACGCTTTCGCAAGCGACCGGCTTCAGGCCGAACTGGCTCTTGTCGAAACCATCCGCCATCTGGCGGGCGAACAGCAGCCTGCCGTCGAGCTCGTAGGTCCATTGATGATAGGGGCAGACGAGCTTCGCCGCGGTGCCCTTCTCGGCGTTGCAGACGCGGCTGCCGCGATGGCGGCAGGAATTATGGAAGGCATTGACCCTGCCTTGCTGGTCGCGAACCAGGACTACCGGATAGTCGCCGACCTGCGCGGTGATGTAGCAGCCCGGCTTCGGCAATTCGCAATCGTGGCCGATGAACAGCCAGTCGCGGTACCAGATCAGCTCCATGTCGAGCTTGAAATAGTCCGGGTCGGTATAGAAAGGCTGTTCAAGCGAAAAGCCCGGCCTGCGGCCGTGCAGCAGCCTCAGCATGTCGTTGCGCGCATCCATGTCCTGTCCTCGCGTTTGTCGCACCGCTTCAAGGACTGAACTGGTGGTGATTGAGAAGAACGACCGCCGCCGGCATGGCCGGGCACGCACCATTCGCCTCTTGACCGCCCACCGCGATCAGTCGAGTTCAAGTATCCCTGGCTGGTTTCCGGGCTCTGGAGTGCCCTGGCGGGCGGTCGCGGCACCTTCCCAGGCCGATGGCCCAGTGGTCTCCCGTCGCGACTTTGAACTCCACCACCGTTGCGGGGGCAGCGCCGGGTTCTGACCGGCTTCCCAATTCTCCGTCCCGTCGTCACGGAGCGGCACCTGAGATGGTCTGATCTTAATCACGACAGCCGCCGCGCCATCGGCATGAAAACGACATCGCATCCATGCGGCGCGACACGACCCATGAAGCTGATATTGGCCCTGCAAGGCGACCGATGTCACACGCTGCCGCATGCGAATCGAGGCGGAGAAAACCGTGTTCGAATCGGCCCTGGGCGGCTCTGAATTGGTTAACAGTATAGAAAAGTGACTATTAGGAGATTCTAAAATCGAACCGAACGGTTCGTTTCTGTTGACAATGCGTGCAGGACGGTGTGAACGCAGATCTTCGGAATCGTCACTTGGCTCGATGGACGATTTGATCAACCAATTGATATTGCTTCGCATTTCGTCACGTGTAGATGGCCTTGGTACAATTTCAAGGTGCAGATTCATAGGCCAGACGGAAAAACTTCGTGATTGGAAAGCGGCCGATAGCTCTCCCACATCGGGGCTGTCCGAACGACGCGATTTCCTCCCAAGACACGCCGCTAGACGGACGGAAAAAATATACTGGAGTACCAAAAATGAAAAAGATTGCTCTTACTGCCGCCGCCCTTCTGGCCATTTCCGGCAGCGCCTTTGCTGGTGGCAGCGACAATTACGGTTCGAACGGTGCCAATCAGCCCGCCGCTGCCGTCGACAGCTCGTACACGGCTTCGATCGAGAAGTCGGAACCCGCCGCTCAGACACCGGCACAGGGCTCGGACCGCAACCTGTTCGGCAACAACTAACACACGATCCCTGACCCGCGGTGGGCAAGAGCCTGCCGCTCGGGATCGTCAGAAATTCAGGAGCACTAAAATGAAGAAGATCATCCTTGCCACAGCGGCCCTTCTGGCCATCTCGGGCGGCGCTTTCGCATCCGGCAGCGACAATTACGGTTCCAACGGTGCCAATCAGCCCGCTGCTGCCGTCGACAGCTCGTACACGGCATCGATCAAGAAGTCGGAACCGGCCGCCGAGCAGCCCGCCAACCAGGGCAGCGACCGTAACCTCTTCGGCAACAACTAAACCGACCGGACCGCGATCCCGGACCTCCGGTTCGGGTCGCGGCCAAACGGAAGCCGGACGCGGCGGCTGGCCCGCCGCTCCTACGCAAATCCAGGAGTACCCAAAATGAAGAAGATTGCTCTTACTGCCGCCGCACTTTTGATCGCCGCCGGCAGCGCCTATGCCCGCAACGACAATGTTGGTGGGACCGACATCAACAATCAGCGGCCGGCCGCCAACGTCGACACCACGCAGACGTCGTCGACGCGCGACACCAGCTCGCCGGTCTACAAGCTGCTGAACTCGTCGGGCGATGTCGAGAAGTCCGCGCCTCAGGGTAGCGACCGCAACCTGTTCGGGCGCTAACAGCCGTCCATCCCGGATCGGGATGGACCGGGCTGAAATAGCAAGAGCGGCGGGCACAGCCCGCCGCTCCTTTTTTGTCTCACGTGAAGGTCAGGCCGCCTTGGCTTCCGCCATATGAAGCGTGAAGGAGTGGCCGTCAGCGTCGAAGATGTGCAGGTCGCCGGGATCGGCGTTGAGCCGCAGCACAGCGCCGCGCTTGACCTCGACATTGCCCGGCAGTTTCGTCACCAGCGGCAGGTCGGCGCGGCCGATGTCGACATAGACGAGCTGGACCTCGCCGAGCTGCTCGACATAGTCCACCGTTCCCTCAAACAGATACTCGGTGCCGGTAGCGATCGCCAGGTCTTCCGGCCGCACGCCGAAACTCACCGCCGCACCATTCGCCGAGGCGGGTGTGGCGATCGGCACCGTCGCCTTGCGGCCGCCGACATGGCTGATGACGGTCGGGTCGCCGGCCTTTTCGATCTTCGCCGGCAGGATGTTCATGGCCGGTGAGCCGATGAACTGGGCAACGAACAGATTACCGGGCCGCTTGTAGAGCTCCATCGGCGTGCCGACCTGCTCGATGCGGCCTTCCTTCAGCACCACGATGCGATCGGCCAGCGTCATCGCCTCGACCTGGTCGTGGGTGACGTAGATCATCGTCGTGTTCGGCATCGATTCCTTCAGCTTGGCGATCTCGATACGGGTGGCGACGCGAAGTGCGGCGTCGAGGTTGGACAGCGGCTCGTCGAACAGGAATACCTTCGGGTTGCGCACGATGGCGCGGCCGATGGCGACGCGCTGGCGCTGGCCGCCCGACATCGCCTTGGGCAGCCGGTCGAGATATTTGGTCAGTTGCAGGATCTCGGCCGCCTGCCGCACCCGCTTGTCGATCTCGGCCTTGCTTTCCTTGCCGATCTTCATCGAGAAGGCCATGTTGTCGTAGACGGTCATGTGCGGATAGAGCGCGTAGGACTGGAACACCATGGCGATGCCGCGCTTCGACGGCGGCACGTCGTTCACGACGTCGCCGGCGATCTTGAGTTCGCCCGAGGTGATCTCCTCGAGCCCGGCGATGGACCTCAGCAAGGTCGACTTGCCGCAGCCGGACGGGCCGACGAAAACGATGAACTCGCCCGACTTAATGTCGAGGTCGATGCCGTGCAGGATGTTGAGATTGCCGTACGACTTCTTGACTTGCCTCAGCGTGACATCGGCCATGATTGTCCTCCCAGTGACGTCCGTTTCAAAAACTCAGTCGATGCGCCCGAACCAGGCGCCGTAGCCGCCAAGGCGGATGGAGCCGGCGCCAGCTTGGCCCGAAAAGCCGTGCCCGGGCAAGGGCTGCAGCGAGCCGCCGCCGAGATCGACCTCGGCCGGCTTGCTGCCCAGGTTGAAGACGCAGACGACACGCTCATTGCCCTCGCGGCGGGTGAAGGCGACGGTGTCGCCCGCGCTTTCGATGAAGTCGATGTCGCCCTTGGCCAGCGCCGGATGCTGGCGGCGGAAGGCGAGGAAGCGCCGGTAGTGCTCGAGCAGCGAGCTTGCATCGCCCTGTTGCACGTTCACCGCCTGCGAAAGATGCTTGCCGGGCACCGGCAGCCACGGCTTGGCCGCCGAGAAGCCGCCATTCTTGGCGGCGGCATCCCACACCATCGGCGTACGGCAGCCGTCGCGGCCCTTGAATTCGGGCCAGAAACGGATGCCGTAGGGGTCCTGCAGGTCCTCGAAGCTGAGATCCGCCTCGCCGAGGCCGAGCTCCTCGCCCTGATAGAGGCAGACCGAGCCGCGCAGCGACATCAGCAGCGCCGAGATCACCTTGAGATAGGCGGTCGGATCGGCCTCGCTGGCGGCCCAGCGCGAGGCCGGCCGCATCACGTCGTGATTGGAGAAGGCCCAGCACGACCAGCCGTCGCTGGCGACCTTGCCGAAGGCTTCCAGCACCGTGCGCACCTTGGCGGCGCTGATCTTTTCGGGCGCCAGGAAGTCGAAGGAATAGCACATGTGGACGCGCTTGCCGCCGGCGGTGTAGGCGGCCACCACTTCCAGGCCGCGCTGCGAATCGCCGACTTCGCCGACCGCTGCCTGCGCCGGATATTCGTCGAGCAGGGCGCGGAAGCGTTCGAGGAAGCCGAGGTTCTCCGGCCGGCTCTTGTCGTAGATATGGTCCTGGTAGTTGTAGGGGTTGACGGCCGGTGCCGTCTGGTCGTTGCGCTCCTCGGGCGGCAGCGGCGGATTGTTCTCCAGCCCCTGGCTGTGGAAATAGAAATTGATCGTGTCGAGGCGGAAGCCGTCGACACCGCGCTCCAGCCAGAAACGGGTCACGTCGAGCAGCGCGTCCTGGACCTCCGCGTTGTGGAAGTTGAGGTCGGGCTGCTCGGCGAGGAAATTGTGCAGGTAGTATTGCTGGCGCCTGGTGTCCCATTGCCAGGCCGAGCCGCCGAAGATCGACAGCCAGTTGTTGGGAGGCGTGCCGTCCGGCCGGGCGTCGGCCCACACATACCAGTCGGCCTTCGGATTGCTGCGACTCGAACGGCTTTCCTTGAACCAGGGATGGATGTCGGCGGTATGCGACAGCACCTCGTCGATCATCACCTTGAGGCCAAGCCGATGCGCTTCCGCCACCAGCGCATCGAAATCGGCGAGCGTGCCGAACATCGGGTCGACGTCGCAATAGTCCGATACGTCGTAGCCGAAGTCCTTCATCGGCGACTTGAAGAAGGGCGAGATCCAGATGGCGTCGACGCCGAGCGAGGCGATGTAGGGCAGCCTGCGGACAATGCCCTTGAGGTCGCCTATGCCGTCATCGTTGGAGTCCTGATAGGAGCGCGGATAGATCTGGTAGATCACCGCGCCCCGCCACCAGTCGCGATCGACGGCGGGGTCGGGCCTCGACGTCGCCTTCAAAGCCGATTGCATTATCTCAACCTCCTTTCACCGAGCCGGCAAGCAGCCCGCGTACGAAATAACGCTGCAGCGAGAAGAACACGATCAGCGGCACGATGATGGTCACGAACGCCGATGTCGTGAGGATCTCCCAGTCGCCGCCGCGTGAGCCGAGCAGCGCGTTCAGCTTGGCGGTCAGCACGATCTGGTCGGCCTCTGTACCGAGGAAAACCATCGCCACCAAGAGATCGTTCCATACCCAAAGAAATTGGAAGATGGCGAAGGAGGCAAGCACCGGGAAGGACAGCGGCAGCACGATCTTGACGAAGATCTCGAAATCGCTGGCGCCGTCGATGCGCGCCGATTCCATGATCTCTCGCGGCAGCCCGGCAATGTAGCTCCTCAGCAGATAGATGGCGAAGGGCAGACCGAAGCCGGTATGCGCAAGCCAGATACCGAGATAGGTCTTCGACGGCACGCCGAAGAACGAACCGACGCCGTTGTAGAGCTTGAGCAAGGGGATCAGCGACATCTGCAGCGGCACGACGAGCAGGCCGATGATCACCGCGATCAGCAGGGCCCGGCCGGGAAAGCGCATCCAGGCCAGCGCGTAGGCGGCAAAGGCGGCGATCAGGATCGGGATCACGGTCGCCGGGATGGTGACGGTCAGCGAGTTCATGAAGGAGCGGCCGATGCCCTCCGAAAACAGCACCGTCTTGTAGTTGTCGGTGGTGAATTTCGGCGGCGCCGACGAGGCAAAGTAGACGCGCTGGCCGCGGTCGCCCTCGAAGGCCTTGGGCGAGGCAAGCACGAAGCTGCCGTCGGCATTGACCTGCAGGGTCACGCCGTCGCCGAGATCGGCGGTCGAGCCGGCCGGGTATTGCGTGGGCGCCGCCGACTTGACGCCGAAGGCGCTGATATCGCGCTTGGCGCCGTCGCCGAAGATGTTGCCCGCGATGACGAACTTGCCATCCTTCTCGACCTGCGCCGAGGCGGCGGGCAGCCGGCCGGCTCCGGTCTGGCTGGAGCTGGCGAACGAGTTCCACCAGCCGGAGGCGATGATCTGGTCCTTGTCGCGCAGCGAGGAGACCAGGATGCCGAGCGTCGGCACGGTCCAGATGGCGACGAAGATCAGCACCGCGATGTGGACGCCGAAACGGCTGGCGAAGGACTTTCCGGTCGAGGCGGCCATTTCAGTGTCCTCCCGTCTCTTTGTTGGCCTGGCGGATGTTCCAGACCATGATCGGAATGACGGCAATCATGATGATGATGGCGATCGTTGCGCCGCGGCCGAAATCGCCGCCGCCGCGGAACATCCAGTCGAACATCAGATTGGCCAGCACCTGGCTGTTCCACTGGCCGTTGGTCATGGTCAGCACGATGTCGAAGACCTTCAGCACCAGGATGGTGATGGTGGTCCAGACCACGGCGATGGTGCCCCAGATCTGTGGCACCATGATCTTCCAGAAGATCTGGAACGGGTTGGCGCCGTCGATCACCGCGGCCTCGATCGTCTCCTCGGGAATGCCGCGCAGCGCCGACGACAGGATCACCATGGCAAAGCCGGTCTGGATCCAGATCAGGATGACCATCAGGAAGAAATTGTTCCAGAACGGCAGCGATATCCAGACCTGCGGCTGGCCGCCGAAATACTGGATGATGGCGTTGAGCAGGCCGATCTGGACCTGGCCCTCGCCGCGATATTCGTAGATGAATTTCCAGATCACGCTGGCGCCGACAAAGGAAATCGCCAGCGGCAGGAAGATCAGGCTCTTGGCGATGGTGCCCCACCAGATCTTGTCGGTGAGCACGGCGATGATCAGGCCAAGGAACGTGCAGGCCGCCGGCACCACCGCCAGCCAGACGATGTTGTTGAGGATCGAGTTGCGGAACTCGCGGTCGCCGAACGCCCATTCGTAGTTGGCGAAGCCGACGAAGCTCGCGCCGCCGCGGTCGAGGAAGGATAGCCTCAGCGTCTCGACCACCGGATAGATCAGATAGATGGTGAGGATGATCATGGCCGGCCCAACGAACAGCCAGGGACGGATCAGCCCCTGCCGGCGCAGATTGTCGACGGCGGCTGAGCCGCTGACGCCGCGCGAGGGGAAGATGGTGTCGAGCGCCTTGTTGGCACCCCAGAAATAGGCGACGCAACCGCCGACGCCGACGATGATGACGAATATGGCCGAGAAAATCTGAGCCGCCATGGGTCCCTCTCCCCTGCGCAGGATCGGCCAGGCCTGAAACGACCCTGGCGATCAGTTCGTGCGCTGTTCTCGTTGTTGGAGCGCGAACGGGACATGAAAGCGGACTGTCCGCTTCCGCCGGCCGCGCCGCATGCCGGAATGTCTACGCTTTCACGACTGGGCTTTAACGACTGGAACCTGGTCCATCCCGGCCCTACCGGGATGAGATGCTGTGATGGGCCAGCTGGATCCGGGCGCGAAAGGCCCGGATCCGCTTGGGAGGAGGAAGCAAGAGCTTCCGGCCGCGGGAACGATCGGCTACTTGATCGCGTCCCAGCTCTTCTGGATGTCGGTGGCGACATCCTGGGCGGACTTGCCGCCGACGAGGTCGATCATGCCGGTCCAGAAGGAGCCGGCGCCGATCTTGCCCGGCATCAGGTCGGAACCGTCGAAGCGGAAGGTCGAGGCGTTGGCTAGGATCTCGCCCTGCTTCTTCAGCGCGTCGCTGGCATAGGCGTCCTTGTTGACCGCCTTGAATGGCGTCACGAAACCGCCCTGGGCCATCCAGATCTCATGCGCCAGCGGCATCTTCAGGAATTCGATGAAGGCGCGGGCCGCCTTCGAATCCTTGGTGATCATGGCCAGCGTGCCGGCGCCGAGCACCGGGGTGCCAAGGTCGGGCTTCGAGGCATAGGGCGGGAAGTAGAAGAAGTCGGCATCCTGGCCGAGCTTCGTGCCCTCCGGGAAGAAGGTCGGGATGAACGAGGCCTGATGGTGCAGGTAGCACTTCGGCGGCACTGCGAAGAGGCCCTTCGGGCTGTCGCGGAAGTCGGTCGCGGCAACCGCCTTGGCGCCGCCGTCGACCATCTTGTCGTCGGTCGCGATCTTGCCGAAGATGTCGATGGCGTTGACCACGGCCGGATCGTTGAACGGGATCTCGTTCTTCACCCACTTGTCGTAGACATCGGGGGTCTGCGTGCGCAGCATGATGTCCTCGACCCAGTCGGTCGCCGGCCAGCCGGTGGCGCCGCCGGAGCCGAGACCGATGCACCACGGCTTGCCGCCGTCGGCGATGATCTTCTTTTCGAGCTCGGCCAATTCTTCCTGCGTCTTCGGGACCTTGTAGCCGGCTTCCTCGAAATTATCCGGCGAGTACCAGACCAGCGACTTCACGTCAGCCTTGTAGGGAAAGGCGAAGAAGCCCGGCTTGCCGTCCTTGTCCTTGAAGGTGCCAAGGTCGACCCAGGACTGGCCGGCGCCGTAATTGTCCTTGACCCATTTGGCGGTGTCGTCGCCAAGCGGCGTCAAAAGGCCCTTGGAAGCCAGGTCCTGAATCAGGCCCGGCTGCGGCAGCACGGCGATGTTGGGCGGGCTGCCGGCCTGGGTGTCGATGACGATCTGCTGTTCGTAATTCTCCGACGAGGAGTACTTGATCTCGACGCCGGTCGCTTCCTGGAAGTATTCGAGAACGGTGCGCACAAGGCCTTCGTCCTCGCCGCGCCATGGCCCGAAGATGGTCAGCGTCTCGCCCTTGAGGTCGACCTTCTTGAGATCCTCGTAGTTCTGCCAGTTGAAGCGCGGGTCCTCGCCCGGCTTGAACTTCAGTTCGGCTTGCGCCGGCAGGCTCAAGGCGAGCGTAGCGAACGCGGCGCCCAGCAGAAGCATCTTCTTCATCGGTATTCCTCCCAGTGGTCACAAACAATCGGACGGAACCTCCATTCCGTCCGCCGACGCCGCAGGACTGTGACTCAGTCAGAAAGGAACCGCAACCTTTCGAAGAGTCTTCCAAAGCGCTTTGGTCGTTTCGATCTCGCCATTGAATCAATCGGAAGTCAAGAGGGGCAGAAGGCTAATCGATTTAATTTCTGCAAATAGGTGCGTAGAAAGTGCGCTGCAGCACGTTTTTTTGGCGCTGCAGCAGCAAATTTTGCTTCAAACCCATCTGAACGATGCTTATGGTCGGCGCGTTCGACGTCACCAGCGTTGGTTGTCGTTTTGACTCAAATTAAAAGCGCTTTGAGGCTTGGAGGCCTCCGGTGAACCTTAAACAGCTCGCTCACATGCTGGCGCTTTCGCAGACCACGGTGAGCCGGGCGCTGAACGGCTACCCCGAGGTCAACGAGGAAACGCGGCGGCGGGTGATGGACGCGGCCAAGCGCCATGGCTACCGCCCCAACCCGAGCGCGCGCCGGCTGGCGACCGGCAAGACCGGGATGATCGGCTATGTCCTGCCGACCGGCGCCGCCGTCGACATCGATCCGCACTTCGTCGAGTTCCTGTCCGGCCTCGGCGACTATGCCCGCTCGCACGAGCTCGACCTGGTGCTGTCGCCGGCGGACGCCGACGACCAGGAGACAACCTACCGGCGCATCGTCGCCAACCGGCAGGTCGACGCGGTCTACATCTCCTCGCCGCGGCCGGCCGACCGGCGGGTGGCGCTGCTCAACACGCTCGGCATTCCCTTCATCGTTCATGGCCGCAGCGAGGGCTTCGACTTCGACTATGCCTTCCTCGACATCGACAACGAGGGCGCCTTCCACGAGGCGGCGCGGCTGCTGATCCAGCTCGGCCACAGGCGGCTTGCGCTGATCAACGGCGACGACCGCGAGACTTTCGCCATCCATCGCGAGCGCGGCATGCGCCGCGCACTCGCCACGACTGGCCTCGTGCTTGGCGAGCGCCATATCTGTTCGCTCACCATGACCGAGGAGAACGGCTACCGCGCCGCCAGGCGCCTGCTCGAGCAGAGCGAGCCGCCGACGGCGATCGCCTGCTCCAGCCTGATCATGTCGCTCGGCGTGGTGCGCGCGGTGCGCGACCTTGGCCTCTCCATTCCCGGCGACCTCTCCTTGATCGCGCATGACGACGTCTTTCCCTGGCTGAAGCCGGAGAATTTCCCGGTGCCGCTGTCGACGACGCGCTCGTCGATCCGCCTCGCAGGCGCCCGCGTCGCCGAGCGTCTCGCGGCGCGCATATCGGGACTGGAAGAGGGCGCCCGCGGCGAGGTCTGGCCGGTGGATCTGGTGGTGCGGGGGTCTGTGGCCGGGGCGCCTACGTAGGATCAAACTCAAACCATGCGGATCAGCCTTCGGGTTCGCGTGACAAGAACCTGTTCAGCCGCCCCAGCACCAGATCTGGCGCTTCGAGCTGAGGAAGATGGCCGACGCCGGGCAGTGTTTCGAACGATGCCTGCTGGATGAGTGCGTGAAGCGCTTTGCCTCGCTCCAGCGGTATCCATGGGTCGTCCTCGCCCCAGATGATCTCTACCGGACAGCGTATATCTTTGAACATCGGCTCGACCTCGGCGGTGTATCTTTCATCGGCTTGCGCGAATTGCCGATAGAAGCTCACCCTTCCCTCCTCGGACAGCCACGGCTCCACAAGCTTGTCGAAATCTCCAGGATCGATCTCATTGACGATCGCTCCCTTGACGTAAGCCGCCACGACGGCTTCATGGATGTGCGCCGGCAAGCCCAGGAAGGCATCCACGTGACGGCCGACATGGTCGAAGAACTCCGATCCCCAGGGGCGCATGGCGACGACATTCATCAAAACGTAGCGGTCGAAATCACAGCCGTGCAGCAGATGCGCCCGCAACGTCGTCGCGCCTCCCATGTCGTGGGCAACAACCATGGGCCGCTGGAGGCGCCAATGGGCAAGCATCTCTGCAAAGACCTTGCCTTGCACATCGAGCGAGGTGCGCTGGTCCGCGGCTTTGTCGGATCGCCCGTATCCGGGCATGTCGTACCAATGGACATGGTATCGCCGCGCCAGGGCCGGAATGATCCGGTGCCATGAGAACGAGGACCACGGCCAGCCATGGGCAAGCACGAGCGATGGCCCGTTGCCAGCCCGACCCGCCGCCACCGCGCCCGCAGACGTTTGCGCGGTTTCATCCAGTTTCCACGACATCGAGATTCTCCAAGCACTCCGGACACCGCGGCGAGGTCTGGCCGGTGGATCTGGTGGTGCGGGGTTCTGTGGCCGGGGCGCCGGGGTAGAAGGCCCAGAGCAATAGAGTTGAACCTACCGCGGACGGCCGCAACTAGTCGTCCGATCGCCGTTGCGCCAACTTAATCTGATAGACGCTTCTCGGATGCCTCCTCCGTCGCCATATGTTGAGAGTATAAATTAGAGTAATGTATCCAACTACTGCGATGAGGGTCCATGAAATACCAAGTGCGTCGGTCGAAATAATAATAGCTATAGATGCGACTCCGAACACGATGTAATATAAAACCGATGACCAGAAGTATATCTCCATTTGAGAGCTTCTCATTTATCGAACCTTCAGGAATTTCGATTCACATTCGCATACTGGCGATGGACTATTCCTTCGCCGTCTCGGCCGCCTTGGTATCCAGCAGCCCATAGCCGAAATCATTGTCTCGCCCTTTCGGGCCGAGATCCTTGGCGGTGGCGGCGAGCGCCTTCTCGATGTCGTCGGCCGAGCGGTCCGGCGCGGCGTGGATCAAATTGGCGATGGCGCCGCTGACGATCGCGGCGGCGAAGGAGGTGCCGGTCACCACGTCCGAGCCGGCGCCGCTCGGCGCCACCACCTCGACGCCGGGAGCGGAGATGAAGACATAGGCGCCGCGATTGGCCTGCGGCATCAGCCCGTCCTTGGCGTCGGTGGCGGTCACCGCGATGACGCCGTCGAAGGCGGCCGGGTAGCCATAGGGAGCCTTCGGGCCGTTGTTGCCGGCGGCGGCGACCAGGACGATGCCCAGCGCGCGGGCATTGCGGCAGGCAATGCCAAGCAGGTCGTTCTTCGGGCCGACGAAGCTCATATTGATGATGCGCACATCCTGCTCTGCCGCCCAGTCGAGCGCCGACAGGATGACGTCCATGGTCGACTTGCCGCCCTCGAAGGCGCGGGCATGGTAGATCTTCGCGCCAGGCGCCATGCCCTTGAGCGCGCCGACGCCGGCGATCAGGCCATCGATCGAGGTGCCGTGGTCGCGCTTTTCGACCGCCACGGCGGGCATGGCGTCGAACTGGTCGGCGATGACGCCCGACAGCGCCGGGTTGGTGTCGTCGATGCCGGTGTCGATGACGGCGACGCGGACATTCTCGCCGCTCGCCTGGTCAGCATCGAGCGCGATGCGGTCGAAGGCATAGTTGACGATGCCGGCCGCCTGCTGCAGCGAATAGACATGGTTGGGCTCGCGGCGCCTGGTGCGGCCGTCGGCGGCCAGTTGCGCCAGCACGACGCCGACCGGGCGGCCGTCGGGAATGCCGAAGCGCGCCAGCGTGGTGCCGAGCAGGCGCGACTGCCGCTCGGAGCGCACTTCGAGCCCGAAGGAAGCGGCGATCTGCTGCACGGTGGCGGCATCGCCGTCGACCGTCACCAGCACCTCGTCCGGCACGAAATCGCCGACGATGGCGCGCTGCGGGTCGGTGGCGATGAGGTCGGTCGGCGAAATGATCGGACCGCCAAGCGCCGGCGCTTGCACGGGCGGCGCGGGCTGGGCCGGCGGCGGCAGCGAGCTGGCCGGATCGCGACGCGGATCGGGCGTCGGCACCGGCGTCGCGCCGCCGGGAGGATTGGGGAACAGGTCGACGATCAGGGCAGGCAGAAAGACGGCGCCTGCAGGGCCGGCACCAGGCGTACCGCCGCCATCATCCTTGGCGCAGTCGGCGCCGGCGGCGTTTGTCCCGTCGGGACACCCGGTCTTGGCCGGCGGCTGGTCCTCGCTCTGGGCAAAAACGGGCGTGGCGGCGATTGTCATCGCCGCCAGCAGGAACCCAAACGCGATGACCGGTTTAGCCGCCACTGGCCGGTTTCCTTCCCTCGATCACAGCATCGGCGAAAGGCTGGGCGGCAATAAGGCCGAGCAGCTTCTTGTAGTCGTCTCCGGTCTCGGCCGGGATGGCGATGCGGAAGACGCCGTCGGCGGTCGGCCCGCCGGCGATTTTCAGCCTGTTCCGATCGAGGAAGGCGGCGATATCAGCCATCTTCGCCTCCGGCTTGAACTTGACCAGCGCGAACGGCAGCTTCGCCAGCTCGTCCTCGGCGCCGGCGATCTCGAAATCGTTGCCCTTGCCGCCGGGCTCAACGAAGGATTGCACCACCACCAGCGCCAGCAGGGCCGCCGCAGCCGCCCAGGCGACGGTGGCGGGCACCGCCATGAAGCGATTGAGGGCCTGCGTGAGCCATGACGGGCTGGCCGGCGCACGCGCCGGACCGGCCTCGGCTTCGAGGGCGCGGGCGAAGCGGCTCAGCGCATCGGCCGGCGGGCGGATCGCCTCGTTGGCGGCGGCGGTGCCGGAGAATTCGGCCTCGGCCTCGCCGAGCGCGGCAAGTGCGGCCGGATCGTTCGCCAGCCATTCCTCGACGGCTTCCAGCTCGGCGCCTTCCAGCGAGCCGTTCAGGTAGAACGGCAGCAGCGTTTCCATCTCGTCGCGGCGCGACATCTTTTCAGCGGCGCTCATGGCCACCCCCTGTCGTAACCGGCAGCCTTGAGGGCCTCGCCGAGTTTCTTGCGGGCGTAGAACATCCTGGTCTTGACGGTGGCGACGGGAATGCCGAGCACCTCGCCGATCTCGGTCACCGACTGTCCGTGGTAATAGGCGAGGTCGATCACCGTGCGATGCTCCTCCGGCAGGGCGTCGACGAAGCGCCGCAGGGCGGCGCCCTTGTCTTCCTTCATGGTGACGACTTCCGGCGTGTCGGCGCTGTCGGGGACCTGGGCCGCGTCATCGTCGTCGATCCAGTCCTCCTTCTTCTTGCGCAGCGAGGACAGCGCCTTGAAGCGGGCGATGCCGAGCAGCCATGTCGAGACTTCCGAGCGCCCTTCGAAGCTGGGCGCCTGGCGCCACAGTTCGAGGAACACCTCGTTCGCGATATCGTCGGCCATCATTTCCGATCCCGTCTGGCGCACCACGAAACGGTAGACCCGCGCATGGTGACGCATGAACAGGAGCCGCACGGCAGCCCGGTCGCCCTTCGCGACCCGGTCGACAAGCGCGCGATCGGTCTCCATCGCCGCCGTCATGGCCGGTCGAGCCGCCTGGCTCCTCGTAGCTCTGTCGCCGATCGGTCCAAAAAGGTTCATCCTTCCGCCAAGGAATTTTCGGGAGGCTAACCGAAGAGCGGGGACGTTGCCAGAGTATCTGCCTTCTCCCCGTCACTATACGGGGAGAAGCTGCCGGCAGGCGGATGAGGGGCGGCGCCGGCGTCGGCAATTGTCGATGTTGGCGCTGCCCCTCACCCTTACCCTCTCCCCGTATAGTGACGGGGAGAGGGGGCGCCAACGCCGCGTTTCACCCCAAAAACGGCTTCGCCTTCATCGTCTCTGGCACGGGCACGCCGAGGCCCTTCAGCACCGTCGGCGCCAGCTGCAACTGGTCGAGCAGCGTGTCTGGCTCGGGACCTTTGCCCGGGCCGAAATAGTATAGGGCGAAATCCTGCATCTCGTCGTCATGGCCGCCGTGGTGGCCGCGGTCGGTCTGGCCATGGTCGGCGGTGACGATCACCTCGTAGCCGGCTTGCCGCCAGAGCGGCAGGAAGCCGGCGAGCATGGCATCCATCGCATAGACGGCATGGTCCATCTCATGGCAGTCATGGCCGAAGCGATGCCCCATCGAATCCAGCGTGCAGGTGTGGAGGATGCCGTAGTCGATGCCGTGGCGCCTGGCCAGCATGGTCAGCGTGGCGAACAGGTCGGCATCGCTGGGCGTCATCTGGTTCCTGGCATTGTAGCCGGTCATGGTGTGGAAGCGGCCATGGGTGATCGGCCCGCCCGGCTCGTCGAACTCCATGTCCTCGACGAGGTCGAACGGATAGGAGCGGAAGAATTCCGACCAGTAGGAATGGGTGACCGCGCCCGTCCTGCCGCCGGCCTTGCTGACCTCGGAGAAGATGTCCGGCTGCTCGACCCTGAACCGGTTCTCATTGGACAGGATGCCATGCACCTGCGGCGCAACGCCGGTGTGGATCGAGGCATAGCAGCAGGCCGAGGTCGACGGGAGCACCGAGCGCATCTTCCAGACCCGCGCCTCGCCCGACTGGACCCAGCCTTCGAGATTACCCATGAGCCGGCGCCAGTTCCGGTAGGGCACGCCGTCGAGGATGATAAGCAGAAGCTTTGTCGCGAGCGCCACCGGCGGCTCCATTCCAATGTCCTTTGAAATCGGAACGCCGCGGGTCTCTCGGACACGCGGCGCCCACACCCGTGAAACGGGCAGGCCGATGCTTCCTGGGCCCTAGTTGCCCGCGCTCGCCATGCGACGACCCGCGATCGCCTTCTCCAGCCAGCCGATCTCCATTTCGGGAACCGAGGACAGCAAGAGATCGGTGTAGGCATCGAAGGGCGGTGCCAGCACCTTGCTCTTGGCGCCGTAGCGCACCACCTCGCCGCGATACATCACCGCGATCGAATCGGCGATCGACTTCACCGTGGCGAGATCGTGGGTGATGAACAGATAGGCGACGCCTTCCTCCTTCTGCAGGCCGAGCAGCAGTTCGAGGATGCCATGCGCGACCAGCGGGTCGAGCGCCGACGTCACCTCGTCGCAGATGATCAGCTTCGGCTTGGCGGCGAGCGAGCGGGCGATGCAGACGCGCTGCTTCTGGCCGCCGGAGAGCTCGGCCGGGTAGCGGTCGACGAAACCCTTGCCCATCTCGATCTTGTCGAGCAGCTCGGCGACGCGCCGGTCGCGCTCGCTGCCGCGTATGCCGAAATAGAATTCGAGCGGCCGACCGATGATGGTGCCGACCGTCTGGCGCGGATTCATCGCCACGTCGGCCATCTGGTAGATCATCTGCAGCTGGCGCAGATCCTCCTTCGGCCGGTCGACGAGCTTGTTGCCGAGCGTGCGGCCATCGAAGACGACGCTGCCCTGCTCGGGCGGCAGCAAGCCGGTGATGGCGCGCGCCAGCGTCGACTTGCCCGAACCGGACTCGCCGACGACGGCCAGCGTCTGGCCCGGAAAGATGTCGACCGAAACGTTTTTCAGCACCTTGATGTGGCTGCGGCCATAGGCGGCGGTCACGTTCTTCACCGACAGCACCGGCGTCGTGCCGGGCGTTTGCTCCTGGTGCGCGATCTCGTGCACCGAGACCAGCGCGTTGGTGTATTCCTGGCGCGGTTCCTTGATGATCTGGCGGGTGCCGCCCCATTCGACCAGCCGGCCGTGGCGCAGCACCATGATCTCGTCCGACACCTGGGCGACGACGGCAAGGTCATGGGTGATGTAGAGCGCCGCGACATGCGTGTCGCGGATGGCGTCCTTGATCGCCGCCAGCACGTCGATCTGCGTCGTCACGTCGAGCGCGGTGGTCGGCTCGTCGAAGACGATCAGGTCGGGTTCGGAGCACAGCGCCATCGCCGTCATGACGCGCTGCAGCTGACCACCGGAGACCTGGTGCGGGAAGCGTTCGCCAATGGTTTCCGGGTTGGGGAGGCTGAGTTTCTTGAACAGCGCGACGGCACGTTTCTCGGCCTCGGCCCGGGTCGCCGTGCCGTGCAGAAGGGCAGCTTCGACCACCTGGTCCATCAGCCGGTGGGCGGGATTGAAGGCTGCGGCCGCAGACTGCGCGACATAGCAGACCTCGCGGCCGCGCAACCTGCGGAAGCCTTCCTTGCCGCCCTTCAGGATGTCGCGTCCGTTGAGGATGACCTCGCCACCGGTGATGCGCACGCCGCCGCGGCCATAGCCCATCGACGACAGACCGATGGTCGACTTGCCGGCGCCGGACTCGCCTATCAGGCCGAGCACCTTGCCCTTTTCCAGCGTCAGCGAGACGTCGTGCACCAAGGTGATGGTCTTCGGCTGCTCGCCGGGCGGATAGACGGTCGCTTCGATGCGCAGGTTGCGGATGTCGAGCAGCATGCCGGGCTTCGCTTTGGTGTCGGCCATCACCCGCGCCCTCCCTTCAGGCTTGCCGTCCGGTTGAGCACCCAGTCGGCGACGAGATTGACGGAGATGGCAAGCGCCGCGATGGCCGCGGCCGGGATCAGCGCCGCCGCGATGCCGAAGACGATACCGTCCTTGTTTTCCTTGACCATGCCGCCCCAGTCGGCATCCGGCGGCTGCACGCCGAGGCCGAGGAAGGAGAGCGTCGACAAGAACAGCACCGCATAGATGAAACGCAGGCCAAGCTCCGAGACCAGCGGCGACAGCGCATTGGGCAGGATCTCGCGGAAGATGATCCAGGCGCTGCCTTCGCCGCGCAATTTGGCGGCTTCGACATAATCCATGACGTTGATGTCGACGGCGACCGCGCGCGACAGCCGGTAGACGCGGGTGGAGTCGAGAACCCCCATCACCAGGATCAGCGTCACCACGTTAGAGGGGAGCACCGAAAGCACGACGAGGGCCATGATCAGCGTCGGGATCGACATCAGCAGGTCGATGAGGCGCGACAGGATGGTGTCGTACCAGCCGCCGAACACCGCGGCCGAAAAACCGAGTATGGCGCCGAGCGAGAAGGACAGCGCGGTGGCCAGCACCGCGATGAACAGGGTGATGCGGGCGCCGTAGATCATGCGTGACAGCAGGTCGCGGCCGAGATTGTCGGTGCCCAGCCAGTGCGCCGATGACATCGGTTCCCAAGGGACGTCGCTGACAATCTCGGCATTGCCGTGCGGCGCGATCCAGGGCGCGAAGATCGCTGCCAGCACGAACAGCGAGGTCAGCACGATACCGATCAATGCCGGTAGGGGGATGCGTGCAATATTCAGCATGTCCCGCTCCCTCCTACTTCGGATGCCTGAGGCGCGGATTGGCGACGATCGCCGCAATGTCCGCGATGATGTTGAGGCTGATATAGACGGCGGCGAAGATCAGGCCGACCGCCTGAACGACCGGCACGTCGCGCTTGGTGACGTGGTCGACCAGATACTGTCCCATGCCGGGATAGACGAAGATCACCTCGACCACGACGACGCCGACGACGAGATAGGCGAGGTTGAGCATGACGACGTTGATGATCGGCGCGATGGCGTTCGGGAACGCATGCTTGCGGATGACGGCGAAGGCCGACAGACCCTTCAACTCGGCCGTCTCGACATAGGCCGACTGCATGACGTTAAGGATCGCCGCGCGCGTCATGCGCATCATATGGGCCAGAACCACCAACGTCAGCGCCGCCGCAGGCAAGGCGATGGCCTGCATGCGCTCGCCGAACGGCATGCCCTCATAGACGGTGGAGATGGCCGGGAACCATTGGTGCTGCACGGCGAAGTAAAAGACGAGCACATAGCCGATGAAGAATTCCGGGAACGAGGTCGAGGCAAGCGCCACGCCGGAGATCAGCTTGTCGACCCAGCCATTGCGGTAACGCACCGCGATCAGACCGAGGATGATCGCCAGCGGCACGGCGACGATCGCCGCCCAGAAGGCGAGGAACAGCGTGTTCCACAGCCGGTCCTTGATCGATGTCGCAATGTCCTGCCCGCTCGACATGGCGGTGCCGAGATCGCCGGTGAGCACGCCGCCCAGCCAGTGGAAGTAGCGGAGATAGGCAGGCTGGTTCAGCCCGAGCTGCTCGCGC